>JBAVXU010000119.1:0-3492 GCA_049698415.1 Mycobacteriales bacterium
CGGCCACCTTGCCCTCAAGCCTGCCTGACAACTCCCACCCGCCCTCTACTCGCCGGTCGAGATGAACACGTTCTTGACCTCAGTGAACGCCTCGAGGGCATCGGGGCCCAACTCGCGCCCCAGCCCGGACTGCTTGAAGCCGCCGAAGGGCGTGGAGTAGCGCACCGACGAGTGGGAGTTGACCGACAGGTTGCCCGCCTCGACACCCCGGGCCACCCGTAGGGCGCGGCCCACATCGCGGGTCCAGATCGACCCGGACAAGCCGAACTCGCTGTCGTTGGCGATGCGGATGGCCTCGGCCTCGTCGTCGAACGGCACGACCACCACGACCGGGCCGAAGATCTCCTCGCGCGCGGTCAGTTCCCCCGGCGCGACCGGTGCCAGCACCGTCGGCGGGTACCAGTAGCCCGGACCGTCAGGCACCGTGCCGCGGATCACGACCGGCGCATCAGCCGGCACGTACGCGGCGACCCGGTCCCGGTGTGCCGCGCTGATCAGCGGCCCCATCTCGGTGCCCGAATCGGCCGGGTCACCGACCTTGACGCCGAGCACCGCGGGTTCGAGCAGTTCCAGGAACCGGTCGTGGATGCTGCGTTGGACCAGGATGCGCGATCGGGCACAACAGTCCTGACCGGCGTTGTCGAAGACGGCGTACGGCGCCGTCGCCGCCGCCTGTTCGAGGTCGGCGTCGGCAAAGACGATGTTGGCCGACTTGCCGCCGAGTTCGAGCGTCACCGGCTTGACCTGGGCCGCCGCCGCCCGCAGCACGCCCCGGCCGACCTCGGTCGAGCCGGTGAAGACGATCTTGTGGACATCGGGGTGCTCGATGAGCCGCTGACCGATCACCGAACCCTTGCCGACAACGACCTGCAGGACGCCCTCGGGCAGCCCGGCCTGCAGGGCCAACTCGGCCAACCGCAGAGCCGTGAGCGGGGTGATCTCGGCCGGCTTGACGATGACCGTGTTGCCGGCTGCCAGAGCGGGCGCGAGTCCCCAGCCGGCGATGGGCATCGGGAAGTTCCACGGCACGATCACCCCGACGACGCCGAGCGGCTCGCGGAAGGTCACGTCGAGGCCGCCGGCCACCGGGATCTGCCGGCCGAACAGCCGCTCCGGCGCGGCGGAGTAGTAGTTCAGGACATCGCGTACGTTGCCCGCCTCCCAGCGAGCGTTGCCGATCGGGTGCCCACTGTTGCGGACCTCGAGGTCGGCCAGGTGATCGAGATCGGCGTCGACCGCCGCTGCGAAGCGACGCAACAGCCGGGCCCGGTCGGCCGGGTCGACGGCCCGCCAGGCCGGGTAGGCGCGAACGGCCCGGGCCACGGCGGCATCGAGTTCCTCGACGCCTGCCTGCTCGATGGTCGCCACCGGCTCCTCGGTGGCCGGATTGACCACGGTGTACGACGCGGCCGTCACAGCCGCTCGAACCCCCGGATCCGCTCCCAGTCGGTCACGGCGGCGCCGAACGACTCAAGCTCCACCCGCGCCATGTTGGCATAGTGGTCGACGACCTCATCGCCGAACGCCGCCCGCGCCACCGCGCTGTCGCCCCAGAGCGCGGCCGCCTCGGCCATCGTCGACGGAACCTGTGGCCGGTCCGAGTCGTAGGCGTTGCCGACGAACGGCTCCTCGAGCGCCAAGCCCTCGTCGACGCCGTGCAGGCCGGCAGCGATGAGGGCGGCTACGGCGAGGTAGGGGTTCACGTCCCCGCCGGGGACACGGTTCTCGAAGCGCAGCGAATCGGCGTCGTGGCCGACCACCCGCAGCGCGCAGGTCCGGTTGTCGTGCCCCCAGGCGATGCTGGTCGGTGCGAACGATCCCTTGGCGAAACGCTTGTAGGAATTGATGTTCGGCGCCAGGAACAGCGTGAGCTCGCGCAGCGCCGCCAACTGACCTGCGAGGAACTGCTCGAACAGCGCGGAGTGATCGTGCCCGCCTGCGGCGAACACCGCGGATGCGTCGTCCGCACCGCGCAAGGACAAGTGGATGTGACAGGAGTTGCCTTCGCGCTCGTTGAACTTGGCCATGAAGGTCAGTGCCTTGCCCTCCAGCGCCGCGATCTCCTTGGCCCCGTTCTTGTAGATCACGTGGTTGTCACAGGTGGTCAGCGCGGTGGTGTACTTGAAGGCGATCTCGTGCTGGCCGAGGTTGCACTCACCCTTGGCCGACTCGACCACCATCCCGGCACCGGCCATGTCGTTGCGGATCCGCCGCAACAGCGGCTCGACCCGTGCCGTACCCAGGATCGAGTAGTCGACGTTGTAGAGGTTCGCCGGCACGAGGTCGCGATAGCCCTTGTGCCAGGCGCTCTCGTAGGTCTCGTCGAAGACGATGAACTCCAGTTCGGTGCCGACGTACGCCGCCCAGCCACGCTCTGCCAACCGGTCGAGCTGTGCCCTGAGGATCTGTCGCGGTGAGGCGACCACCGGCCGCCCGTCCGGCCAGTACAGGTCACAGGTGATCATCACCGTGCCGTCCTGCCACGGGATCCGGCGCAACGTCGCCAGGTCCGGCCGCATCACGAAGTCGCCGTAGCCGGTCGCCCACGACGACATGGCGTAGCCCTCTACGGTGTTCATGTCGACATCGACCGCGAGCAGATAGTTGCAGCCCTCGACTGCCCCCTCGAGCGCATCGTCGAGGAAATACCTCGCTGCCAACCGCTTGCCGGCCAGCCTGCCCTGCATGTCGGTGATGACCAGCACCACCGTGTCGATCCGACCGGCGTCGACTTCGAGCCGCAGCAGTTCGACGTCCAGTTCGGGCTCCTGGTGTGCTGCTGTCACACGCGGTCCAGATCCGCTTCGATCGCGGCCAGCTCCTCCGGAGAGCCCTGGATCTTGGGACCGTGGAACCACTTGCGCGCCGAGACGAGCCAATAGATGCCGGCGAAGCCCAGGACGACGAGCACGGCGATGGGGGTGTAGTTGAACGTCTTCCAGGTCACCGGGCTCACCTGCGGAAGCATGAACAGCACGGTGATGAACGCCACCCAGACGACCGCGATGATCCCGATCGGCCGACTCCAGCGCCCCAGGTGCCACGGACCGCGCTTGAAGTCCGCGCCCTGGCGCAGCCGGAGCACGGTCGGCAGTACGTAGGCGATGTAGAGCCCGATGACGGCGATCGAGGTCACGGCGGCGTAGGCGGTGGCGTTCCACAGGTACGGAAGGCCGAGCACGAACGCTCCGCCGGCGCCGAGCCAGATGGCGTTGGTTGGGGTCCGGGTCCGCGGGTTGATCCGGTGCCAGATGCTGGACGCCGGCAGGGCACCGTCACGCGAGAACGCGTAGATCATCCGCGAGTTGGCGGTGATCGACGACATGCCGCAGAACAGTTGGGCGACGATCACGATGAGCAGCAGCATCTCGCCGCCGGTGCGGCCCAGCGCGTCGATGAAGATCTGCGCGGGCGGCACCCCGGTGCCGCAGCAGATTGAGCCGGAGTAGTTCTGGATGGCGAAAGTGACACCTAGCAGCAGCACCCAGACGG
>JBAVXU010000120.1:0-12132 GCA_049698415.1 Mycobacteriales bacterium
GATGCAAAGACTGCTCGCGTTGTGCGGCCTGCGCTGGGAGCTGCAGCTCGTAACCGGCGGCGCGACAGCGGCAGAGCGTCGTTCCCGCAGTGCGTTGGTGCAGCAGCGAGCAAGGCGACGCGGTGACGCCAGCGTGTTCCGGCGGATGGCGGAGAACGCGGCGGCCCGCGACACGGCCGCGTCACTTGAATCGGCGCCCGTCTCCGGACGAGAGGTGCGGCGTCGATGCCGGGCGGCGCGGCTGGACGAGCGGGCCTTCCAGGCGGCGAACTTCGCAGCCCTCGTGACCAGCGACGACGAGGAAGCTCGCGACTGGCTGGTGCGGGACGAGTCGGCATCGATCGAGCTCAGCATGTCGGCACTGCAGTGGTGGGCACCGCCGATGACCGAGCGCCTTCCGCAGGCGATGCGAGGGCCGGCAGAAGGCGGCCTTCGCGGGTTGCTGGCAGCGATGTCGCACGAGTGGCCATGGCCCAGCTTGGCGCTGACCGGCTGGCTGGCTCGTGCCGTCTGGTCGCCGCCACCACCGATGGCGCGACCGAAAGAGGTGCAACTGGCGTGCCTGCGTGGGGACGGGCCGGCAGAGGCCTTCATGGCGTCCATCGGCGCCTCACCCGCCGGTCCACGCAGGTTCGAGCTCGGCGCACTGCGGATCCGGCTGCTGCCCGGTGCCCCACAGGCGACGTCGCTGGTGCAGTCACGTCCTGGCTTGCCGGTGCGGGGTGTGGCGACGGCGCGGCCGGAGAGTCGACCCGGCGCGGAGTGCGACCGTCACGCCGTCCGAGCCGCGCTCGCGGGGGCGTCTCGCGACCGTCGCGGCCGCCGGAGGCCGCCGTATCACGAGACCTGGGACGGAGCGGTGAAGCCGTGGTGGGTGAAGCCGGCAGCGTCTGACAACGTCAGTGCGCTCAGCGCGGTCCGGACGTAGCGTGGTCGTTGTGACTACACCAGCGCCGACAACCCTGGGTGAGCTCCGCGCGACCGGCCACGTCTACAAGCCGGTCAAGGTCGAGCTCCGCGACAACCTGGTGCAGCGACTCCGCGATGGTGAACCCACATTCCCCGGCATCATCGGCTTCGACGCAACAGTCCTGCCCGACGTCGAGCGCGCGTTGCTGGCCGGACACGACATGGTGCTCCTCGGCGAGCGCGGCCAGGGAAAGACCAGGCTGATCCGCACCCTGACCGGATTGCTCGACGAGTGGACGCCGGTCGTGCACGGGTGCGAGATCAACGATCACCCCTACCTTCCGGTGTGCCGCCGCTGCCAGGCTGTCGTCGCGGAGCAGGGCGACGCCACATCGGTGGGCTGGCGACACCGCGACGAACGCTACGGCGAGAAACTCGCCACACCCGACACCAGCGTCGGTGACCTCATCGGGGACGTCGACCCGATCAAGGTGGCGGAGGGCCGGACCCTCGGTGACCCGGAGACCGTCCACTATGGACTCGTGCCTCGCACGAATCGGGGCATCTTCAGCATCAACGAACTACCCGACCTCGCCGAGCGCATCCAGGTTTCCTTGCTCAACGTCCTGGAGGAACGCGACATCCAGGTGCGCGGTTATCAGCTTCGCCTGCCGCTCGACCTGCTCGTCGTCGCCAGTGCCAACCCGGAGGACTACACCAACCGCGGGCGCATCATCACCCCGCTCAAGGACCGGTTCGGTGCCGAGGTTCGCACGCACTACCCGCTCGAACTCGCCGACGAACAACTCCTCATCGCGCAGGAAGCCAATCTGATGTGGGACGGCGACGGCTCCTTCGCCGCACCCTTGATCCCGGCACACCTGCTGGAGGTCATCGCCCGATTCGCCCGCGAGGTTCGCGAAGCCCCACAGGTGGACGCACGGTCGGGCGTCAGCGCCCGCTTCGGCATCGCGGCGGTGGAGACGCTGGCCGCGTCGGCCGTTCGACGGGCCGCCCTGACCGGGGAGGCAAGTGCCGTTGCGCGGGTGTGCGACCTCGCCACCGTCGTGCCGGCGAGTCGCGGCAAGGTGGAGTTCGAGGACACCGAGGAGGGCCGCGAGCTCGACGTGCTCGAGCACCTGCTTCGGCGCGCGATCGCCCAGACGTTCCGAGCCCGCCTGGCCGGTCTCGACCTGACCAGCCTGCAGCGCCGGTTCGACGAAGGGGCGACCGTGCAGACCGGCGAACTCGTGCCCGGAGCGGATCTGCTTCGCGAACTCGGCCCAGTGCCCGGCCTCGCCCAGATCCTCGAGCGGCTCGGTGTCAGCGAGGGAGTCGAGAACCCGGGGCTGGTGGCGGCGGCCGTGGAATTCGCGCTGGAGGGGCTGCACCTCAATCGCAGACTGGCCAAGGAATACGTCGACGGGCGCACGCTCTATGGCGGCTAGCCACGGCTATCGATACGGCGAGTGGCACGGAGGCCGCGATCCGCTGGAACCGCCGTACGACGTGGCGAGCGCACTCGATGCACTCGGCGAGGATGTGCTCGACGGAGACAGCCCATCGGACGCCCTGCGCCGTCTGCTCCAGCGAGGCGTCGACGGCCGGCGGGGGCTCGACGATCTGCGCCGCGAGGTCCGGCGTCGGCAGCGAAACGCGCGTCGGAAGGGCAAGCTCGACGGGACGCTGGAAGAGGTACGCGCGCTGCTGGACACGGCCATCGGTCAGGAACGCGCCGCACTCTTCCCCGACCCCGACGACAGCGCCCGGCTGGCCGAGGCCGAGCTCGACGCCCTGCCGCGGGAAACGGCCAGTGCCGTGCGCGAGCTGTCGAACTACCAGTGGCGCTCCCCGCAGGCGCGCGAGACCTACGACAAGATCCAGGACCTGTTGCGCCGCGAGGTGCTCGACAGCCAGTTCCGCGGACTCAAGGATTCGCTGCAGAACGCCACGCCGCAGGACATGGCGCGGGTCAGGGAGATGCTCACCGATCTGAACGCCATGCTGGCTGCCGACGCCCGAGGCGAGCACACCCAGGCCCAGTTCGACGAGTTCATGGAACGCCACGGGGATCTGTTTCCGCAGCGGCCGGCGAACCTTGCCGAACTGGTCGACCACCTGGCCCGCCGCGCGGCAGCCCAGGAGCGACTCATGCAGTCGCTGTCCCCAAGTCAGCGCGCAGAGCTCTCCGAACTTGCCGCGAGCGCGCTCGATAATGCCGGACTCGCGGGCGAACTCGACGAGTTGCGCGACAGACTGCGAGCCGCCCGGCCGGACCTGCCGTGGGACCGGCCCGCGCAGATGGACGGCGAGCAGGAACTCGGTCTCGGCGACGCAACCACCGCACTGGAGGAACTGGCCGATCTGGAGGACCTCGGATCTGCGCTCAGGCAGGACTATCCCGGCGCCAGCCTGAGCGACGTGGACCCCGAGCAGGTGCAGCGCGCGCTGGGCCGGCCGGCGGTCGACGACCTCGCGGCGCTGCGGGAGATCGAGCGACAGCTGGAACGGCAGGGCTACCTCCAGCGCACCCGTGACGGCCTGCAGCTGACTCCCCGAGCTGTTCGAAGATTGGGTGCAACGGCATTGCGCCGGGTGTTCTCGCGGCTCGATGCGCGCGGTCGCGGTGGCCACGACATGCGCGACGCCGGCGCGGCGGGCGACCTCATCGGCTCGACCAGACCGTGGGTATACGGCGACGAACAGCCGCTCGACGTCGGCCGCACCCTGCACAACGCCGTGCTCCGGGCCGGGCCGGGGCCGGCCGGGGCGGCCGTGAGACTCGCCGTCGAGGACTTCGAGGTCGTGGAGACCGAGCGCCGGACGACGGCGGCAGTGGCCCTTCTTGTCGACCTGTCGTACTCGATGGCGCTGCGCGGGACGTGGGGCGCGGCGAAGTCGACCGCCCTTGCCCTGCACTCGTTGGTGTCCACCCGCTACCCACAGGATGCGATCGAGATCATCGGGTTCAGCGACTACGCGCGCGTGCTGTCACCGGTCGGCTTGGCCGCACTGTCATCGGACATGGTGCAGGGCACCAATCTGCAACACGGTCTGATGCTGGCCAACCGGCACCTGGCCAAGCATCCCGATGCCGAGCCGGTGGTTCTGGTCGTCACCGACGGCGAGCCGACCGCCCACCTCAGCCGCGATGGCCAGGCGGTGTTCTGCTGGCCTCCGTTGGACGAAACGGTCGAGCTCACCTTCGCCGAGGTCGAGCGGTGCACCAGGCGAGGGGCGACGATCAACATCTTCATGCTCGATGACGAACAGCGGCTCGTCGACTTCGTCGAAGAGGTGGCGAGGCGCAACGGCGGTCGCGTTTTCGCACCGCGACCCGAACGTCTCGGCGACTACGTGGTCAGCGACTATCTGCAAGCCCGGCGGGGGCGGCACGGCCGTTCGCGGCGATAGGCTCCCCGGATGGAGTTCATCAAGGCGCTGCACATCGCTGCCGCCATCTTCCTCATCGGCCCACTGACCGTCGCCACGTCGATCTCGCCGCGACTGATCAGACAGGGGGAGGCCGGTGACGCTGTTCTGCGGTACGTGCATCGCGCCACCCAGATCTTCGGACTCGGCACGCTGCTGGTCGGCGTCCTCGGCCTCGGTCTCGTCCGCGACAAGATCAAGTTCAACGAGTTCTGGGTGTCGGCGTCGCTGACTCTGTTCGTGGTCGCGTTCGGGCTCACGTTTGCGATCGTCGAGCGTGACCAGCGAGCGGCCATCAGGCGCCGGGAGGCCGGCGAGGACTCCCCCGTACAGGCCGGAAGGATCATGGCGACCTCGGCGGTCATCGCGCTGATCTGGCTGATCATCCTTTTCCTGATGGTCTACCGGCCGGGGCACCACGGAAATTCCTGAGATCCGCAGGGTGGCTGTTGCCGCAACTTATCCGTTGCGGCAACGGGTGCTGCGTCCTCACCAGCGGGTCGACGAGATCCGCCAGCCCACGGACGACGAGCCCGACACCGCCGTCTTCGCCGCGGTCGCTGCCGACGACTCGGGGTCCGACCAGGTGGTGGCCACGGCCAACGTTCGACCCGAGCAGTGCCCGTGGCTGCCCGACCGACCCGAGTCGTGGCGGCTGCGCGGCATGGCGACCGAGCCGGCGTGGCGTGGTCAGGGACTCGGCACCTCGGTCCTGAACGCAGCGCTCGCCCACGTAGCCATGGCCGGCGGCGGGTTGATCTGGTGCAACGCGCGCACGCCGGCCCTGTCGTTGTATCGACGAGCCGGGTTCGTGGCGTACGGCGAGGAGTGGGAAGAGCCCGGCATCGGTCCGCATGTGCGCATGTGGCGTGAGGTGGCCGAGCCCCTCGACTAGCCCAGGGCAGCGAGCAGGTCTGCCATCAGGTCGTCGACCGACTCGATGCCCACGCTGAGCCGCACCAGGTCGGCGGGCACCTCCAGCGGCGAGCCGGCAACCGAGGCATGGGTCATCCGTGCCGGGTGCTCGATCAGCGACTCGACACCACCGAGGGACTCGCCGAGAGTGAACAGCTGCGCCCGCTCGCACACGTCGACGGCGGCCTGCTCGCCATCGCGCATCACGAACGACACCATGCCGCCGGATCCGCGCATCTGCTTGGCGGCGAGTTCGTGTCCCGGGTGATCGGTCAGACCCGGGTAGAAGACCCGACTCACCCGCGGATGACCCGACAGCATGGCCGCGACACGCTCAGCGTTGGCGCTGTGCCGGTCCATGCGCACGCCAAGAGTCCGGATCCCGCGCAGCACCAGCCAGCAGTCGAACGGCCCGGGCACTGACCCGGTGGAGTTCTGCAGGACGGCGAGGCGTGCACCGAGTTCGGGGTCGGAGACGACAACGGCGCCGCCGACGACATCGGAATGACCACCGAGGTACTTCGTGGTCGAGTGCACGACGGCATCAGCGCCGAGCCCCAGTGGCTGCTGGAGGTAGGGCGAGGCGAAGGTGTTGTCGACCGCGAGCAGGGCGCCGGCCTCGTGGGCGATCGCGGCCAGCCCTGCGATGTCGGCGATGCGCAGGAACGGGTTGGTGGGCGTCTCGCACCAGATCAGCCTGGTGTCCGGACGCACCGCCGCGCGCACCGCGGCAAGGTCACTCAGCGGTGCCGAGGAGTACGTGACCCCCCACTCGGCCAGCACCGTGGCGAAGAGCCGATAGGTGCCGCCGTAGGCGTCGTCCGGGATGACCACGTGATCCCCGGGCCGGCACACCGCACGCAGCAGGCAGTCCTCGGCGGCCAGCCCCGATGCGAAAGCGACTGCTCGGGTGCCGGCCTCGAGAGCGGCCAGACACTCCTCCAGCGCGGTCCGGGTCGGATTGGCGCTGCGGCTGTACTCGTAGCCACCCCGGAGTCCACCGACACCGTCCTGCTTGTAGGTCGACGTTTGGTAGATCGGCGGCACGACCGCGCCGGTGGCCGGGTCCGGCTGCTGCCCGGCGTGGATGGCCAGCGTGTCGAACCCGAGGGCGTCATCGCTCATGCCTGCGAGGCTAACCGCTGCTGAATCCGCTGGAGCACGCGGCCGGAGACCGCGTCGGTGGGCTCGACGGCACGAAGATCGAGCACCCGGATGGTCTGGTCCCCGACCGTGACCTCGATCGAGTCGGGCAGCGGGTCGGCCAGACGCAGGCGCAGCTCGCCGTGCTCGGTCTCGTAGCGCAGCGGGTCGCGTCCCTCACGCGGGTCGGGCACCGCGAAGCCGAACCGTCGCCACTTGTCGCTCCACCGGTGCGCCCGCAGGGCAGCCCACTGGTGGAAGCGCTCCAGCACCTCGTCGTCGCGCGGCAGCACCAGGTCGATCACCGCCGCCGGCACCGGCGCGCCGAGCAGCACCGCCGCGCACATCCCCTCCAGCACGCAGGGAATGTCGGCAAGCTCGGCAAGCAGTCCGAGTGGCCGCACGGCCAGTCCCGACAGGCGCTCCACCGGGTCCATCGCCCCGGCGGCGTCGATGGCCGCGTCGACCTCGGCCCACAGCGGCTCGGCCTCGAACCGAATCTGCAGACCCAGGCCGGCCAGGATCTGGTCGACCTGATCCACCCGCGGGGAGCGGGAGCCGCGTTCGTAGGAGGTTAGCATGCCCGGTGACAGTCCGGCCCGGCCCGCCAACTCCGGGAGCGAGACGTTGGCGGCCGCACGGGTGTCCTTGAGGAACGTTGCGATATCCATGACGTGGATCGTGGCCGACGAGCAAGCCCGAACGCCGCCCCCGAACAAAAATCTGTGGACAGCGGACATGTGACGAAACTGTGACGCGGGAACAGCCACCGCCTACGGTTCGGTTGACTGAGCCAGGAGGTACGAACCATGGGACTTTTCGGACTGCACAAGACCGCCCTGCCCACCGCCGACCAGGCCTTGCCCGGCCGGCCCACACCCCTGGCGACGTCGGACACCCACGCCGTGCTCGGTACGTCGCTGCACGATGTCCCGGCGGGCGACGAGGTGGCCATCTTCGGGATGGGCTGCTTCTGGGGAGCCGAGCGCATCTTCTGGCAGCTCGACGGTGTGTACTCCACCGCCGTCGGTTACGCAGGCGGCAGCACGGCGAATCCGACGTACGAGGAGGTCTGCTCGGGACTGACCGGGCACACCGAGGCCGTACGCGTCGTCTACGACCCGGCCAAGATCTCCTACCGCGACCTGCTCAAGGTCTTCTGGGAGGGCCACGATCCGACCCAGGGCTTCCGTCAGGGCAACGACCGGGGTACGCAGTACCGCAGCGCCGCCTACTACGCCGACGACTCACAGCGCCAGGCGATCGAAGAGACCCGAGCGGCGTTCGAGCCGAGCTTGAAATCCGCGGGCTACGGCCCCATCACCACCGAGGTCGCGCCGGCAGCGGAGTTCTACTTCGCCGAGGACTACCACCAGCAGTACCTCCACAAGGTGCCCAACGGTTACTGCGGCATCGGGGGCACGGGAGTGTCCTGCCCGATCGGTCTCGCCTCAGCCGAGGGCTGACCCGGCCGCCTCGAAGGCCGGTCAGGTCTTGGGGCAGCCCGGCCACAGAGTGAGCTGCTCGGCCGCGATCGTGATCTCCATCGCGGACGAGGTCACCGAGGCGGCGATCTTGTCGAGGTCGTCGTCGGTACGGCGCGGATCGTGGTGGAACAGCACGAGGTGCGCGACGCCGGCGGCTTCGGCCAGCCCGACCGCGTAGTCGATCGACGAATGTCCCAGGGTGGACCGCTCCGGAAACTCCTCGGCGGTGTACTGCGCGTCGTGGATCAGAATGTCCGCGCCGGTCGCCAGGTCGAGGGCCGCCTCGTGGTACGGGCCGAAACCGTCTGGACCATCACCGAGCGAGACCGGGTGGTGATCGGACATGTACGCGATCGAGTGCTCGCCGTCGCTGACCAGATAGCCGAACGTACGGCCGCCCTTGTGCGGGATCTCGCGGGCGCGCACCGAGAATCCCTCGACCTCGAACGCGCCTTCTTCGAGGAACTCGAAGGTCCAGTCCCCCCTGAGCTGGCTCGGCGTGATCGGGAAGTGCGGCGGCGACACCGCCCGGGCCAGCAACGCCTCGGCCGTGCCGCCCTCCTGGGCGGGCATGAGCAGGCGTACGGCCGAGCCCTCCTGGTCGCCGGATCGGAAGAACGGCAGGCCGTGGGTGTGATCCCAGTGCAGGTGGCCGAGCAGGATCGTGCCGCGGAACGGGCGGCCGTCGAGCAGCCTGGTCACTCCCGACAGGCCGGTGCCGGCATCGAGGAGCAGGACCGGGTCTCCGTCGTCGCGGGCGATCGCCACGCATGAGGTGTTGCCGCCGTAGCGCGCGAACTCGAAGCCCGGCGCCGGCGTGGAGCCGCGCACTCCGCAGAGAGAGACCTTCACCCGGTGCTCTGCGGGCCGGCCTGCTCCTCCCGTCGGTGGCCCTCCGCGAGTTCGCGCAGCGCCTCGATGTCGACCTGATCCGCGCTCGCCACGGCGACGCGGACCTTGGTGCGCGCACGAAGGGAGGAGGTGCGGTTGCCGCCCTCGAGCAGCGCGCGCTCACCACCCACCGCCCCCGGGCCGAGATCGGCCACCAGTTCGCCGTCCACCAGCACCTCCAGCACTCCGTCGAGCAACAGGAACAGCTCGTCGCCGGGCTCGCCCTGTCGTACGAGTTCTTCGCCTGGTGACAGCGTACGTGTCCGCGGTTTCGCGCCGGAACGCATGATCGCCCCGGACAGCGTGCGCTCGAGCGCGCTCTCGGCGGCGGTGACCAGCGCGGGGCTGTCGAGATCTCCCCAGGGGCTGTAGTCGCCGAAGCACTCCTTGGACCATCCGCTGAAGTCGGTCAGCCCGCTCTTGCCCACCAGCATCCCCGAGGCGTCGTAGACCCAATGCCGGGGGAACGGGCTGGCGCCGATCATGCGACCTTCGGCACTGCCGTCGGCGTGCAACGTGAGCTCCAGCGTCGTCCACACTGTCGGCGCGCTCAGCTGCACGAACGGCGGGTGCTTGACGACGCGCGGCATCGGCACGCCGGTGCGGCCACCGACGGTCTGCTGGAAGCGCATCGCACCGTCCTGCAGTTCCGGATTGCGCTGCAGGTCGGGATACGAGGCCGCGGCGAACGTTGCCGACGCCCGGCCGACGCGCAGCGTCGTCGAGCCGATCAGCCCGCCGCCGGAGTAGCCCGAGTCGGTGATGCGGCCCCGGTCGTCGACCTCGATCCAGGCGGAGAGGTTGTTGGCGAAGCGGAACAGATCGGCGTCCTGCCACGTCCTGAGGTCGCCGAGCACCTCGTGCGGTGGGGCGTCGTAGTGGCTGAACCCGAGATCGAAGGGCAGCCTGGTCGGCCCGGGGATCGCCTCGGACGGGATCCAGGAGACTGACGTGACCGACGATGAATGACGCATCGCAGGACTCCTATCTTGCGGTTGCGCAGACTGTCGCAGGCCGGACGGCTATCTCGCCAGGAAACCGAGCAGATCCTGGCGGGTGATGACCCCGCGCGGCTTCCCGTCGTCGAGCACGACCGCCGCGTCGGCCGTCTCGAGCGCGTGCATAGCGGCGCTGACCGGCTCGCCCGCGCCGATCAACGGCAGCGGCGCGGACATGTGTCGCTCCAGCGGGTCGGCCAGGCTTGCGTGACCGGCGAAGAGCGCGTCGAGCAGGACCCGCTCGCTGACCGAGCCGACGACCTCGGCAGCCATCACCGGGGGCTCCTCCTTGACGACCGGCATCTGCGAGACGCCGTACTCCCGCAGGATGTCGATCGCCTCGCGAACGGTCTCGGTGGGGTGTACGTGCACAAGCTCGGGCATAACCGCCCCCTTGCGGCTGAGCACGTCACCCACCAGCACGTCGCCGGATGCGGTGAGGAAGCCGTAGTCGGCCATCCAGTCGTCGCTGAAGATCTTGGACAGGTAGCCGCGGCCGCCGTCGGGCAGCAGGACGACGACCACGTCGTCGGGGCCGGCTCTCTCGGCGACACGCAGCGCGGCCACTGCCGCCATCCCGCACGAACCGCCGACCAGCAGGCCTTCCTCGCGGGCCAGCCGCCGGGTCATCTGGAACGAGTCGCGGTCGGAGACGGCGAGGATCTCGTCACAGATCGTCCGGTCGTAGGTCTCCGGCCAGAAATCCTCGCCCACCCCCTCGACGAGGTACGGCCGGCCGGTGCCGCCGGAGTAGACCGAGCCCTCCGGGTCGGCACCGATCACACTGACCCGGCCGTCGGAGACCTCTTTGAGGTAGCGACCGGCGCCGCTGATCGTGCCGCCGGTGCCCACGCCGGCGACGAAGTGGGTGATGCGGCCGTCGGTCTGCTTCCACAACTCGGGCCCGGTCGATGCATAGTGCGACAGGGCGTTGTTGGGATTGGCGTACTGGTTGGGCTTCCACCCGCCCGGGATCTCGCCGGTGAGCCGCTCCGAGACGCTGTAATAGGACTCCGGGTGCTCGGGGGCGACGGCGGTCGGGCAGACGACGACCTCGGCACCGTAGGCACGCATCACGTTCACCTTGTCGGCCGAGACCTTGTCCGGGCAGACGAACACGCAGCGGTAGCCCTTGCGCTGGGCCACGATCGCCAGCCCGACGCCGGTGTTGCCCGAGGTCGGCTCGACGATGGTCCCGCCCGGCTGGAGCTCCCCGGATGCCTCGGCCGCCTCGATCATGCGTACGGCGATGCGGTCCTTGACCGAGCCACCCGGGTTGAAGTACTCCACCTTGGCCAGCACCAGCGGGGCACGGTCGGCCGGCAGGTGCGAGGTGACGGAATTGAGCCGGACCAGCGGGGTATTGCCGACCAGATCGACCAGGGATTCGTAGTAGTCCACGGCGCTCAGCGTAGCCGCGGGCCAGCAGAGCCCCGCGCCTCGGACGGCTCGCTGGGTCATCGACCGCTCGGCTAGCCTCGGAGGCTGGAATTCCGCGGAGAGGAAGCAGCGATGAGTCGGGCCAGCCAGGCACGCCGGGTCGCCGTGGCGGCGGCCTACGGCAGCGGCACGGTCGGCGCGGCCGGTGCCATCCTGTTCGGCGTCCTCTTCGGCGAGGCACGGCTGGCGCGCCGCGTGGTCGGCGAGCCGACGACCGATCCGCCCACCGCCGACGGGCGCTACGGTCCGGACATCGGCAGTGAGCCGCTGGTCCTGGCCATGCTGGGCGATTCCAGCGGCGCCGGCATGGGTGCCGACCTCCCCGAGCACACGCCGGGCGCGCTGGTGGCGAAGGGCCTGGCCGAGGTCACCAACCGGCCGGTGCACCTCATCACGGCCGCCCGGGTCGGAGCCCGCTCGGAGCATCTGCTCGACCAGGTGGCCACGGCGCTGGAGCACGGTCCGCACGTCGCGGTCATCATGGTCGGCACCAATGACGTCACGCACCGGGTCCGCCCGGCCACGTCGGTCCGGCACCTGTCCGAGGCCGTACGCGCCCTGCGCCAGGCCGACGTCGAGGTGGTGGTCGGGACCTGCCCCGACCTCGGCACCATCGAGCCGATCGCGCAACCGCTGCGCCTGGTCGCCCGCCGCTGGAGCCGGATGCTGGCCGCCGCACAGACGATCGCGGTCGTCGAGGCCGGCGGCCGGTCGGTCTCCCTCGGCGACCTTCTCGGCCAGGAGTTCGCGGCCGCCCCGCACGTCATGTTCAGCGCGGACCGGTTCCACCCCTCCTCCTCGGGATACGTGCGCGCCGCCTCGGCGCTGCTGCCGTCGGTGGTCGCGGCGCTCGGTGTCGGGCCCGGACCCAGCGACGACGAGCGGCCCAGCCCGGAGCGCGGCGCGGTGGTGAGTTC
>JBAVXU010000121.1:0-7305 GCA_049698415.1 Mycobacteriales bacterium
TTGCCGGCGCGCCCGCGCTGCCCGCGCCGGATGCCACCGGCGGCCCCAACATGAGCGCGACCGCCGGCAAGGTCCGGCTGATCGATGCCTCCGCAGCGGTCGTCGACCTCGTGGGCTACGGCACCACGGCGAACCAGTTCGAGGGCACCGGGCCTGCTCCGACGATGAGCAATGCCGCCGCCGATGCGCGGGCGGCCGCGGGGTGCACTGACACCGACGACAACGCCGCCGATCTGGCCCTGATCAATCCGCCCACCCCTCGCAACACCTCGACCGCAGCCAGCCCGTGCGGCGCGCCCCCGGGCGACAGCGCACCGACGGTGTCCAGCACGTCGCCGGCCGACAATGCGATCGGTGTTGCCGACAACGCCAACATCAGCGTCACCTTCAGCGAACCCGTCAACGCGACCGGGTCCGCCTTCGCCGTGAACTGTGCCTCGTCGGGTGCACACGCAGTGGCCGTCAGCGGTGGTCCGGTGACCTTCACCCTGGATCCGAGCACGGATTTCGCGATCGGTGAGAGCTGCACCGTCACCGTGACGGCCTCGCAGGTCAGCGACCAGGACAGCAACGACCCGCCGGACACCATGGCGGCTGACTACGTGCTCCACTTCGCCACCGCCAACGCCGCCGTCCACATCCACGACGTGCAGGGCGCCGCGCACATCTCACCGATGGTCGGCAGCGTCGTCACACTTGCCGCGAGCATCGTGACCGGGGTGCGCACCAACGGCTACTACGTCCAAGACCCGTCGCCCGATGCCAATGACGCCACGAGCGAGGGCATCTTCGTGTTCACCAGCACCGCCCCAACAGTCTCGTTGGGCGACGAGGTGTCGGTCACCGGCACGGTCACGGAGTTCCGCGGCGGCGGTGCCACCTCGCCCGGACTGACCGTCACCGAGATCAGCGGCCCGTCGGCCAGCGTGCTGTCGACCGGGAATCCGCTGCCTGCGCCAACAGTTCTGGGCATCGGCGGTCGAGCCGTCCCGACCGATGTCATCGAGAACGACGCGACCAACGTGGAGACCAGCGGCGTGTTCGACCCCGCCCAGGACGGCATCGATTTCTGGGAGAGCCTGGAGGGGATGCGGGTCCAGGTCAACAACGCCGTCGCCTCCGGCCCCACCACCAGCTTCGGCGAGATCTCGGTGCTCGCCGACAACGGCGTCAACGCGGGAGTACGTACCACCCGCGGCGGCATCGTGATCCGGCCGACTGACTTCAACCCGGAGCGGATCATCCTCGACGACCCGATGGTCGCGACACCCATGGTCAACGTCGGTGACCACTTCTCCGGCCCGATCGTCGGGATCATGGACTACTCGTTCAACAATCCGAAGCTCAACGTCACGACCGCCGTGACCGGCATCGGCGACGGGGTCACCCGCGAAACCACCGCCGCCCCCGGCCCCGGTGAGCTCGCGACCGCGACGATCAACCTCGAGAACCTCGACCCGGGCGACCCACCGGACAAGATCAACCGGCTGGCCGCGATCATCGTCGACAACATGCAGTCGCCGGATCTCATGTCCGTCGAGGAGGTCCAGGACAACACCGGACCCACCGACGACGGCACGGTCGACGCCAGCAACAGCTACGCCGCCCTGATCAACGCCATCAGTGCTGCCGGCGGCCCGACGTACCAATTCCGCCAGATCAACCCGGTCAACGACCAGGACGGCGGCGAGCCGGGCGGCAACATCCGGGTCGGTTTCCTGTTCCGCACCGACCGCGGCCTCGCGTTCGTCGACCGACCGGGCGGCGACTCGACGACTGCGGTCACGGTCCAGCCCGGGCCGCACCTGTCCATCAGCCCGGGGCGGATCGACCCGACCAACCCGGCCTTCAACAGCAGCCGCAAGCCGCTGGCCGGTGAGTTCACCTACAACGGGGCCACGCTCTTCGTCGTCGCGAACCACTTCAACTCCAAGGGCGGCGACGATCCGTTGTACGGCAAGAACCAGCCGCCCACCCGCTCGAGCGAGACCCAACGACACCAGCAGGCGCAGATCGTCAACGATTTCGTCGACTCGATCCTGGCCCAGAACGCCAATGCCGATGTGCTCGTCATGGGTGACATCAACGACTTCGAGTTCTCGACGACGATGGACATCCTCGAGGGTGGCGTGATGACGGCGTTGATGAAGACGCTGCCGCAGGCCGAGCGCTACAGCTACGTGTTCGAGGGCAACTCCCAGTCGCTCGACCACATGGTGGTCAGCTCGCATCTGCTCGCCGCCAAGACCGGGTTCGACGCGGTGCACGTCAACGCGGAGTTCGCTGATCAGGCCAGCGACCACGATCCGATGGTCGGACGATTCGCCGTCACCTCGAACGCGGCGCCGACGGTCGACGCCGGTGGCCCGTACTCCATTCCGGAGGGCGGCGGCGGCACCCTGACCGCGACCGGGTCGGATGCCAACGGCGACCCGCTGACCTACGCCTGGGACCTCGACAACAACGGGACCTTCGAGACGCCGGGGCAGTCCGTGGCGTACTCCGCTGCCGGGCTCGACGGTCCGGTCACGAAGACGGCGCAGGTGCAGGTGACCGACTCCCACGGCGCCACCGGCGTCGACACCGCGACGATCAACATCACCAACGTCGCGCCGACGATCACCTCGGTCACCACAGGTGACCACGCGATCTGCGGCGCCGGCAGCCCCATCACGGTGAGCTTCACCGACCCGGGCGGGGGTGAGACCTACGACGCGACGGTCAACTGGGGCGGCGGCGTTGTCGAGCACTTCAGCAACGTGTCCAGCCCGTTCACGCCGATGCACACCTATCCGACGGCGGGACGCAAGGTCGCCTCGGTCACCATCTCCGACGACGACGGGGGAGTCTCCGGCCCGGACGCCACCGCGTTGTACGTCGACTACACCGTCGTCGGAGGCGGCGTGCAGCAGCCGCTGAACGCGACCGGACCGATGAGCGTGTTCAAGGCGGGCAGCGTGATCGGCGTACGACTGCAGCTTCGCGACTGCGACGGAACCTTCCCCTCCACGCTGGCACCGACACTCGGCGTCGCCCTGGTGAACTCGGACACTCCTGGCAAGGTCAACGAGGACAAGGACAAGTCAGCGCCCGACATCGGCTCGACATTGCGCTTCGACAGCGCGACGAACAGCTACATCTACAACTTCGGGACTGGAGCGCTGCCGGACCAGAAGGCGACGTACCGGTTCACCATCACAGTGCCCTCGACCGGTCAGACGACGACCGTGGACTTCGGCATCCGATAGCACCGCGGACTCGTGATTGGTGGTTGGGTCACGCGTGCGACGGAGCCGGTTCGGCGCCGGGGATCTCGAACGCCATCTCGTCTGCGAAGCACCACCACCAGTTCTCGCCCGGCTCGTACGACCGGACCAGCGGGTGCGTTGTCCGCTCGTAGTGCGCCGCGCCGTGCTTGTTGGGGGAGTCGTCACAGCAACCGACGTGACCGCACTCGATACACAGCCTCAGGTGGATCCACGAACCCCCGGTGGCGAGGCAGTCCTCGCATGCGTCCGGGGTCCGCGGCTCCGGAGCGGCGTCGAGCCGGTCGTTGAAGTGGGAGCAGGTCGCCGACATACGGTTCGGCCTCCTATCGCCGGTGCCAGGCCTCGAGTATTTCCTTCTCGCGTTCGGGGGTGAGACCCGGCGGCGGCCGGTCGGCCCGTTGGGGGGGTGCGCCGACCGAACACAGCCAGTTCCAGGTGTCGCGTACCGTCTCGCCGACCGGACGACAGACAAGACCTGCGGCGTGTGCCGCGGACGTGTCGATGTCTTCGGCGCCGGGGAACTCGCGCTCCGGCATCCAGTACGGCAGGTCCTGCCATGGCTCGACGTCGTTGGCGAGCAGGAAGTCGTCGTCGGCCCAGACGACGGTGGGATCGGCACCCGAGACGGTCGCGGCCAACCCCAGCAACTCGCCGTACGACGTCTGCCCGGGCATGCCGCTGGCGGCCATCGCGCCGACGACGCGCTCCCGTCCACAGTGGATCATCCAATCGGCGAGGTCTCGGACGTCGACCATCGATAGCGAGCGCTCCGGCGGCCCGGGAGCGAGCACCTCGCCACCGCCGGCGACCCGGTTGAGCCAGTAGGACAACCGGCCCACGTTGTCGCCGGGACCGACGATGTGCCCGGCCCGGGCCATCGTGCAGCGACCGGAAAAGTGCTCCAGGACCGCCCGCTCACAACCGGCCTTGAGCTCGCCGTAGTGCCCGTCGTCCGGTCCAGCGTCGGCGGCACAGTCGAAGATCGGGGAACCTTCGCGTATCGGCCCCTCACCGAAGTGGGCATAGGTCGAGATGCTCGAGACGAAGATGTAGTGGCCTACCGAGTCGGCCAGCACGTTCGCCGTGGCACCGACCACACGGGGCACGTAGCCACAGGTGTCGACCACCACGTCCCACTCGCGCCCCTCCAGCACCGCCAACCCGTCGCTGGTCTCGCGGTCACCCAGCAATGACTCGACTCCCGGGGCGATCCCGGCGCCGCTGCGCGTGAGTGTCGTGACCTGATAACCGCGGTTCGTTGCAGCGGACACGACCGCCGGACCGAGGAACGCGCCACCACCGATGACCAGCAGCCGATCACTCACCGTCGAGGCGCACCTGACTTGGCTGCCGCCCGCCGCACCACGAAACGCGGCGCGTGCCTGGCGAGCGTGACGATGGTTTTGTACTGCCAGCCGGGCACGCACACCGCGCGCCCGCGACGCAGCGCGTGGATGCCTTCGCGTACGACGTCGTCCGCGTCGGTCCAGAGGAGTTCGGGCAGCCGGGACATGTTGATGCCGGCCCGCTGATGGAACTCCGTGTGCACGAAGCCGGGGCAGAGTGCCATCACGCGAACACCAGTGCCGGCCGTGTGCGCGTGCAGCGCTTCGCTGAAGCAGGTCACCCAAGCCTTGCTCGCGGAGTACGTCGCATCGCTCCGGCCGGGGGTAAAACCGGCGACGGAGGACACGTTGACCACATCACCGCGTCCCCGCCTGATCATCGGTGGAAGGGCGGCATGGGTGAGGCGCTGCACCGCCAGCACATTGAGCATCGTCAGGCGAAGGCCATCCTCGACCGAGGCCTTGAGGAAGCTGCGGCCCAGGCCGATGCCGGCGTTGTTGATCAGCACATCGACCGGCCGGTCCTCGTCGGAGAGCCGGTCCGCGACGCGAGCGCAGCCTTCGTCGGTGCTCAGATCCGCAGGAAGGGTTTCGACCTCGATCCCGTGCTCTGCAGCGAGTTCCTTGGCGGCAAGCTCGAGGCGCTCGCGGTCGCGGGCCACCAGGATCAGGTCCATCCGGTCACGAGCGAGGCGGCGGCAGAACGCTGCTCCGAGACCGGCGGTCGCTCCGGTGACGAGGGCTGTGGACATCGACTCAGCGTACCCACGGCTTTCACCCGAGCCAGCCGCGGCGCTTACCCAGCCCGAACTTCGCGCGGACAGACTGCGGGACATGGTCGCCATGGAGCCGCAGCGGGCAGCGCTCGCGCACCTGCACCGGCGGGCCGGATTCGGTGCCTCACCCGAGACGCTGGACGCCGACCTCAAGATCGGTTACGACGCGGCGGTCGACCGCCTGCTCCGGCCACCGGCCGCAGACCCGGGCGCGGTTGCGACACCCGCGCCGAGGTTCGACAACGTTCCCCGGCCGAAGCGCTCCGAGGGAGCGGACGCGAAGCTCGCGTACCGAAAGGCGCGCAAGGAGCAGACCGCCACGCTCACCGGCTGGTGGGTGCAGCGGATGGCCCGGGTGGAGCATCCGTTCGTCGAGAAGCTCACGCTGCTCTGGCACAACCACTGGGCGACGTCCGTGCAGAAGTCCGGTCCTCCTGGGCTGATGCGCGACCAGATCGAGACGCTGCGCCGACTCGGCACCGGTGACTTCCGGGACCTGGCCCGCGCGATGGTCCGCAACCCCGCGCTGCTCATCTGGCTCGACGGCCCGCAGAACAAGCAGGGCAAGCCCAACGAGAACCTCGGCCGCGAGTTGATGGAGCTGTTCACCCTCGGCGTGGGCAACTACTCGGAGACCGATGTACGAGAGGCCGCCCGCGCGCTGACCGGGTGGACGGTGGACCAGGTGGCCGGCACGTCGCGGCTGTCCGAGCGCCGCCACGACCGCGGGCAGAAGACGATCCTCGGCGAGACCGCCGCATTCGACGACCGCTCGCTGGTAGACCACATCGTCGCTCAACCCAACTCGGCCCGACATGTCGCGACCCGGCTCTGGACTCGCCTGGCAACCCCCTCCGGGCCACCCGAGGACGTCATGACCCGGCTGGTCAGTGCGTACGGGCCGGGCCGCAACGTCAGCGCGCTGGTCCGCGCGATCCTGCTCGACCCGGCGTTCCGGTCCACGTCAGAACGAGGCGCCTTGGTCAAACAGCCGGTCGAGTACGTCGTCGGAGTCCTACGCGCCCTGCGGCTGCCCGCCGACCGGCAGGCCATGGCCGCGCTGCGTGGGCTCGGGCAGGTGCCGTTGCGACCGCCCAGCGTCGGCGGCTGGCCGGCGGGGGCGGCCTGGCTCACGCCGTCGTCGACCCAGGCCCGGCTGCAGTTCGCGCAGTGGGCTGCGAAGACCGCCGACCTGTCCACGGTGAACTCCCAGCCGCCGGCGGCCCGAATCGACGGGGTGGCCCGCCTGCTCTCCGTGGACGCGTGGACGCCACGTACCCGCACCGCACTTGCCGCGGCCAGCGTCGACACGACCCGCCTGGTCACCCTGGCGCTGGTCTCACCCGAGTACGTCGTGAACTAGGAGGCCCAGCCGTGGACACCCTGACCCGCCGTCGTTTCCTCGCCGCCTCCGGCGTGGTCGGCGCAACAGCCTTGGCGGCCGTGTCGACGAAGAGCTGGGTCGAGCTCGTCCTCGCCGGCATCCGCAACCCACTCCCGGAGGACGCTCGGATCCTCGTGCTGGTCACGCTCTACGGCGGCAACGACGGTCTGAGCACGGTGATCCCGGCCGCCGACCCGGCCTACCGCAGCGCGCGACCCGAACTGGCCTACGACGAGGCCGACGTGCTGCCGCTGGGAGACGGGCTCGGGCTCAATCCCGAGATGAAGGGCCTGCATGCGCTGTGGAAGAGCAAGCAGTTGGCCGTCGTCCGCGGCGTCGGCTACCCCAAGCCGGACCACAGCCACTTCCGCTCGATGGACATCTGGCAGACCGGCTCGCCCGGCGGTCCCGAGCACACCGGCTGGCTCGGTCGCTGGCTCGACACCCAGGCGCACGACCCGCTGCGCGCCGTCTCCCTCGGACCGGTCCTGCCGCCGCTCCTGGCCGGTGCGAAAGGCACCGGCTCGGCC
>JBAVXU010000122.1:0-1588 GCA_049698415.1 Mycobacteriales bacterium
TGCTTGGCGGCGTTGATCAGCGCCTCCCGAGCCGCCTGTACGAGCGCGGCGAGCCGCTCGTCGACGGCGCAGTCTCCGACGACGACGGGCTCCACCGACACGGCGTAGGTGTCCTCGACCTCGGCGGCCGCCGCCTCCCGGGCGGCAGCGAGTCGCTCGTCGGGCGAGCCGGTCGGCTTGTAGAGCCAGCTACGCAATTCGCGTTCCTGTCCGCGCGCCAGCCGGGCCACCTCGCGCGGGTCGTCGACCCGGCGCTGGATGAGCGCCAACGTGTGCAACACGGAGTCGTGCACATGGGCGGCGACTTCGGCCCGCTCCTGGGAGCGGATGCGCTCGCGCCGCTCGGTGGACAGGTCGGTCCAGGTCCGCCACCACCACGGTCCGGTCACGACGGCGACACCGGCCAGGATGACCGCGGTCGCGGCAATCCCGTCGCGTACGGACGCGAGGTTGCCCGAGACGGCGAGCACGCTGGCCAGGCCCACCAGCACCAGCAGAGCGCCGAGGACGATCCGGAGCGCGGCGACCCGGCGACCGGGGTCGGTCGCGCCCATCATGCGCTGCCAGCTCACCCGCTGCGCCTCATCGGCCTGCCGCCAGATCAGCGCTGCCCCGAAGAGCGCCACCGCCACCGGCCAGACCAGTTCGCTGCGACCGGTCAGGTTGGTTTGCTGTACGACCAGGAGCAGCCCGATCGCGATCGCCGCGAAGGCCACCAACTGGACTCCCAGCTCGCCGCGACGCTTCGCGGGGGCCGCCGGCTGCTCGTCGGCGGGCGGCTGCGGCACGATCGCCCAGCTTGCGGCGTACAGCACGATGCCGAGCCCGCTGAAGAACGTCAGCACGACGAAGCCGATTCGCACCGCGAGCACGTTGAGCCCCAGGTGGTCAGCCAGCCCGCTGGCCACACCCGCGACGAGCTTGCCGTCGGCGCGGCGGAACAGGCGCGGTGTGTCTGTCGTGGCGATGATCATCCCCGGCTCGAGCGTGCACGGCATCCCGCTGGCGTGATTGCCAGGCGACTTGATCGTCACATGCCGATGCGGGCCGCACCACGGGGTTCGACCCTGAGAACCGGCCGTGCCAAGTTCAGGGTCATCTCAGGGCCCTCGCCTGATGTGCCCGATTGCCGCCGCACGCCACGATCTGATCCATGACGACAGAAGACACACCCACTGACGCCCCACAGCCCACCCCCGGCAACGTGTCGACCCCGGGACGACGACTCACCCGAAGCCGCGACCAGCGCGTGATCGCCGGAGTCTGCGGTGGACTGGGGAGGTACTGCGGCGTCGACCCGTTGCTGTTCCGGATCGGCCTCGTGGTCCTGGTCTTCTTCGGCGGGGTCGGCGCGGTCATCTACGTCGCCGCCTGGCTGTTCCTGCCCGCGGACGGCGACGCCGTCTCCCCCGCCGAGGCGCTGCTGGGTCGCGGGCAGAGCAGCACCTCGACGCTCACGACAGTGGTGCTGGCCGTTCTCGGTGTGATTGCGCTGAGCCTCGCCGCCCACGGGGAGTACGCCGTGCTGCTCGCCCTTGCCGTCGTCGGCATCGTGCTGCTGGCCCGGCGCGGCCCGACGGGGTGGACG
>JBAVXU010000123.1:0-3956 GCA_049698415.1 Mycobacteriales bacterium
CTTTCGAGGGACTCACCGAACGGTTAACCAGCCTTTGTCCTGTTTGGTCTCCCCGAGAGAGCAGGTTCTCCTATGCGTCATCGCGCGATTCTCGCTATCAGCGCCGTAGCCCTTAGCGGCCTGGCCACAATGGCCGGCGCCACTTCGCCGGCAGTCGCCGGCACTGCAGCCAGCACGGCACACGGCCACTCAGTCAAGGTCTGCGGCGCACCGACCGCCGGTGCCGCGGCATGCATGTCACTCGTGCGGACCAACTCGCAGGGCAAACCGGTTGCCATGGCAACCCCGAGCGGCTTCGGCCCGTCGGCCATCCAGTCGGCCTACAAACTCGCCGGTCTGTCGTCCGGCGGCCGCACGGTGGCCATCGTCGATGCCTACAACGATCCGACTGCTGAGGCCGACCTGGGCGTCTACCGCTCGCAGTTCGGACTGTCCGCCTGCACAACGGCCAACGGCTGCTTCCGCAAGATCGATCAGAACGGGGGTACGAAGTACCCCCGCACCAACTCAGGTTGGGCACAGGAGATCTCTCTAGACCTCGACATGGTCTCGGCGACCTGTCCCGACTGCCACATTCTTCTCGTTGAAGCCAGTAGCAATTCCTTCGCGAATCTCGGTGCCGCTGTCAACAGGGCTGCAATGACTGCCGGCGTCGTCGCCATCTCCAACAGCTACGGCGGCGGAGATGCCGCCGACACCACGTACGGCACGTACTACAACCACCCCGGAATCGCCGTGACCGCCTCGAGCGGTGACAGCGGATACGGCGCGTCCTACCCAGCCTCGTCGTCATACGTCACCGCGGTCGGT
This sequence comes from Mycobacteriales bacterium, assembly GCA_049698415.1. Classification (GTDB taxonomy): domain Bacteria; phylum Actinomycetota; class Actinomycetes; order Mycobacteriales; family QHCA01; genus QHCA01. Next base: position 811 of record JBAVXU010000123.1, read on the forward strand.
GGCACCAGCCTCGTGACCGCGTCCAACGCCCGCGGCTGGAGCGAGACGGTCTGGTCCGGCGCCGGCGCCGGATGCTCTGCCTACAACACCGCTCTGGCGGCAGCGGCGGCCTTCGACACCGGCTGCGCAAAGCGCGCGGAGGCCGACGTGTCGGCCGTGGCCGACCCCAACACTGGTGTGGCCGTCTACGACTCCACCCCCAACCAAGGCTCTTCGGGGTGGATGGTCTTCGGTGGCACCAGCGTTTCTGCTCCGATCATCGGCGCGGTGTACGCGCTGTCCGGCAACACGGCCGGGTACCCGAACGCTCTGCCGTACAGCCACACCTCATCACTGTTCGACGTCGTCTCCGGATCGGACGGCACCTGCCCAACGTTCCAGTGGTGCAACGCCCGGGTTGGCTGGGATGGGCCGTCCGGGCTGGGAACGCCAAACGGTGTGGGTGCATTCTGATCTTTTGTTGACACAAACTGGGGACCCGGTCGCACGTGTGGCCGGGTCCCTCGTTGTGGGCGGCGACGGCGCTCACCGTTGACCACTCGTGGCGTTGGGCTATCGGGTAGCTGCGACCTAGACTTGCGCCGCCCGGTCGGACCGGAAACTGCCGGGCGGCTGTCCGTACAACCGGCTGAAGGCCTTGGAGAAGGACGCCTCGTTGTCGTAGCCCACGAGGCGCGCGATCTCGCGGACGGTTCGGCTCGATGTCGACAGGTGGCCGGCGCCGCGGCTGAGCCGGAGCTTCGTCAGGTAGCTCAGCGGCGAGTCTCCGAGTTCGGCGCGGAATCTCGCGGCGAAGGCCGTACGCGACATCCCGACCCGGCGGGCAAGTTCGCCGACCGTCCACGCTAGGCCGGGATGGGCCTGCATGAGAGCGACGGCCTCCGCGATCGACGCGTCGACGATGGGCTGGGCCTGAAGAACGTCGCCTCGGCGGCCGGCGAGGAATTGTCGAATCACGTCGGTGAGGAAGACGTCGGCGATCTTGGCAACGAGGACCCCGGCGCCGGGCAGAGCGACCGGATCCTCAGCGAGCGCTTGGGACATGGGTTCGATCCAGCGCGTCATCGCCATGCTTGCCGAGTCCACCACCAGCAGCCGCGGCAATAGGCTGAGCAGGCTGTCGGAGAACGGCTCGGTGTTCAACGCACCACAGACGATGGTCGTACGCGCGCCCTTGCCGCCGTAGGACATGCGGCCCTCGTCGTCGACCGGGTGGTCGACCAGGATCTGCTCCAGCCCCCTGACTCGCGACGACGGCCGGTCCTTGACCACGTGAGCGGTCCCGTGCGGCAACAGGACGACATCTCCACTGTTCAGCCGGGTGGGCTCGCACTCGTCCTCGAGCTGGAGCTCCGCCTCTCCGTCAAGGACGAGGTGGAACTTCGCGTACGCCGAATCCTTGACCCGGAACCCCCACGGCGCGCGGAACTCCGAGCGGCAGAAGACCGTGCTCCGCACCTGGACGGCGCTCAGCACCTGACTCAGATCGTCGGTGTGCGGGCTCACGCGGTGCATCCGGGCACCCCTGCCGCTGGACGATGCGACATATCATACGTCCGTCCGGACATGGCCGTGGGACGGGAACGCTCCTAGCCTCTGGGCATGCCTCGATACTTGGTGACCTATCACGATGGCGGAATGCCTGACGGAGCCGAAGCCCAGCGGCAGGCCATGGCCGATTTCGTGGCCTGGACGCAGCGGGTCGGCAAGGCGCTGGTCGATCCGGGCGCGCCGCTCGGTCCCTCACGGGTGGTCTCGACCGGCTCGGTGACCGAAGAGCCGGTGAGCAGCCCGATCGCCGGCTACTCCATCCTGGACGCTGCAGACATTGCCGCGGCAGCCGATCTCGTACGCGACCACCCCTTCGTCGGCCGCGGTGGGCGGCTCCAGGTGATCCAGGCCCTGACGCCGTAAATCGGTTCAGCAATCCCACACGGCGATGAGGCGTGTCGGCGACTCAACCGCCGGCTCGCTGCGTCACCTGCACCTGGTAGATGCGCAGCACCTCGGTGAGGATCTCGTCAGCCATAGCGACCTCCGCGGGCAACGTCACGTGACGCCCGCGCAGCCGTGGCAAGCGTAGGGCGACGGTAGTACACGTTTCTTGGAAGGGTGTAGCCGCGCGGACACGTCACGTTATTACCGAGTCGCGCCGGACGCCTGCTATTGACATCAGCCCCGAACCATCGCTTTCATAGTCGAAACGGAGAACTAGACCGGTTTAGTGAGGCTGACTTGTCATCGCGTACCACCATCGCGGACGTCGCCAGGCAGGTCGGCGTCTCGAAAGGCGCGGTGTCGTTCGCCCTCAATGGTCGCGACGGGGTCTCAGCCGAGACCAGGGAGCGCATCCTCCAGACGGCGCGGGAGATGGGCTGGCGGCCCAGCCATCGGGCCAGGTCGCTGTCCGTCTCCCGGGCGTTCACGGTGGGCCTGGTCCTCGCGAGGCAGCCCGAGTTGCTCGGCGCCGACCCGTTCTTCCCCTCATTCATCGCCGGCGTCGAAACCGTACTGGCGCCGGCCGGGCAATCCCTGCTCCTGCAGGTCGTCCCATCGCTGGATGCCGAGGAGAGTGGCTACCGCACACTCGCAGCCGAAGGACGGGTGGACGGGGTCTTCGTCATTGACCTACGAGTCTCCGACACCCGGATCGGGCTGCTGTCCGAACTCGGCCTGCGAGCCGTGACGCTGAACCGCCCCGACACGCCGTCACCGTTCCCAGCTGTGTGCGTGGATGACCAGCGGGGCGTACGGGAATCCGTCGAGCATCTCGTCGAGTTGGGCCACACCCGGATCGCGTACGTCTGCGGCCCCCCGCACTTCTTGCACAGCCGGCAGCGTCGCGACGCCTGGGCCGCGGCGATGGTCGCCGCCGGACTCGGCGCCGACCTCGTGATGGACTCCGATTTCACAGCGGCCGGTGGCGCCGCCGCAACCGAACAGCTGCTGGATCTGCCCGAGCGGCCCACCGCGATCGTTTATGCCAACGACGTGATGGCCATCGCCGGACTTGGGGCCGCGAACAATCGCGGGCTGCGGGTCCCGCGCGACCTCTCCGTCGTCGGCTTCGACGGCACGGACCTCGCCTCGCACGTCCACCCGCCGCTGACGACGGTCAGCACGGACCCGTTCGAGTGGGGGCGGGT
>JBAVXU010000124.1:0-7790 GCA_049698415.1 Mycobacteriales bacterium
CGGCAAGGGCTACGCGTACTCCCAGAGCGATCCCGCCGGGGTGGTCGAGCAGCAGTACCCGCCGGATGACTTGATCGGCCGCGACTACTACCAGCCGGGCAGGCATGGCGCCGAGCAGGACCTGGCCGAGCGCGTGCGGCGGCTGCGGTCGCGGATCCGAGGCACCGGCGAACCAGGTACGTGAGCCGGGCGCCCGCCTGTAGGCGGCCGTTTCGGCCGGTCGTGCGGCACAGATCGCCACGATAGGGTCAGCGAGGATTCCAGCCGCCAGCCGCAGAGGGAGGTCGCATGTCCGGTGGGGAAATCGCAGCGCTGATCGCATCCGGTGCGTTCGTCGTGCTGGTCCTCGTTATTGCCGTGCTGATCGTCAAGCTCGGGCGTACCGTCGATGAGACGACGAAGCTGGTGGCGGGCATCAACGCCCAGACCGGACCGCTGCTCAGCGACCTCGGCGGCACGGTCAGGCAGGTCAACGCCCAGCTCGAGCGCGTCGACGTGATCACGGCCAACGCGCAGGCGGTCACCAGCAACGTCTCAGCGTTCACATCGCTGTTCGCAGCGACGTTGGGCGGGCCGGTGGTCAAGGTTGCCGCGTTCACCTACGGCGTCCGCAAGGCGGCCAGCGGCCGGCGCAAGAGTGACACCGCCAGACGGGTCAAGCAGGAGATGAAAGCCGATCGCCGGCACCGCAGGAGGAGGGGTTAGATGCGCCGTCTGTTCTGGTTGGCGCTCGGCGCCACAGCTGGAGTCCTGGTCGTACGCAAGCTCACCCGGACCGCCCATGCCCTCTCCCCGCAGGGGCTGGCCGGATCGTTCTCGCAGAGCCTCGGGGGCGTGGGGGAGGCGGTCGCGGAGTTCATGGCCGATCTGCGCGAGGCCATGAGTGAGCGCGAGGAGGAGTTGCTCGCGGCGCTGTCCGACGACGGCTCGGAGTCGGGCGCGCTGGTCCACCCGCGGCACTCCACCTGATGAAGACAGCTGACATCCGGCGGCGGTTTCTCGAACACTTCCGGCGCCTGGATCACACCGTGGTGCCCAGCGCCAGCCTGATCGCCGACGACCCGACCCTGCTGCTGGTCAACGCGGGCATGGTGCCGTTCAAGCCCTACCTCCTCGGCGAGCAGACACCTCCCTATCCTCGCGCGACCAGCGTGCAGAAATGCGTGCGTACCGTCGACATCGACGAGGTCGGCCGCACCACCAGGCACGGGTCGTTCTTCCAGATGAACGGTAACTTCTCCTTCGGCGACTACTTCAAGGAGAAGGCGATCCCGTACGCCTGGGACCTGGCCACTCGCTCGCAGTCCGACGGCGGCTTCGGGTTCGCCGAGTCCGACCTGTGGATCACCGTCTATCTCGACGACGACGAAGCCGCCGACATCTGGCGGCGGGAGGTCGGCCTCCCGGCCGAGCGGATCCAGCGGATGGGAATGGCCGACAACTACTGGTCGATGGGTGTTCCCGGCCCGTGCGGACCGTGCAGCGAGATCCACGTCGACCGGGGGGCGATGTACGGCCCGGACGGCGGGCCGATCGTCGACACGGCCGGTGACCGCTTCCTCGAGATCTGGAATCTCGTCTTCATGCAGCAGGTCCGGGGCGAGGGGACCGGCAAGGACAACTTCGAAATCCTCGGCGACCTGCCTGCCAAGAACATCGACACCGGCATGGGACTGGAGCGGGTCGCCTATCTTCTGCAGGGCGTCGACAACCTGTTCGAGATCGACGAGGTCTTCCCCGTCCTCGAGCGCGCGGCCGAGATGTCGGGCCGGCGCTACGGTGCCGATCACGACGATGACGTACGCCTGCGCGTGATCGCCGACCACGTGCGCACCGCGCTGATGCTGATCGCCGACGGGGTCACCCCGTCGAACGAGGGCCGGGGTTATGTCCTGCGTCGGATCCTGCGCCGCGCCGTACGCGCGATGCGCCTGCTCGGCTACGACCGGTTGGCCCTGCCGGAACTGCTGCCGGTCTCGCGCGACGCGATGAGCGAGTCATATCCCGAGGTGGCGAGCGACTTCGAGCGGATCTCGTCCTACGCCTACGCCGAGGAGGAGGCCTTCGCGGCCACCCTGCGGGCCGGCACCGCCATCTTCGACACCGCTGCCGCCCAGGTCCGGGCATCCGGGGCGAACACCCTGCCCGGCGACCGCGCCTTCGCCCTGCACGACACCTACGGCTTCCCGATCGACCTGACGCTGGAGATGGCACAGGAGCAGGGACTGTCCGTCGACGAGGACGGCTTCCGGTCGCTGATGGAGCAGCAGCGGACCCGGGCCAAGGCCGATGCGCGCGCCCGCAAGTCCGGCGCCGCGGACGTGTCTGCCTATCGCAGCGTCCTCGATCAGGCCGGGCCGTCGACGTTCACCGGTTACGCCGAGGTCGAGCGCGAGGCGGCCGTCGTCGGTCTGGTCGGTGCATCGGGGGGCGTGTCCGGTGCCGGCGAGGGTGACGAGGTCGACGTCGTCCTCGACGCGACCCCCTTCTACGCCGAGGCCGGCGGCCAGCTGGCCGACCTGGGCCGGATCACCGTGGCCGGCGGCGAGCTCGAGGTTCTCGACGTCCAACAGACCGTGCCCGGCCTGATCGTGCACCGCGCCCGGGTGCTGCGTGGTGAGATCACGGCCGGCAGCACGGCTCACGCGGCGGTCGACGTCGAGCGTCGCAAGTCGATATCGCGTTCCCACACCGCCACCCACCTGGTCCACAGGGCGATGCGCGGCGCGCTCGGCGAATCGGCGACCCAGGCCGGCTCGCTCAACGCGCCGGGCCGGTTGCGCTTCGACTTCAACACCCCCGCCGCCGTGCCGGCGTCCGTGCTCGCCGACGTCGAGGACGAGGTCAACGCGATCCTCTTCGACGACCTGCCCGTACGCGCGTTCATCACCTCGCAGGACGAGGCCCGCCGGATCGGGGCCATGGCGCTGTTCGGGGAGAAGTACGGCGACGAGGTCCGCGTCGTCGAGGTGGGGGAGTACGCCCGCGAGCTGTGTGGCGGCACACACGCCGTGCGCTCCGGCCAGCTGGGTGTGGTCAAGCTGCTCTCGGAAGCCTCCATCGGTGCCGGCGTACGCCGCGTCGACGCGCTGGTCGGCCTGGACGCGTTCCGCTTCCTGGCCCGCGAGCACGTCCTGGTATCCCAGCTCGCCGAGACGTTCAAGGTGCCGCCCGAGCAGGTTCCCGAGCGAGTGCACGCCGTGGTGAGCCGGCTGCGGGACGCCGAACGCGAGCTGGAGAAGCTGCGCGGCGACGCGGTCCTCGCCGGCGCCGGCGATCTGGTGGCGGGGGCACACGACGTACACGGCGTCGCCGTCATCGCCACCGAGGCACTCGATGGGTTGAGCGGCGGCGATCTGCGCAAGCTGGCGGTCGACGTTCGCGGCCGGGTCGCGCCCGACCGGCCGGCCGTGGTCGTCGTGGCCGGCAGTGCCGGCGGGCGCGCGTCGGTGGTGGTCGGTGTCAATCCGGCGGCTCGCCAGCGCGGACTGTCCGCTCAGGAGATCCTCCGGGCGATCAGCCCCGCCATCGACGGCAAGGGTGGCGGCAACGACGACCTGGCCCAGGGTGGCGGCCCGGGGACGGCAGGCATCGGCGAGGCGCTGCGGCAGGTCGACCAGCACGTCGCCGGGTCCGTCACCGGAGCCGGGTGAGCCGGTCCGGGGTGGGCGTCCGCCTGGGAGTCGATCCCGGGCAGGTACGTGTCGGAGTGGCCGCCAGCGACCCCGGCGGCCTGTTGGCGACCCCGCTGACAACGCTTCCGCGGGCCGGATCGGTCAAGGCCCTGGCCCGGTTGGTCGAGGAGACGTCTGCCGTGGAGGTGATCGTGGGGCTGCCCCGATCCCTGTCCGGCGACGCCGGCCCGGCGGAGGTGCGGGCGCGGGAGTTCGCCGCCGAGGTGGCCGCCGAGATCGCCCCCGTGCCGGTCCGGCTGGCCGACGAGCGCTTCACGACGACGATCGCCACCCGTACCCTGTCTGGACGGGGGGTTCGTGGCCGGCGCCAGCGGGCAGTGATCGATCAGGCTGCCGCGGTGCTGATCCTGCAGTCCTGGCTCGACCGCGACCGCACTCCGGGCAGCGTCGACGACGGCAGAAGGGGACGCGACGGGATATGACCGACCGCGACCTCGACCGCGCCCATGACTCGGATCTCGACAGTGGGCTGTTGGGTGAGGGTGGACTGGCCGGCGCCTCACGCACCGGTGGGGCACATCGGCACCGGCATCGCGACGGGCGTCAGCGCGGGTCCGGCCGCAAGGCGGATACCCGCCGGCGGGGCCGGCCGGGGAGGGGACGGCGCGGCCGCACCTTGGCGGCGTTGCTGGTCGTCGTCGTCATGCTCGGTGGTCTCGGTGGCGGCATCTGGTACGGCGGATCCAAGCTTCTCTCGGCCTTCGGTCACACGCCGGACTACTCCGGTGCCGGTGCCGGCTCGGTGACTGTGCAGATCATGACCGGCGACACCGCGACTGACGTGGCCAACGCGTTGGCCAAGGCCGGCGTCGTCAAGAGCCCCAAGGCCTTCGTCGAGGCCGCCAAGAACGATCCGCGCTCGACCAACCTCCAGCCCGGCACGTACCGCCTGCACAAACAGATGAAGGCCGTGCTGGCCCTCAACCTGTTGTTCGATCCAGCCGCCCGTCTGCTTGCCCGCGTCACGCTTCCCGAGGGGTTCTCGGTCGGTCAGACGCTGGCCCGGATCGCCGCGAACACCAAGCTGCCGATAGCCCAGTTGCAGGCAGCCGCCAAGGACACGGCGAAGCTCGGCCTGCCCGGCTATGCCAAGGGCCGCCTCGAGGGGTTCCTCTATCCCGCCACCTACGACATCGAGCCGGGAACGACGCCGATCCAGGTGCTGCAGATGATGGTGGCCAAGTTCAACGAGGTGGCTGCGGCAACGGGATTCGAGGCCAAGGCGGTGGCCCTGAAGCTGACCCCGTACGACGCGATCACCGTGGCCTCGCTGGTGCAGGAGGAGGGGCAGGTGGTCACGGACATGCCCAAGATCGCCCGGGTGATCTACAACCGGCTGGCCAAGGATGTCCCGCTCGGCATCGACGCGGCCATCTTCTACGGCTTGGGGCGCACCGGGGGCGAGCTCACTGCGGCCGACCTGGCGAAACCCACGCCGTACAACAATCGGCTGCTCAAGGGCTTGCCGCCGACCCCGATCGATTCGCCGGGAATCGATGCGGTGGCCGCCGCTGTAGCGCCTGCGACGGGGGACTGGCTGTACTACGTGCTGATGGACAAGCAGGGCCACCAGTTCTTCACCAACAGTTACCAAGCCTTCGTCGATCAGAAGGCGAAGTCCAAGCGCGAAGGCGTGTTCAAGTAGATGCCGCGGGCGGGAGTCCTCGGCAGCCCCATCGCCCACTCGCTGTCCCCGGCCCTGCACCGCGCCGCGTACTCCGCGCTCGGACTGACCGGCTGGACCTATGACGCGATCGAATGTACGGAGCAGGAACTTGCCGGTCTGCTCGCCGGGATCGACCCCGACTGGGTCGGTCTTTCCCTGACGATGCCGCTCAAGCGAGCGGTGCTGGCCCTGGTCGACACCGTGTCGGATCTTGCTCGTGACGTGGGAGCGGCGAACACCGTCGTGTTCTCCGGCGCACGGGCTGACCGGGCCAGCCATGCGGACAACACCGATGTCGGCGGGATGGTCGACGTCCTGCTCGGCGCGGATGTCTCCGTGCCGGTGATCATGGGTTCCGGAGGCAGCGCTGCGGCTGCCCTCGCCGCCCTGCGTGAGTCAGGCGCGGCTCAGGCGAGCGTGGTCGTCCGCGACGTAGGACGGGCTGCCGATCTGCTCGCCGCCGCCGGCCGGCTCGACATCCGGGTCACCCTCAGGCCGTGGCCCGAGATCTCACCGAGTGCGACCGTCGTCATCTCTACCGTCCCGGCCTGGGCTGCCGTGGGCGCGGTGGAGCCGATTCTCCACGACGATTTGACGGTATTTGACGTGCGCTATCACCCGCGGCCGAGCCCGCTGCTGCAAGCGGCAGCGGGGGCCGGCGCGCGGACGATCACCGGCTTCGACCTGCTGCTGCATCAAGCGGCGCGGCAGGTGGAGCTGATGACCGGCCGGCCGGCCCCGATCGCGGCGATGAAGGCCGTTCTGCCGTAACCGCGAATTTCAGGTTCCACGCTGCCGAGCTACAGAGAGAGGCCCCGGCGGCCGAACGGAGTAAGGAGCGCAATAGCCGGTTGGGGAGGGGTCGCATGGTGCAGCAGCTTGGCGCGATCCTGATCGAGGCCGGCCTGTGCACCCCTGAGCAGCTCGAAGCCGCCCTCGCGGAGCAGGTACGCACCGGTCGCCCGTTGGGTCGCGTCCTGATGGAGTCCAAGGTTCTGACCGAGGCCCAACTCGTCAGCGCCCTGGCCACCCAGATCGGGCTGCCCTTCGTCGACCTGACGGAGTATCCCGTCGACGGCTCGGCCGTCTCTCTGCTCTCGGCCGGCGCCTGCCGCCGGCACAATGCGATCGCCATCGGTTATGCCGAGGGCGGCCTGTTGGTCGCGATGGCCGACCCTGCCGACGTCTTCGCGGTTGACGACATCCGATCGCTCACCGGGATGGAGGTACGGCCCGTCGTCGCGACGCGCGACGATGTGTTGCAGGCGATCAACCGCTTCCATCGTGCCGACCTCGACTTCGACGATCTGACCGGCGGCATCGCCGAACCGGAAGTGGCCGACGATCTCGCCAGCATCCGTGCAGTCACTGAGGACGCGCCGATCGTGAAGTTCGTCGGTGTCCTCATCACCCAGGCGATCCAGGATCACGCCTCCGACATTCACATCGAGCCGGCCGAGCGCGATCTTGGTGTGCGCTTCCGGATCGACGGTGTGCTGCACGAGATCATGCGCTCACCCAAGTCGATCCAGTCCGGTGTGGTGTCCCGGCTCAAGATCATGGCCGACATCAACATCGCCGAACGTCGCATCCCGCAGGACGGACGCCTCTCGGTTGTCGTCGAGGGCAAGAAGGTGGATCTGCGGGTCGCCACCCTGCCCACGGTGTGGGGCGAGAAGGTCGTACTCCGGATCCTGGACAACTCCACCGCCCGGCTCGACCTCGGCGACCTCGGCTTCTCCGACGAGAACCGCGCCCGGTTCAAGGCCAGCTACGAGAAGCCGTACGGCATGATCCTGGTCACCGGCCCGACCGGATCGGGTAAGACCACGACGTTGTACGCCACCTTGAACATCGTCTCGACACCGGACAAGAACGTCATCACCGTCGAGGATCCAGTCGAATATCGCTTGCCTGGTGTCAACCAGGTGCAGACCAACAACAAGGCCGGGCTGACCTTCGCCTCGGCCCTTCGCTCGATCCTGCGGTCGGACCCCGACGTCGTCCTGATCGGTGAGATCCGCGACCACGAAACCGCCCAGATCGCCATCGAGGCTGCCCTGACCGGCCACCTCGTGCTGTCGACCCTGCACACCAACGACGCTCCGTCGGCGATCACCCGGCTGGTCGAAATGGGCATCGAGCCGTTCCTGGTCGGCTCAGCTATCGACTGCGTGCTGGCCCAGCGGCTGGCCCGCAAGCTGTGCACTCGCTGCAAGGAGGCGTTCCAGCCGACCGCTGAGCAACTGCGGGTGGCTCGCTTCCCCTGGCCCGAGGACGAGGAGCCGCCGAAACTGTTCCGCGCGGTCGGCTGCTCTGCGTGCGCCAAGACCGGCTATCAGGGTCGGCTGGCCCTCCACGAGGTCATGAACGTTTCTGAGGAGATCGAGCGCATGGCTGTCGAGCGCGAATCCGCGGCCGCCATCATG
>JBAVXU010000125.1:0-3775 GCA_049698415.1 Mycobacteriales bacterium
AGGACCAAGACGAGCACCGGAAGTGCCGTCGCCAACTCCGCCGTCGCCGAGCCACGATCGGTGCGCTCCACCTAGAACGGCGCCTTGAGTGCACGGGCCACCAGCGCGGTCAGCGCCGTCTTGACCACAGGGCTGCTCACCACCTTGAACAGCACCCCGGCGAAGGCCACCGCCGCGATAGTGCCCACCGCATATTCGGCCGTGCTCATCCCGTCGTCGGCTCGTTGGCGCAGCCTGGCGATCAGGCCCCTGTGGATTGACATGATGCGCGCTCTCATCCCGCCTCCTCGTGTCTCGGGTGAACCGTGAACCGGCTTGTCCGGCAGGCTTCACGCTTCGGCAATCCGGACCGAAGCGGCAGCCCGGCGTAGAGATCTGTGCAGGAAAAGCGGCCTGGGGAAAGCCGGATTCGGCAGCGACCGGGCGCTCAGCGCAGCACGGCGCCGGCCATCCCGATCACGATCGGGATCACTCCGAGGACGATGAACGCGGGAAGGAAACACAGACCGAGCGGAAGTACGACCAGAACGCCCGCTCGGCGTACCCGCTCCTGAGCCGCGGCTGCCAGCCGAGCACGCTGGTCGACGGCGATCTGGCTGAGCTCGTCGGCCAGCCTGGTGCCGCTCTCTGCCGTACGGGCGGCCGTCCGGGACACCGACTGGAGGCCGGTGAGCAGGCCGAGGTGCTGCCACGCCACATCCGGGGACGCTCCCAGCTCGGCGGCTCGCGACACCGCGAGCAGGGCCTCGCCGACCGGGCTGCCGATCACCCCGGCAACCGCGGCGGCCGCGGTCGACGGTGGCTCGCCGGCCCGCAACACGGACGCCATGAGGTCCAGTGCGAGTGGCAGGTCGGTGGTTGCACTCCCCCGCTGAAAGCGCTTTCGTCGGCGCTCAAGTCGGGCGATCCGCGCCAGGGCGGCGAGCCGGCGCCCGTGCCAGGGAGATGAGGCGCTCCGCGGGTCGGGCGCCTGCCGCAGCCGGTCCCGGCGCAGTAGCAACGTGGTTGCGGCGAGTGCCAAGCAGGCCGCCGCGACAGAACGCATCAGCTAGCCGCCTCTGGTAAGCCGACGCACCCAGGCCACGCCGGCTGCCTCGAACCCGATCCCGACGAACGCGCAGACCGAGCCGGCCGGGGTGTGCAGGAGCACGCGCAGCGGGTCAGCACCCATGGCTGCACCGAGGCCCACACCCAGCAGCGGCAGTACGGCGAGCACCAGACCGGTCGCGCGCGCCCCGGTCAACTCGATCCGGGTTTGGCGGCGTACGTCGGCATCCGCTCTGACATCGGCCGCCACCTGCTCGACCAGGTCGGCCAGCGGTGCGCCGCAGTCATCGCTGAGCCGCCATCCGGCCGCCAACTTCGCCAAGGCCGGCCTGGATCCGCTGCCGCGTAACGCCACACTCACGTCACCGCCGAGCGCGGCAGCAGCCCGAGCCGTGCCAAGCGCCGCCGCCAGTCAGGCATCGGTCGGCGAGGGCACGGTGCGGAGGGCGGCAACCGGGTGGCGGCCACCGCGGAGTTCGGCGCCGAGCCCGCGGAGCAGTTCGAGGTCGCAGACGCAGCGCGCCCACTCTGCCGCCTCGACCCGATGCCAACGCACGACGGCCGCGACCGCGCCCAGGCACGTCGCTGTCAGCAAGCCCGCCACTGGACCGCCGAGCATCACCGCGATGCCGGCACTCACTGGGACTCCCATCGCAACGTGCCGTGTCCTCGGGGGCAGGCCGAACCGGACCCCAACTTGCCGACTCAGCAGCGACGCAGGCAGCCGAACGACGAAACGGCCGGGTGGCCACATCAGCACGACCGCGGCGACGGCCAGAAGTGTGACGGCCACCGCACCGGTGGACGGCATCGTCACGGTGGAACCAGCGCCGGGTCGACTCCGCGCTCGACGAGCAGGGCACGCAGACCCGCCGAGCCCGGGGCCGCTCCGCCCTCGCGCCGCCATGCGGGCACCACGACGACGCGGTCGCGCCGTCGCGCCAGCAACGAGATCTCGTCGAGCACACGGCGCACACCCTCGCGGCGCAGGTGCACGATGCACTGGACGGCGGCGAGCACCTGGCTGTGCAGCGCGGCGCGTCCGAGCCCGCCCAACGCGGCCAGCGCTTCCAGCCGGGCCGGCACCGCACCGGTGGAGTTGGCGTGAACGGTGCCCGCCCCGCCGTCGTGTCCGGTGTTGAGGGCCGCCAGCAACTCGACGACCTCTGCGCCGCGGACCTCACCCACGACGAGCCGGTCCGGCCGCATCCGCAGCGCCTGGCGGACCAGATCCCGCATCGTCACCTCGCCGGCCCCCTCGATATTGGCCTGGCGGGATTCGAGGGTGAGCACGTGCGGGTGTGCCGGCCGCAGCTCACCGGAATCCTCGACGACAACGATGCGTTCGGTGTCGGGCACCACGCTGAGCAGCGTCGCCAGCAGTGTCGTCTTGCCGCAGCCGGTGCCGCCGGAGACCAGGAAAGCCAGGCGGGCACGGACGATCGCCCGGAGCAGGTCGGCAGAGTCAGGGTCGAGAGTGCCGGCTTCGATCAACTCGTCAACCGTGAACGCGCGCTGTCGCAGCACGCGCAGCGACAGGTAGGGCCCTCGACCGGCGACGGGCGGCAGCACGGCATGCATACGCGTGCCGTCGGGAAGCCGGACATCGACCCACGGTTGGGCAGCGTCCAAGCGGCGGCCACCAAGCGCCGCGAGCCGCACCGCCAAACCGCGCACCTCGGCGGTGTCGCGAAAGGACACTCCGGTGCGGCGCAGACCGTCGCCCTGATCGACCCAGACGTCATCGGCTGCGTTGACCAGCACGTCAGTGGTCAGCGGATCACGCAGCAACGGCTCGATCGGACCGGCACCCAGCAGCTCCGATCGCAGTTGCGGCAAGGTTCGTAGCAGCTCCTCGTCGCCCGCGGGCGCGCGCGTCTCGGCTCGCAGCGCCGCCGCAAGTCGTTGCAGGTCCGGCGTTTGCGAATCGGCGGACAGCCGCTGGCGCACGCGGTCGACCAGCGCCGGGTCGATCATCAGGCTGCCGCCGGCCCACCGGCGACCGACGATCGCTGGGCGGTCAACTCGTCGAGGAATTCGGCGCAGAACCGGGCCAGCGGTCCCCGCCGATGGACACCGGTCATCCCACCGCGTTCGAGCTCGCGCTGCAGCCCAGGCTCAGGTCGAAGGACGCCGGCGAGAGGCAAGCCGAGTGATTCGGCGACATCACGAGAGCCCAGGCCTGCCGGCGCCGGACCGCGTGCGACCACCCGCAGATCGGCGCAGTGCGCCCCCGCCGCGGCTGCGACCCGAGTGGCCGCCGCGCACGCACGTACCTCGGCGGGCACGACCAGCAGCGCCACGTCACTGTCGCGCAGGGCCTGAAGCGCGGCGTCGTCAAGCCGGCGCGGCAGGTCGACGACGACAAGGCTCGCCGCCTGGCGCGCCGCTCCCAACACCGCTGACATCGCCGCGTCGCGCACGACCACCGGATCGGTTCGGTCCCACGTCAGCAGGGAGACGCCGGCCACTTGGGGCAGCGCCGTGCACAAGGCCTCGCCGGACAGCCGGCCAGCGGTATCGGCGACGTCTGGCCAGCGCAGACCGGTCAGTTCTTCAGTGCCCAGCAGAAGATCGAGGCCACCGCCGAGTGAGTCGGCGTCGACCAGCACGCTGTGACCATCGCGTCGCGTCCCTGCCAGCGCGAGTGCCGCAGCGAGCACCGATGCACCCGCGCCGCCCCGGCCGCCGACGACGGAGACCACCGGTGCGGTGAACGTGCCGGCAC
>JBAVXU010000126.1:0-2265 GCA_049698415.1 Mycobacteriales bacterium
CAGGACGAGTGCACCCAGGCCCATCAACAACCAGCCCAAGCCGTTCATGTGATTGCCATTCGAAATCATGACTCCAGGCTGAGCCGACGATCACCGAGGCAGTAGAGCCCAAGTACCCGTCCGGCCCAGGACGAGTAGGTCTTAGGCCTCTGTGTGGAGCCGCGGCGTAACGAACAAGCTCAGGACATGACAGGACTGAATTCCGTCACCGAGCACGTACCGACGGCACATCGCGTCGAGACGTGACCAGCACAGGCAGTTCCTCGTGATCGAGGTGCAGAACGTTTGCAAGCGCTACGGACCGATACAGGCCGTGCACGATCTCAGCTTTGCAGTCCAGCCCGGGCAGGTCACCGGATTCCTCGGTCCGAACGGGAGTGGGAAGTCCACCACGATGCGCATGATTGTGGGCCTCGACGACCCATCGTCGGGCCGGATCACCGTCGGCGGACGTCGCTACAGCCAGATTCGATTCCCACTGCATGAGGTGGGCGCCCTGTTGGACGCCGACGCCGCGCACCCGGGTCGCAGCGCCCGCAACCACCTGCACTGGCTGGCCGACTCCAATGCCATCCCGCGCCGCCGGATCGACGAGGTTCTCGCCATCGTGGGGCTGACCGAGGTTGCTCGGCGGCGGGTGGGCCACTTCTCCCTCGGCATGAAGCAGCGGCTCGGTGTTGCCGCCGCCTTGATCGGTGATCCTGCCGTCCTCATCTTCGACGAGCCGATCAACGGTCTGGATCCCGAAGGCATTCTCTGGGTCCGCCAACTGCTTCGCACCCTGGCCGATGAAGGGCGGACGGTCCTCGTGTCCAGCCACCTGATGTCGGAGATGGCCCTGACCGCCGATCACTTGATCATCATCGGCCGAGGCCGACTGCTTGCAATGGGCAGTGTCGCGGACTTCATCGAACGTAGCGCCGGCCACCAGGTCCATGTCGTTACCCCCGAGGCCGACGCGCTCGCCCAACTGTTGCGGGATAAGGGAGCCGACGTTGTCGCGGGCGGACGCGACACGTTGACGATCGACGGTCTGGAATCGTGCGATGTCGGAATCGTCGCGGCGGCGGCCGGCATGACCCTGTACGAGCTGTCGACCCAGCGCGCCTCGCTGGAAGACGCGTTCTTGGAGCTCACCCACGAGCACGCTCAGTTCCGGACGCCCACGACGAGCTACCTGGGGAAGTCCGCATGACAAGCTCCGCGCTGCGGCCCCGCGTTCAGGTCGCTGCCCGGCCGGCGCCGGCAGTTGTGCTCCTCGCCGTCATGCGTGCGGAGTGGACCAAGCTACGCACGGTCCGTTCGACCATCTGGGCGTTGATCTTCACCGTCGTCAGCATGATCGGCGTTGGGACGCTACTCACCGCACTCGAGATCAGTCGCTGGGATCACCGATCCGCACGAGAGGCCCTGGGATTCGACCCGCTGCTCTACAGCTTCGGGGGCATGAACCTTGCGCAATTGTCGATCGGCGTGCTCGGCGTGCTCGTCATGACGTCGGAATACGGCACCCGAGTGATCAAGCTGACGATCAGCGCCACGCCTCAACGACGCCTGCTGCTTGTAGCCAAGATCGCCACGTTCAGCTGTGTCGTCGCGGTCGTCAGCCTCGTTTCCTGTCTGACGTCGTTCGCCGTCGGCCAACAAATTCTCGCTAGCAGGCATGCCGGAGTCTCGATCACCGACCCCGGCGTGCTGCGCGCAATCCTTGGGGCAGCCGGATACCTGGTGCTCGTGGGCGCCATTGGGGTCGGCATAGGGGCGATCCTGCGTCACACGGCCGGCGCCGTAGCGGTGCTCTTCGCTGTTCTGCTCGTCGTCCCGGGATTGGTCACCTTGCTGCCGTCGCCCTGGAACGACAACATCGAGAAGTATCTCCCCGGCTCGGCCGGCACCGCGATGGCCTCCCTGGAAAGCTTCCCCAACCTGCTCGCACCCGGACCCGGCCTATTGGTCCTGGTGGCCTACACCGCCGCCATCGTCGTCGGAGCGGGCTTTGTCCTTCAGCGACGCGACGCATGAGCATCACCGCCGGAGACCTGACTGGTCAGTTCTCGACGTCCTGCATGATGCGCCGGACTCGATGACGGCTCCCCAGTGTCGGGCGATCACGGTCGACGCTGCCACCGAAGCAATCAAGCCATGGCTGGTGCAGGTCGGTTGTCTGCACGCGGGCTTCCACAGCAGTGATTTGCTCGCCGACGCAGCCCAAAGACGTCGCATCGGCCGACCGGGTCTGATCGGGGCTGCGGTCACGAATATACC
>JBAVXU010000127.1:0-1649 GCA_049698415.1 Mycobacteriales bacterium
GGCCTGGGTCATCGTGACCTCGCCGCGCGCCCAGGCGCGGGCATGATCGATCGCCTGACGCGGTCGGGGGTCCTTCGGCTGAGCCGACTCGAACAGGTCAAGAATGTGTTCTGCACACGATGCCGCCCAAAGAGCGAACAGATGGTGATCCGCGTCGGTGAGGGTCCCACCGCAACGGATCGTCACGAGGCGAGGATCGCGAACCGTTGGAAGGCCGTGCACACCCCGCTGCCGCACAGTCCCCGCCGTATTGGCCGCTCCCGCCGGACCAGCGCCCCGGACGGTCGGCGGCGTTCATCTCGCTCTCACGCTGCCGTAATCGACCAGCGAGGACACTGGCGCAATGGCACTCCGACCGGTGCGATGGGTACGGCACCGGCGTTCGCGTAGGTACTACTACGGCACGCCGCGGTCTGGCGCCTCAGGGAGCGCGCTCCTCGTGGTCATGGTCGTGCTGGTCGCCGTCCTGCTCGTGCTGCTCGTCCTCCGCCGCGGTTAGTGTCCCAGCACCCACCGGGGGTCACGGTCCTCGAGCGATGCGTACAAACCGCGCATTCGGGTAAACACCGGGTAGCGGCGCTCCGGCCGCTGTTCCACTCTGGGGAACCCGTAAAACAGTTGGGTTCGGGGCGGCGCCTCGCCGGCGTAGTCCCGTTCGGGAAAGGCGATGAGGTCGATCAGCGTCGCACCCCACCGCCGGATGCACCGTTGCCAAGGTGATATCGGTCCGGTAGTCCTGGGAAGGTACGGCCCGCTTCGAAAGGGAGGCGCTGGTGAAGACGTACCGGGTCCAGGCGCGTCGGTGGGCACAAGACGGGTGGGAGCTGCACATCGAGGGCGTGGGAGTCACTCAGAGTGCGACGCTGGCCACTGCCTTCGACGACGTCGAGCAATATCTCGATCTGACGGTAGGGCCAGAGGATCGTGAGCTGACTTTGCACCTCAGCGTCACTGCCGACGTGGAGGGACATCAGCCGTAGCCGCTTCCCATCCCCGGACGGGGTCCGTGCACGACGGATCGCAGGTCCAAGTTCGGCAGCCGAAGGTCCACCGCTGAACCCGCTAGGGCGTGCCGGGGTGTGGCGACCTGGCGGGCAGCTTCATCGCCGGCCCGGCGGCGGGGAGCTGGCTGACGGGGATCAGGTAGCCGGTGAAGAAGGCGATAGCGGCGCCTCCGTTGGCAGAGACCGCCACCGAGGGCATGGGAAGCCCGATCGGGAAGGTGTGGGTCTCGGTCTTGGCTGCCTCGGTGGTGTCGGCAATGTCGTAGGGGGTATTGCATCCGACGTCATAGAGGAAGGAGAAAGTCTCGGTGCCGGCCGTGTGGCCGTACAGGTCATAGGTCACCGAGGTGACCACGATCGCTTTGCCCGCCGGCGGGACGTAGAGCGTGCCGCAGCCGGTGCCTGAAGACCCTCGCGCCTCCACGACGTCCTTCGGCGCGGTCGTCGTTGTCAGGAGCTGATGGTTGGGGGTGACGGTGGCCGTGACGCTGTTGCCGGTGTTGCCGATGGCGACCGTCGACGCCGCCGCGGCGTACACCGCGGTGGGTGCGATGATCGCGGCGCTGACCAGGCCGGTGAAGATCCAGGCTCCGGCAGACATGTGCGGACGTCGCATAGTGCCCCTCCAGTGCGATCGCCCGCGAC
>JBAVXU010000128.1:0-4064 GCA_049698415.1 Mycobacteriales bacterium
CAGCCAGCCTTCGTCGACCCGGATCGGTGGCGGACCGGCACCGATCTTCAGCGCCTCGAACTCGTAGGCCGAGAGGGCAACCAGGCGGTGGTCGCCCACGTGGGTCAGTGCGCTGATGTCGCGCTGCGCCGCCTCCACCGGGACGTATGAGATCCAGATTCCCAGCCGGGGGTCGGTCAGGCCGTGCGGAAGGTAGGTCTCGTCCTGACCACCGAGGATCCACCCGAGGTCCCACATCGGACGGTGCAGCATGGCGTACGCCGGACGTCCGTCCGGGCCGGGCACCGGCTCCGGGAAGAGGACGACGTCCTTGTTGGGGAACAGGTTCAGGTCGGTGTCCAGGTCGGCTTGGTACTCGAAGTGCAGCGGGCCGAGCCGCCGCCAGTGGCAGAGGTCCTCGGACACGGCGAGGGCGGGCGACGGGCCGAGCGGTCCGACCGCGACATAGGTCATCACGTGCGTGCCGAGCGAGGGCAGGTAGGTGATCCGCGGATCCTCGACACCGGCGAAGCGCCGGGATCGTTCCCAGCCGGTGTCCGGGGCGAGGACGACGCCCTCCCGGCGTACCCCGACCGGCCGCCCGTCGGTGACGAGCACCTCGGCGAGCCCCACCCGCGAGACGTTCCCGGCAGCAACCAGTCGTGGCAGCAGCCACAGCCGGCCGTCGGGCGTGCGCCCGGTCCCGGGGTTCAGCACGCCCTCGACTTCCAGCTCCGAGGCCGGGTCGGGCCGCATGATCACGCCGAGGCGGGTCAGCTCGAAGGGCAAATCGGTTGTGGTGGGCGAGGTCAAGGTCAGCCTTTCACGCCGGAGCCGATGTTTGTGGAGGTGAAGTGCCGTTGGAACGCGATGAACAGCGCGATCGCCGGAGCCGCCAGCACGCAGGCGCCGGCGAGGATGGCCCCGAAGGGGTTGGCTGCCCTGGCGGCAACCGTGCTCAGGTAGTTGGCCAGAGCGACCGCGAGGGGCTGCAGATCGTGCTGCTTGGTGATGAGGAACGGCCACAGGAACTCGTTCCACGGCCCGATGAAAGTCAGCAGCAGGGCGGTGAGCAGAGCCGGCCGTACGAGCGGGAGCGCGATGCGAGTGAGCACCCGCATCTCGCTCGCGCCGTCGATGTAGGCCGCGTCGAACAACTCGCTCGGCAGTTGCAGGAAGAACTGGCGGAACACGAACACCGCGGTGGAGTTGATCGCGAACGGCGCGATCATGCCGAGGTAGGAGTCGCCGAGGCCGTAGCTTCGCACGATCAGCACGTACAACGGGACGAGCAGCAACTGGAACGGCAGCACCTGCACGAGCAACATTGCGGCGAACAGACTCCCCCGTCCCCGGAAGTGCAGCCGGGCCATGGCGTAGCCGGCCAGGACTCCGAACACCACCGTGCCGAGAATGACGCCGCCGGTCATGATGCCGGAGTTGATCAGGGTCCGGCCCAGGTTGAGCGCCGCGTTGATCTGCCCGTAGTTGTGCAGCGTCAGGTTTCCCGGGTTGGGCAGCGCCCCGCTCACCGAGGTGTTCGGCGACCTCTGCAGCGAGCCGATGATCATGTAATAGAAGGGGAAGAGGAACGCGACGGCGCCGATCGCCAGTGCCACCATCCGCCAGGGTGACCACGTGCGCGGTGGTGCAGCCCGGCGGGCCGGGTCCTCGGAGCTGGGTTCCGCGGTTGCCTGTGCGGGTCGCGGCGTGATGTCGGTCAACTCACTCGCCGCCTCTCCAGCAATCGTTGGATGCCGACGATGAGCAGCACGAGCAGCACCAACAGGACGCCGATCGCGGCCGCCTTGTCGGGATGGTTCTGCTCGATGCCGCGCTGGTACATCAGAAGCACCGGCGACGCCGACCGGCCGTTCGGGCCACCGCCGGAGGTGAGCAGGTACGGCTCGGTGAACAGGTTCGCACCGGTGATGACGGCGAGCAGGGTGACCAGCGTGGTGGCCAGTCGCACGCCCGGCACGGTCACCGAGCGGAATGACCGCCAGCGCGAGGCGCCATCGACCGCAGCCGCTTCGTACAACTCCTTCGGCACGTTCTGCAGTGCGGCCAGGTAGAGCAGGACGTAGAAGCCGAGTTGCTTCCACGTGACGAAGATCGCGATCGAGGGCATCGCCCATGTCTGGTTGATGAGCCAGGACGGCTGCGGTGCGAGCGGGCCGAGGGCGTGGTTGACCAGGCCGTCGGAGTTGAAGAGGAACAGCCAAACCCCGACTACGGCCACGCTGGCGGTCACGTACGGGACGTAGTAGCTGACCCGGATGAGTGTGCGGAACGGGATCGCGGCGTTCAGTGCGGTGGCCAGGACCAGTGCCAGCACCACCGTCAGCGGCACGTTGACGACGAGGAACACCAGGATGTTGAGGAACGACTGGCGCACCGCGGAGTCGCCGAGCACAGCCGCGTAGTTGTCCAGCCCGACGAAGGGCCTCGGCACGCTGACGCCCGGCGCGGTGAAGAAGTACTCGTGGAACGACATCCACACCGCCAGCCCGAGCGGGTAGGCGAAGACGAGGGCGATGAACACCGCGTACGGCGCCCCGAATACCAGCCCGATCGGCTGGCGGCCGAGCAATCTGGCCGCCAGCCGCTTGGGCCGAAGCACTACCGCAGGCGCGACGGACCTGGCCATCTCCGTCGTCACTCGCCGGCGAGCTTGCTGATCTTCGATGCCGCCGTGGACAGGGCAGTGTCGGGGTTCTCCTTGCCGAAGATCACCGACTTGGACCACGCGTCGCGGAAGGCTTGCCAGATCTCGATGGACTTGGTGACGTTCGGCACCTCGACCACATGCGCGGCCTCAGCAGCGAAGGTCTTGTAAGCCGGGTTAGCGGTGAAGTATGCGGCGTACTGCTTCTCGAGGTTCTGTCGCAGCGGCATCTGCCCGGTCAGCGTCAGCAGCTTGCCGTCCTGCTCGGTGCTGGTCGTGAACTTCAGGAAGTCCCAGGCGGTGCCGCGGTTCTTGCACGACGCGTACATCCCGATGTTCTTTGCGTCGCTGAAGGTCGGCACCTCGTTGCCGGAACTGCCCTGCTGGGTCGGCACCGGCACCACACCCCAGTCCACCTTGCCTTGGTACGTCGCGATAGCCCACGGCCCGACGATCGCCATCGCGGCGGTGCCGTCGTTGAACGCGTCGCCGTTGTACGTCTCGTTGCCGGCGAGCTTCTGCGCGTACATCTGCCGCCAGAAGTTCGCGACGGCCTTGCCGGCCGGCGAGTCGAAGGTCGCTTTGCCGTTCTCCACGAGTTGCTTGCCACCGCTCTCGGCGGCGTAGAGCGGATAGAAGTCGAACCACGACTGGTAGAAGTCGCTGGCCGGGGAGGGATAGATCGCGTACTTCGCCGCACCGGAGGCGACGATCTTCTTCGACGTCGCGAGGAATTGTGAGTAGCTGGCCAGCGGTGGTGCTGTGGTGCTGATCCCGGCCTTCGCGAACAGCTTCTTGTTGTAGAAGACCATGACCGGGTTGGATTTCCACGGCATCTCGTAGTACTTGCCGTCGGGAGACTTGTACTGATCAGCGGCGCTGCCGGTGCGCGACTCGATGTAGCTTGCTGCGCCGGGGAAGTCGTTGAGCGGGATGAGCCCGCCCTGGTGCTCGAACGTCGGGACCGACGCCGGCGAGGTGTTGTAGATCAGGCATGGTTCGGATCCCGCGGTGATGGCAGCGCCGATCACTTCCTCAGATGACTTGCCGGTCGGAATCTCCTGCCCGGTCACCTTCTCGCTGGGATGGGCACTGTTCCAGGCGGCCAACGCCTGCTTGCCCCACGCCACCTCCTCGGCGTTGTTGGAGTACCAGATCTTGATCGGCCCGTGCGCGGACTTGCTGCCGGCGCTTGAGCCGCCGTTGGAGCCGCACGCCGTAGCCGCCGCGAGCAGCAGTGCCGCCGCGGTGCCGAGAAGGACTCGTGGTCTCATTCATCTACTCCTTGCCGATGTGGGGCTCTGTGGGGTGGGTGGCCGTGCGTGGAGGTGCCGGCTCGTGGTGTGGCTGCGCGGTCGAGTGGCGCACCCGGAGCCGGGCCGCGGCGAGCACGACGTCACTCATCGGAGTCCCGGCC
>JBAVXU010000129.1:0-2761 GCA_049698415.1 Mycobacteriales bacterium
CGCGGGCAGTGTGGGTCCGCCCGTCGATCCGCCGCCGGAGTTCCCAGGCGGCTGCGACGCCGGCTGACTCGGAGTGCACCCTGCCAGGGCGAGGATGGCCAGCACGCTCAGGATGGCGGCCTTCATCGTCCGAGGCTAGGTGCCGCCGGACGCAGGGACAACCACGAGAGGAACCTGTAGCGCTCCAGGGTTCACAGATAGTTTGGGGGGTGATGTCGAAGAGCGCCTCCGTTGTTCGACGTACGGGCGACACAGCAACCCCCCGCAACCGGAAGGACTCAGCGAGATGACTCGATTCATGGGATTCGTGAAGATGGAAGAAGGAGCCGGCGCCCCGCCGCAAGCGCTGATGGATGCGATGGACGGCTACATGGGTGAACAGGCCGCAAAGGGCGTGTTCCTCGACGGCGGTGGCCTGTTCGGCACGGAGGACTCCGTCAACTTCGTGGTCCGTCAGGGCGAGACGTCCCGCGTCGATGGACCCTATGCTGAGGCCAAGGAAGTCGTCGGTGGGTTCGCCATCTTGCAGTACGACACCCTTGAGGAGGCCGTCGCCGGCCAGCAGGAGTTCGCCGAGCTGCACGCGAAGTACTGGCCGGAGTGCTCCATGGTCGCCACCCTTCGTCAGATCTCCGACGGCCCCCCGCAGGCGGCCGACGCCTGACCCCGGCCCGATCCGGGCAGGTCGAGACCGGGCGCCACCGTTCGGGTGGCGCCCGGTCTCGTAGGCTCATCGCGTGTCAGCCGAATCCGCAACCTCCGAGGCGATCGTTGCGGTGTGGCGGGCGGAGTCGGCCCGACTCGTGGGCGCCCTCACTCGAATGACGCGTGATGTCGAGCTGGCAGAGGACCTCGCGCAGGACGCCCTTGTGGGGGCGCTCGAGCAGTGGCCTGCGACCGGCGTGCCCGCCAATCCCGCGGCGTGGCTGATGACCACGGCCAAGCGGCGCGGCATCGACCACTTTCGCCGCGCCGACAACCTTCGCCGCAAGACCGAGGAACTCGGACATGCCCGCTTAGGAAAGGAGGAGCAGGTGCCCGACCTCGACGCCCAGGTCGACTACATCGAGGACGACGTCCTGCGCCTGATCTTCCTGTCCTGCCACCCATCCTTGACTCCGGAGTCCAGAGCAGCGCTCACGCTCCGCCTGGTAGGCGGCCTGACCACCAGCGAGATCGCCCGGGGCTTCCTGGCCGCCGAGTCCACCATGGGCCAGCGGATCTCCCGAGCGAAGAGGACGCTTTCCGAGGTCAGCGCGGACTTCGACCTGCCCACTGGCCCGGACCGCACCAGGCGCCTCGACGACGTGATGGCCGTGGTCTACCTCATCTTCAACGAGGGCTATTCGGCGGCTGCCGGCGAGCACTGGATGCGGCCGGACCTGGCCAACGAGGGGATGCGGCTGGCCCGGATGCTGGCCGCCCTCGCACCCAACGAGCCCGAGGTGCTTGGGCTCCAGGCGCTGCTGGAGATCCAAGGCTCCCGCATCGGCGCGCGGCTGGACGAGCAGGGTGCGCCGGTGCTCCTGGAGGCCCAGGACAGGACACGGTGGGACCAGATGCTGATCCGGCGTGGGCTGGCCGCCTTGCGGCAAGCCCAGGGGCTCGCAGCCCGCGGGAAGCCGGTCGGGAAGTACTTCATCCAGGCGTCGATCGCCGCGCAGCACGCCCGCGCCGAGCGAGCCGATGACACCGACTGGCGCCAGATCGCGATGCTGTACGACGTCCTCGCCCGGACGGCGCCGGGACCGATCGTCGAGGTCAACCGCGCCGTCGCCCACGGCCGGGCGTTCGACCCCGGGGCCGGGCTCGCCGTGCTCGAGGAGCTGAAGGCCGACGAGCTCGGTGACTCGCCGCTCGTGGCGAGCGTCCGTGGCGACCTGTTCGAGCGCGCCGGCCGGCACTCCGACGCTGCGGATGCCTTCAGCGCAGCAGCCGCCCTCACTCGGAACGAAGCCGAGCGCGCGGTACTCCAGCGGCGGGCCGACGAGAACCTGACGCGCGTGTCGAAATCCGACTGACCGGTTCGACGCATGGTGAGAGACCCCGACCGAGGAGAGATCATGACCATCGTGAGCGCCACGAGCAGCACCCGCTATGTCGACTCCGCCGACGGCACCGCGATCGCATACGACGTGACCGGGACAGGGCCGGCTGTCGTCGTCGTCGAGGGCGCGCTGTGTCAGCGCTCGATGGGCACTGCTCAGGCTCTGGCCCCGCTGCTGTCCGAGCACTACACCGTCTTCGCCTACGACCGACGCGGCCGGGGCGACAGCGGTCCGGGCTCGTCGCCCTACGCCGTGCACCGTGAGGTCGAGGACCTGGTTGCCGTGCTCGAGGCAGCCGGTCCAGACGCCTTCGTCTTCGGCGCCTCGTCAGGGGCGGTGCTGGTGCTCGAGGCGCTGCGGGCGGGCGTCTCCATGCGGATGGTCGCCCTCTACGAGGCTCCGTTCATCGTCGACGACACCCACGCACCCAACGATGTCAGCCTCGGCCCCCAGACCCAGCAGCTGATCGCCGCCGGTCGGCGGGGCGATGCGGTGAAGCTGTTCATGCACACGGTCGGCGTGCCGGCGTTCGGGCTGATGATGATGCGCGTGATGCCGGTCTGGAATAAGGTCTGCGCCGTCGCGCACACGCTGCCCAACGACTACGCGCTTGTCCTGGAGCACCAGCAGGGCGAGCCGCTGCCGGCCGGCTACCTGTCCGGTGTCACCGTCCCGGCTCTGGTGATCGTGGGCGGCAAGAGCCCGCTCTACAT
>JBAVXU010000130.1:0-2038 GCA_049698415.1 Mycobacteriales bacterium
GGCCGAAGCGGCCGGGGCGCTCACCTTCGGCGCCCCAGCCGCCATCGCTCTTGGCCCATCCCACGACGCTCACGGTAATCCGATCAGAGATCCGCTCAGACCCTCGCGGTGTCCTTGCTCATCCGCCAGGCGGCACCCAGGACGAAGAGCGCGAACCAGCCGACGGCGTTGACGACCCCGTACCAAGGAAGCTCGTGGGTCAACGGAGCCCGAGCGACCTCGGCCACGCCGTACATCGGGGTCCAGTAGGCGATGTCGCGGACCCAGGGGGCGTACTGGCTCAACGGGATGAAGAGGCCGCCGAGGAACGACAGCAGCGCCAGGCCGGGGCCGAGGATCTGCATGGCGTTCTCGCCGGGCACGACGTAGCCGACGAAGACACCGAGAGCGGCGAAGGTCATCACGCAGACCAGGGTCAGCAGTGCGCAGTAGATCCACGTGGAGGTGGGCATCTCCGGCTTGCCCTGGATCGCGCCGATGACGTTGACGATGGTGATCGCGAACGCACCCATCATCAGCGCCACGAAGGCCTTGATCAGGATGTAGACCCCGGGGTTGAGCGGGGTCAGCCGGAGCTGGCGCGACCAGCCGAGGCTGCGTTCCATGGCAACGCCCGACCCGGTGGAGGCCGCGATCAGCGCACCGCCGTACAACGCCATCGAGACCATCACGTACGCCGAGACGTTGCTGCCGGGCGCCGCGCTTGAGGGCAGCTTCTCGGCACCTTGGTCGCCGGAGCCGAAGACGAAGAACAGGGCGGCCGGGAAGATCAGCGCGAAGATGATCGTGCGTCGGTTGCGCAGCATCCGCCGCATCTCGATCCCGACCAGGACGAGGTTGAACCCGCCCATCGGCGGGACCTTGCGGCTGGTGGGGTCGATCCCCTGGACAGCTGTGCTCATGCCAGCGCTCCTTCGTTCTCGTCCTGCTCGTCGTCTGCGTGCCCCGTCAGGCTGAGGAACGCGTCCTCGAGCCCGTGGGCGGTGATCTCCAGGTCGCGCGCATCGGTCTCGGTGAGGAGGTACCGGGCGACCGCGTCGCTGTCCTTGGCTCTCAGGTAGACCTGCTCACCGCGCACCTCGACGTCGTCGACGCCTCCGAGGCCGGCAAGAGCAGCGGAGTCCGGGTTGCTCATCGTCGCCCGGAGCGTGCGCCCCACGGCGAGGGCCTTGATCTCCGCCCCGGTGCCGTCGGCTACGACCTTGCCCTGGCTGATCAGGATGATCCGGTCGGCGTACTGGTCGGCCTCCTCCAGGTAGTGCGTCGCGAACAGCACCGACCGGCCCTGCTGGGCGTCACGCCGGATCGCGGACCAGAAGGAGCGCCGGCCCTCTACGTCCATGCCCGTCGTCGGCTCGTCGAGGAGCAGCAGTGCAGGGTCGGAGAGCAGCGCCATCGCGAAGCGAAGGCGCTGCTGCTCACCCCCGGAGCACTTCGCGACCCGGCGGTCGGCGATGGAGGTGATGCCTGCGCTGGAGAGCACCTCGTCGACGGGCTTGGTGTCGACGAAGAGGCTCGCGGTGTACTGCACCGTCTCCCGGACGGTCAGGTCCTTCAAGAGTCCACCGGTCTGCATCACCGCGGCCACCAGGCCGCGCGCGATCGCCTGCCGGGGCGCCATCCCGAGCACCTCGACGTGGCCGGTGGAGGCCTGCGACAGCCCGAGGATGATGTCGATCGTGGTCGTCTTCCCGGCTCCGTTGGGCCCGAGGAAGGCGACCATCTCGCCGGGCTCGATCTCCAGGTCGATCCCCCGGACCGCGTGCACCGGTCCGAAGTCCTTGGTGACCCCCTGCAGCCGTACGGCGGGGGAGCTGGCTGTCGTCATGCCCCCAGCATGGTCGAACGACCTCTCCGCACCGCAGATCACGAGTCATGAAGGAGACATGACATTTGTCAGCGAGTCGCGGCCGAAGGAACGCAATAATCACTCGCTCGCTTCGGAGGTGCGTGGTTGCCTCGGGCCATGTCCACTCCAGTGCGTCATACCGACCGGCTGGGCGTCCTGCTCGGGCAGCTCGACAAGGCCCGGGAGCTG
>JBAVXU010000131.1:0-3834 GCA_049698415.1 Mycobacteriales bacterium
GGGCGTCGCTGCTGCCCGCCGGGGTGACGGCGGTCGAGGGCGACTTCGCCGCAGGCGACCCGGTCGACCTCGTGACGCCTGACGGGCGGCCCGTCGCCCGCGGTCTGATCGCCTACGACGCCGCAGAGCTTCCGCCCATGCTGGGCCGCTCCACCGCCGATCTCGGCCCCGATCAGCAGCGCGAGTTGGTGCACCGCGACGACCTGGTCCTGCTGAAGTGACCGCGGTTGCCGACTTGGCGCAGCTCAGTCAGGTGCTCGGTCGCGACCCGGGCGAGCACGACGTGACGCCGTTGCTGCACAACGCGGGCAACCACGTCACCGCCGGGATCGCACGCTATGCCGGTGCCGGCTGGTCGGTCGTACTCAAGAGCATCACCTCGGCCGGCACCGGAGCCGGCCACTGGGCCGGCTCGGACCGGCCCGACCACTGGAACTACTGGGCGAGAGAGCCGCTGGCCTACCGCTGCGGGCTCCCGGCGTCGGCCTACGAAGGCACCGGGCTCGACGCGCCGCGCCTGCTCGGCGCCTTCGACCGTCCGGACGGGGTGGACCTGTGGCTCGAGGACGTCGCCGGCCTGGCGGGTGAGCGCTGGGACATCGATCGGCTGGCTGAGTGCGCCCGTCGGCTGGGGCACGGACAGGGCGGTTATCTCGCCGGGCGACCGCTGCCCGACGCCGGCTTCCTGTCGCGACGCTGGCTGCGGCAGTACGTCGACTCCAAGCCGGTCGACGGCTCGATGCTCGACGACGAGGACGCCTGGCGGCTGCCCGCGATCGCGTCGGCCTACGCCGGGCTGCGGCCGCGGCTCACCCGGCTCTGGGCGGAGCGGGACAGTCTCCTCGACACGGTCGAGGCGCTGCCGCAAACGCTGTGCCATCTCGACGTGTGGCCCAAGAACCTGGTCGCCGCGGGCGAACGGCAGGTCCTCCTCGACTGGGCATTCGTCGGGGTCGGCGCCGTCGGGGAGGACGCCGGCAACCTCGTGCCCGACTCCGTGTGGGACGGGTTCGTGCCACTGTCCGGTCTGCCCGAACTGGCCGAGCGAGTGTGGAGCGGCTACCTCGCCGGGCTGCGCGAGGCCGGCTGGACCGGCGACGAGCGGCTCGCGCGGCTCGGCTTCACCGCGGCCGGCGCGGTGAAGTACGCCTGGCTGGCCGAGCACTCCATCCGCCGGCTGCGAGCAGGCGAACTGACGTCGTACGGCGGCTACAGCCGGTTGACGGTGGACGAGCTGTTCAACACCTACGCCGGGGTCCTTCACCTGCTGCTCGACTGGGCCGACGAGGCACGTAGGCTGGCGCGCTGATGCCACACCTGACCCGGGCCGAAGCCGTCCGCCGCAAAGAACTTCTCGCCGTGACCTCTTATCACGTCGAGCTCGACCTGACCCGCGGGCCGGAGGTCTTCGGGTCGCGGACGACCGTGCACTTCTCGTGCGCCGAGCCGGGGCAGTCAAGCTTCGCCGAGCTGATCAGCCGCGACATCAGGAGCATGCGTCTCGGCGACCGCGAACTGGACCCGTCGTCCACTGTTGAACAGAACCGGATCACGCTGGACGATCTCGGCGCCGACAACGTGCTGACGGTCGAGGCCGACTGCATCTACTCGCGGACCGGTGAAGGCCTGCACCGGTTCACCGATCCCGCCGACGGCGAGGTCTATACCTACAGCCAGAGCTTTCTCAACGACGCGCAGCGGATCTTCGCCTGCTTCGACCAACCCGACCTCAAGGCGCCGTTCACTCTGCGGGTCCATGCCCCGGAGGACTGGACGGTTCTGTCCAACGCTGCTGGTGTGCAGGTGGCGCAGGGACTGTGGGAGTTCCCCGAGACTCCGCCGCTGGCTACCTACCTGACCGCTGTGGTCGGCGGTCCCTACCACTCAGTTTCCCAGCAGCATGGTGACATCACGCTCGGCCTGCACTGTCGCCGGTCGATGGCCGAGCACCTCGAGCCCGACGAGTTGTTCGAACTCACCCGACAGTGCTTCGACTACCAGGAGCGGCTGTTCGACTCGCCGTACCCGTTCGGGCCGAGCTACGACCAGGTGTTCGTACCCGAGTTCAACGCCGGTGCGATGGAGAACGCCGGGTGTGTGACCTTCCGCGACGAGTTCCTCTACCGGTCACGCGCCACCAAGGCCGCTCGGCAGCAGCGCGCCATGATCATCGCGCATGAGATGGCCCACATGTGGTTCGGCGATCTCGTCACGCTGCGCTGGTGGGACGACATCTGGCTCAACGAGTCCTTCGCCACCTACATCGGGTTCTTGACGGCCGCCGAGGCGACCCGGTTCACGGGCGCCTGGACGGAATTCGTCACCAAGGACAAGGCTTTCGGCTATCGCCAGGACCAACTGCCCACGACGCATCCCATCTCCAGCGAAGCGCCGGACACCGCCTCGGCCCTGCTCAACTTCGACGGGATCTCCTACGCCAAGGGCGCGTCCGTCCTCAAGCAACTCGTCGCGTGGGTCGGGTTCGAGCAGTTCATGGCCGGCGTGCGCGACTACTTCGATCGGCACGCGCACGGCAATACCAGCCTGACCGACCTGCTGAGCGCGCTCGAGCGGACCAGCGGCCGGGACCTGCGAAGTTGGTCCGCGCAGTGGCTGCAGACGGCTGGGGTCAACACGCTGCGTGCAGACACCTCGACGGACGCCGACGGCAACTACACGGCGGTGGCCATCGAGCAGCGCGCTCCGGCGGCCCACCCGATGCTGCGGCCGCACCGGGTCAGCATCGGGTTGTACGACTCGTCCGGCCCGAAGCTGGTGCGCCGTGAGCGGATCGAACTCGACGTGGTCGGCGCCCGTACGCCGGTGCCTGAGTTGACCGGTCTGCCCGCGGCCGACCTGTTGCTGCTCAACGACGAGGACCTCACCTGGGCCAAGCTGCGCCTGGACCCCGGCTCGACCGACACCATGTTCGACGGCGGCATCATGCGGCTCGAGGACTCCTTGACCCGGGCGCTGTTGTGGGGCTCGGCCTGGGACATGACCGTCGACGCGGAGTTGAGCCCGGGGGACTACCTCCGGCTGGTGCTCGACGGCCTGCCCGCGGAGACCGAGACCAACCTCATCGAGCAGCTTCTCAAGCAGGCCCGTCGCGCGATCGATGCCTTCAGCGGCTCCGACGTCCGCGACGAACGCCTCCGGGCGCTCAACCGCAGTTGCCGTACGGCGATGGACGCGGCGCGGCCCGGGGGAGACCTTCAGCTCAGTTTCGCCCGCGGCTACGTCGATTCGGCCCTCCACGACGGTGACGTCGGCGCCCTGCGGGCCTGGCTCGACGGGTCCGACGCGCCGACCGGGCTGCCCATCGATGCCGACCTGCGCTGGCGCATCGTGCGCCGGCTCGCGGCGCTCGGCGTACTCAGCACCGCTGACATCGACGGGGAGTACGCCCGCGACACCACTTCGGCGGGGGCGCTGTCGGCGGCGACGGCCCGCGCCAGCCTGCCGACGGCCGAGGCCAAGGAGGCCGCGTGGTCGGCCCTGGTCGAGTCCGACGCGCTGTCGAACCACCTGGTCGCGGCGACTGCTGACGGCTTCTGGCAGCGCGAACATACCGAGCTCGGCCGCCCGTTTGTGGAGCGCTACTTCGCGCAGATGCCCGACATCTGGCGGCGACGCACCCCGCAGATCGCGGTGACCCTCACCTCGCGGCTGTACCCCGGGCTGCTCGTCGAGCCGCCCATCCTGCAGCGGACCGACCAGGCGTTGAGTGCGGCCGACCTGGACGCGGGTTTGCGGCGCGGGTGGCTCGAGCAGCAGGCGGACCTGGCCCGGGCCGTACGCGCCCGCGACCTGGACGCTTAGCCGCCGTTACTG
>JBAVXU010000132.1:0-11975 GCA_049698415.1 Mycobacteriales bacterium
TCCAAGGGGCCGGCGGCGGGGTGGCGACCGCCGCGATCGTGCTGGCGCGGGCACTCGGCGGCAAGGTCTATGCCACGAGCCGCGACGAGGGCAAACGCGCGAGGGCGGAGGACTTGGGCGCGATCGCGTTGCCCTCCGGCGAGCGACTGCCGGAGCGGGTCGACCTGGTGATCGAGACGGTGGGTGCCGCGACCTTCGAGCACTCGATGAAATGCCTGCGACCGGGCGGGCGGCTCGTGGTGTCGGGCGCGACGAGCGGCCACCAGGCCACCATTGACCTGCGACGGGTCTTCTTCCTTCAGCTGAGCATCCTCGGATCGACGATGGGCACCCGAGACGAGCTCTCCGATGTCGTCGCGCTGTGCGCGAGTCAGGGACTGCGGCCGTTGATCGACAGCGAGTTCTCACTGCGCGATGCACGGTCGGCCTTCGAGCGACTCGCCGGCGGTGAGGCCTTCGGCAAGATCGTTCTGCTGCCCGGGGACAGCTAGCTGACGCAGAACTCGTTGCCCTCCGGGTCGCGTAGCGTGGTGTTGACCGGGCCGCGGTCGGATGTCACCCACGCGGCGGTGGCGCCCAACGCGAGCAGGCGCTCGATCTCGGCCGGCGCTGCTTCGGCGCCGACCTGCAGGTCGAGGTGTACGCGGTTCTTGGTGCCCTTGGGCTCTGGCACGCGCTGGAACAACAGGCGTGGCCGGCTGCCGTCGGGGTCGATGCAGGTCGCCACATCGCGAAAGGCCTGGCGGCCCTCCACGTCGATCACTTCGTCAGGGCGGAGGTGGCCGGCGTCGAGCAGCTGCGCAACAACACTGCTGTGGTCCTCCTGCTGGTAGCCCAAGGCCTCGGCCCAGAACCCGGCCAGCGCGTGCGGATCGGCTGCGTCGAACGTCACCTGGACTCTTGTCACCATCACTGTCCTCTCGCCGCCAGTCGCACAGCCTCGCAGACGGCCAGAGGTTGGGCCACGAAGGGCGGTCTCACGGTGATGCCGCTCGGCTAGAGCTCATCCTCGTCGTCGGCGCGGGCCAGCCAGGTGGCCAGCCGGTCCACCGGCACCTCGAACTCCGGGTTGAGGTCGACGAAGTCGCGGAGCCGCCCCGCCAGCCAGGCCAGGCTCACCGACTCCTCGCCGCGGCGCTGCTCGAGCTCCTCGAGGCCACGATCGGTGGAGTACATCAGCGCCCCCGGCGCGGAACGCGGATCACAGTCCGGCGAAGGCCACGTCGACGAGTTCGGCCTGCTCACGCTCGTGGACGCTGTGTGCGCCCGGCGCCGGGCTGGCCGCGGCGAGCCGGGCCACCCGGTAGAGCCTGATGTGGCGGGGCAGATGCTCGGGCAGGTTGAGCGCGATGAACGACCAGGCACCCTGATTGACCGGCTCCTCCTGGACCCAGGCGTGCTCGCGGGCGTTCGGGTACGCCGAGATGGCCTCGGCGATCTCGGCGCCGGGCAACGGATAGAGCTGCTCCACACGCACGATCGCCACCTGCGCTGCCGCTCGCTCTTCGCGGGCACGTACGAGGTCGTAGTAGACCTTGCCCGAGCAGAACAGCACCCGGGTGACAGCGTCGCCGTCCAGCGGCCGGCCGTCGATGCCCGGGTCGGGCAGCACCGGCTGGAAGCCACCGCTGGTGAAGTCCTCGACGGCCGACGTCGCGGCCTTGTGGCGCAACAACGACTTCGGCGTGAACACGACCAGCGGGCGAGCCAGCTTCGAGCGGGCCTGCCGGCGTAGCAGGTGGAAGTAGTTGGCCGGGGTGGTGCAGTTGGCCACGGTCATGTTGTTCTCGGCGCACAACTGCAGGAAGCGCTCGATCCGGCCGCTGGAGTGGTCCGGGCCCTGCCCCTCGTGGCCGTGCGGGAGCAGCAGTACGACCCGCGAGCGCTGGCCCCACTTGGCTTCGCCGGAGCTGATGAACTCGTCGATGATGGTCTGCGCGCCATTGGCGAAGTCACCGAACTGCGCTTCCCAGATGACCAGCACGCCGGGGTTCGCCACCGAGTAGCCGTACTCGAAGCCCATGGCGGCGAACTCGCTGAGCAGCGAGTCGTAGGCCCAGAACTTCCCCTGCTGCGGGTCGAGATGCACGAACGGGGTGTGCTCGGCACCGGAGTTGCGATCCACCAGCACTGCGTGGCGCTGGACGAACGTGCCCCGGCGGGTGTCCTGGCCGCTCAGTCGCACCGGCTGGCCCTCGAGCAACACCGAACCGAAGGCGAACAGCTCACCCATCGCCCAGTCGATGTTGCCCTGGCTGGCCATCGCGGCGCGGCGCTCGAGGACCGGCTTGAGCCGGCGGTGCACGGTGAATCCCTCGGGCCAGGTGACCTGCGAGTCGGCGATCCGCTTGAGGACCTCGGCACTGATCGCCGTCTCGACGGGGGAGTCCTCGGTGTCGGGCTCGACGTCGAGGTCCTCGGCCGGGTGCTCGATGCCATCGCGGGTCTCGGAGAAGCCCTTCTCGAGTTGCTCCTGGAAGTGCCGCAGCGCCGCCTCGGCGTCCTCGAGCGTGATGTCACCGCGGCCGACCAGCGCCTCGGTGTAGAGCTTTCGTACGGACCGCTTGCCGTCGATCGTGTCGTACATCAGTGGCTGGGTCATCGACGGGTCGTCGCCCTCGTTGTGGCCGCGGCGGCGGTAGCAGAGCATGTCGATGACGACGTCCTTGTTGAACGCCTGGCGGAACTCGAAGGCCAGCCGGGCCACCCGAACCACCGCGGCCGGGTCGTCGCCGTTGACGTGGAAGATCGGCGCCTGCACCATCCGCGCGACGTCGCTGCTGTAGACGCTGGACCGCGACGCCTCGGGCGCCGTGGTGAAGCCGACCTGGTTGTTGACGATGACGTGCACGGTGCCGCCGGTGCGGTAGCCGCGCAGTTGGGACAGGTTGAGGGTCTCGGCAACTACGCCCTGCCCGGCGAAGGCCGCGTCGCCGTGCATCGCGAGCGGCAGCACGGTGAAACCGGACTGGCCCTTGTCGAGGATGTCCTGCTTGGCCCGCACGATGCCCTCGAGCACCGGGTCGACCGCTTCGAGATGGCTCGGGTTGGACGTGAGGGAGACGGTGACCTCGGCGTCCTCCTCGGGGGTGCGGTAGGTGCCGCTCGCGCCGAGGTGGTACTTCACGTCACCGGAGCCTTGGACCGAGCCCGGGTCGACGTTGCCTTCGAACTCGCGGAAGATCTGCCCGTAGCTCTTGCCGACGATGTTGGCCAGGACGTTGAGCCGGCCACGGTGCGGCATCGCGATGACGACCTCGTCGAGCCCGGCCCGTGCCGCGGAATCGATGACCGCGTCGAGCAGCGGGATCACCGCCTCGCCGCCTTCGAGCGAGAAGCGCTTCTGCCCGACGTACTTCGTCTGCAGGAACGTCTCGAAGGCCTCAGCCTGATTGAGCTTGCCCAGGATGCGCTTCTGCTCCTCGCGGTCGGGCTTGGCGTGCTTGGTCTCGACTCGCTGCTGCAGCCAGGCGCGCTGCTCGGGATCCTGGATGTGCATGTACTCGATGCCGACCGTGCGGCAGTAGGCCTCGCGCAGCACGCCGAGGATCTCGCGCAGCTGCATCACCTTTTCGCCGGCGAAGCCGCCCACCGGGAACTCGCGTTCGAGGTCCCACAGCGTCAGGCCGTGCTGGATGATGTCGAGGTCCGGGTGGCTGCGGATCTTGAACTCCAGCGGATCCGTGTCGGCCATCAGGTGGCCGCGAACCCGGTAGGAGTGGATCAACTCGATGACCCGGGCCTGCTTGGCGATCTGGCCCTCGTGCGTGGCGGTGACGTCGCGGGTCCAGCGGACCGGTTCGTACGGCACCCGCAGGGCCGCGAAGATCTCGTCGTAGAACCGGTCCTCGCCCAGCAGCAGTGCATGCATCCGGCGCAGGAAGTCACCCGACTGCGCGCCCTGGATGATCCGGTGGTCGTAGGTCGAGGTCAGCGTCAAGGTCTTGCTGAGCGCGTTTGCGGCCAGCGCCTCCTGGGAGAGCCCGGCGAATTCGGCGGGGTACTCCATCGCTCCCACCCCGACGATCGTGCCCTGACCGGACATCAGCCGGGGTACGGAGTGCACGGTGCCGATGGTGCCCGGATTTGTCAGGCTGATCGTCACCCCGGCGAAGTCCTCGGCGGTCAACTTGCCGGCTCGCGCCCGGCGGATCACGTCTTCGTAGGCGTTCCAGAACTGCGCGAAGTCCATCTTCTCGGTGCCCTTGACCGCCGCCACGACGAGCGACCGCGAGCCGTCAGACTTCTGCAGGTCGATGGCCAGTCCGAGGTTGATCGCCTCTGGAATGACGACGGTGGGCTTGCCGTTGGTCTCGGCGTAGCTGGCGTTCATCTCGGGGAAGTCCGCGAGTGCCTTGACCAGGGCGTAGCCGATGATGTGCGTGAACGAGACCTTGCCGCCACGGGCCCGGGCCAGGTGGTTGTTGAGAACGATCCGGTTGTCGGCGAGCAGCTTGGCCGGGACCGCGCGGACGCTGGTTGCTGTCGGCACCGTCAGCGAGGTCTCCATGTTGGCGACGATGCGGGCGGCGGCGCCGCGCAGGGGCCGGCGCTCCTCGGTGGGGGCGGGCTCCTCGGCATCGTCTGGAGCGACCGCCGCGTCCTGCGACTGGGCATGCTTTGCAGGGGCCGGCTCGGCGGGCGGGGGGCCGGACTGGGCGGGAACTGCCGGGGCCGCCTCGGGCTGGACGGGTTCGGGCTGTACGGGTTCGGGTTGGGCGTGCCGGGCCGGGGGTGGCGGCTGCGCCGGCGACTGTTCGGTCTCGGGCTGCACCGCCGGGTCGCTCACCGGTGCTGCGGCACCCTCGGTGGCTACCGTGGTCCCTGCAGGCTGCGGGCCGCCATTGCCCGCCGTGGTCCCGTCAGGCTGGAAGTCGGCGAAGTACTCGTGCCAGGCGGCATCGACGCTGGCCGGATTCTCTTGGTATTGGTGGTACATCTCCTCGACCAGCCACTGGTTCGCCCCGAAGTCGGCCGGCTGGGAATGCTGCGTCGCCACGCTGGGGTCGCCTCTTCCGTGCTCGCTCTCGAATAGGGATGTGCCCGCTCAGGCTACGCGCAGGCCCGGAACACGGCAGGGCGGTCAGTGGCCTTTGCTGGGCGAATGCCGCAGGTCGTAGTGGTCATGTCACGTCCCGCCGGAGGGTCAGTCGTGATCCGAGCGCGGCGAAGATCAGGCCGTACACCACCAGGACGAGGGCGCCTGCCCAGGGCCGCAAGCCGTGGAACCCACCCTGGAACTGGTCGGTGATCGCACTGGCGGCATTGCCGGGGAAGAACCGGTAGATCGACTGGCCGTGGCTCCACAGGCTCAGCAGCCCGGTCACGACGAGTTCGGCGGCCAGGGTCCAGCCGAGCGCGACCAGGATGGCGGCCACCTGGTTGCGCAGGAGCGTGCCCACGCCGATGCCGATGACCATGTAGACCGTGATCACCAGGATGATCCCGAGTATCGCCTGCGGGCTCTTGGCCACGAACGGCGTGAACGTCTCGTGCTTGAAGGCATAGCTGATGTATCCGGTGATGATCGCGACCAGCACGGCGATGATGCCGAAGACCGCTCCCACGATGGCTGCAGCGATCAGCTTGGCTGCGACGACGAGGCTGCGTCGGGGGGCTGCCAGGAACGTCGGCGTGACGGTCATGTGGCGGTACTCCGACGTGATCACCAGGATGCCCAGCACCAGGACCAGGGTCTTGGCCGAGATGGCTCCGGACAGCACGCCCCGGATCGCCTGCGGATCGGTGAGTTCAGGTGGCACCGAGGCGCCGGCCCGCGCGGCAGCCTTGCGGTCGGTGAACGCGTACGTCGCGAAGTTGATGAACGCGTTGAGCGCGACGAAGGGCACGAGGCCGATGAGCAGACCCCACATGGTGCGGGTGGTGCGCAGCTTGAGGATCTCGGCACGGATCAGGTTGGTCACCGGACACCTGCTTCGCTGGCGGTGAGCTCGAGGAAGATCTGTTCGAGGTCGGAGGTGGCCGCGGTCAACTCGTGCAACTCGATGTTGTTGGCGAAGGCCAGGCGGCCGACGTCGGCGGGTTGGGAGTTGTGCACCAGTAGGCCGTCCTGCCCGTCCGGCTCGACCCTGAGTTTGCGTTGGTCGAGGGCCTTGCGCAGATCGGCAAGCTGCGGGCTCCGCACCCGGACCGAATGCACTGTCGACGACATCAGTTCTGAGAGCGGCCCGGAGCGGATCAGCTTCCCGTGGGCGATGATCACGACGTTGTCCACT
The DNA here is from genome assembly GCA_049698415.1 of Mycobacteriales bacterium. Classification (GTDB taxonomy): domain Bacteria; phylum Actinomycetota; class Actinomycetes; order Mycobacteriales; family QHCA01; genus QHCA01. Next base: position 6,237 of record JBAVXU010000132.1, read on the forward strand.
GTCTGCTGGACCTCCGACAGCATGTGGCTCGAGATCAGGACGGTCCTGCCCTCGCTGGCCAGTTGGCGCAGGAAGCCGCGTAGCCAGTTGATGCCCTCGGGATCGAGACCGTTGGCCGGCTCGTCGAGGATGAGCACCTGCGGGTCACCCAGCAGAGTGGCAGCGAGACCGAGCCGCTGGCGCATGCCCATCGAGAAGCCCTTGACCCGGCGCTTGCCGACCTCGGAGAGCCCCACCTGGGCGAGTACCTCGTCGGCACGGCTCTCGGGTACGCCGCTGGCGGCACACAGCACCCTGAGGTGGTCGCGGGCGCGACGACCCGGGTGGAAGCTCGCCGCTTCGAGCGCCGCGCCGACCATGTGCATCGGCTGGTCGAGTTCGGCGTAGGCCTTGCCGCCGATCCGTGCGGTGCCGCTGTTGGGCTTGACCAGACCCAGCAGCATTCGCAACGTTGTCGTCTTCCCCGCCCCGTTCGGACCCAAGAATCCAGTGATCGTCCCGGGCTTCACGGTGAAGGACAGGTCGTCGACCGCCCTGACCGAGCCGAAGTGCTTGGTGAGCCTTGAGATGGTGACCGTGCCGTCCATCTTCGCCACGCGGTGGCCTCCTCGATGCTGCGCGTGGGGCCATCCTGCCCGGCATCATCGGCACGGCTCTCACCGGGGAGGGTGGGTGGCTGCGCCTCAGGCAGGGAGCGGACCAGTCCCGACCGGACCTGTCGGTGGTCTTCCGGCCGGAAGGTCGACCACCATGCGGCAGCCTGACGGAGCGTTCTCCTCGGCCCGCAGCACCCCTCCGTGCAGCTCGACAACCTCGCGGGCGATCGCCAGGCCCAGCCCGCCACCACCGTCGCGGGATGCCCGCGCATCGTCGAGTCGCGAGAAGCGCTCGAACACCCGATCCCGGTCCGCGAAGGGGATCCCGGGGCCTTCGTCCGCGACCGCCAGGCGTACGCCACCATCGCGAGCCCGAGCGCTCACCGTCACCGTCCCTCCGGGCGGGCTGTGCCGTGAGGCGTTGTCGAGGAGGTTGGCCAGCACTTGGTGCAGCCGGGCCGGGTCGGCCTCGATGCTGAGGTCGGCCGGCTCGACGCTCGAGGACAGGCGTACGTCGCGCGCGGCCAGGCTCGCCTCGCTGACCGCCTGCGCGACGAAGTCCCTCAGCGGCACCGTCTCGGCGATGATCTGCGCCCGGCCCGATTCGAGCTGGGACAGGTCGAGCAGTTCGGTGACGAGCCGACCGAGGCGCTCGGTCTGCTCGAGCGCGACCTGAAGCGAGCGCGGATCCGCCTGCTCGACGCCGTCGACGAGGTTCTCCAACAGCGCCTGCAATGCCGTGATCGGGGTACGCAACTCGTGGCTGGCATTGGCCACCAGATCCCGGCGTTGCCGGTCGACCACGGCGAGCTCCGCGGCCATCCGGTTGAACGCGTGGGCGAGCTCGCCGACCTCGTCGCGGGAGCTGGCGCGGACCCGCCGGGTGTAGTCGCCGGTGGCCATCGCGCGGGTGGCGGCCGCCATGTCGCGCAAGGGCGAGGTCATCCCGTGTGCCAGGAACTGCACGACCGCGAGGCTCAGCGCCAGGGCGATCAGGATCCGCAATTTGAACGACAGTTCGAGGGCGAGACCGAACTCGTTCACCGCGTACGCAGCCGAGATGGCGGCGACGATCACGACGCCGAGCTTGACCTTGATCGAGCGGAGCCGGTCCAGCGGCCTCACTGCGTGTCCAGGGCGTATCCCACGCCGTGCACGGTGCGGACCACCCCGTCGCCCAGCTTGCGTCGCAATGCGCGTACGTGACTGTCGACGGTCCGGGTGGCCGACGTCCCGTCGACCCAGCCCCAGACGTCCTGCAGCAGCCGGTCGCGGTTGAGCACCTCACCGGGGCGTTCGGCCAGCCGCAGCAGCAAGTGGTACTCGGTGGGGGTGAGATGCACCTCCACGTCCTTGAAGCGGGTGCGTCGCTCGATCGTGTCGATCTCGATGTCGCCGACGTGGATGATCGGACCCTCCTGGTGTCCGGTCGATCGTTCGACCCGCCGCAGCACCGCGCGGATCCGGGCGACCAACTCGCGCGGACTGAACGGCTTGGTCAGGTAGTCGTCGGCGCCGACGGCGAGGCCGACCAGCAGGTCGGTCTCCTCGTCGAGAGCGGTGAGCATGAGGACGGGCACCGGGCGGTCGAGCTGTATCCGCCGGCACACCTCCAAACCGTCGAAGCCGGGCAGCAGACGGTCCAGCACGACGAGGTGCGGGTCGAACTCCGCGCACAGCTCCACCCCGCTGGGGCCGTCGCTTGCGACTCGTACGTCGAAGCCTTCGGCACTCAGCCTGGTCTGCACCGCATGGGCGATCGTGTCGTCGTCCTCGACGACCACGATGCGACGAGCGTCGGCCATGTCCGCAGCCTAGGGCGGCGGGGTACGCCGCATGGGCACTCCCGGGCGCTCCGATGTGGAGGTTTCGTGCGGGAAGGGGGCTGGATCTGTCATAGCGTGATGCCCATGGTCACGTGGAGAGAATTCACCGAGGCCGCACCCATGATCGCGGCCATCTTCTCCCGCCGCCACGCTGCTGCCGGCAACCTGTGCATGCTGGCCACGCTGCGCTCCGACGGCTTCCCGCGGATCAGCCCGATGGAGCCGCGGGTGTTCGAGGACCAGTTGTGGCTGATCGGCATGCCGGGGACCACGAAGTTCCGCGACCTCGACCGGGATCCGCGCTTCTGCCTGCACACGGCAACGATCGACTCGCAGGTCACAGACGGCGACGCCAAGCTGTGGGGCATCGCCGAGGACGTCCGGGACCCGGCGCTGCACCAGCGCTTCGCCACGGACTTGTTCGAGGAGAACGGTTTCGACCTGCGCGGGCAGCTGTTCGACCGCTTCTTCGCCGCTGCGATCACCGGCGGGTCCGCGGTGGAGATCGGCGGCGGCGGATTGATCATCACGGTCTGGAAGCCCGGCGCGGCCGAACGGGTCGTTCGCAAGGACTGACCTGATCAGGCGAGGTCGGCCAGCACCGCCCGGGCCGCGTTGTGTCCGGCGCAGCCGATCACCGAGCCGGCGGGATGGCAGCCGGCGGCGCCGGCGTAGACCCCGTCGACGCCCACCCGGTAGGGCATCCGGTCGACGAACGAGATGGCGTTGTCGACGTGATGGATGTTGGCGCTGGTGATGCCGAAGTGCTCGCGGATCTCCGGCGGCGTCATCGCGTCGACATCGACGATCGTCTCGCGCAAGCCCGGGGCGTAGCCCTCCAGCGCGTCGAGCAGTCGGCCGACGTAGCCGTCCTTCTCGGCCGGCCACGAGGATCCGGCGGGCTCGTGCGGCACCCCTTGTACGAACAACGCGCTCGAATGGTTGCCGGCGTCGTCGCGCAGTGACGGATCCAAAGTGGAATGCAGGTACCACTCCAGCGGGGGGACGACGTCGACGCGACCCGCGGTGCCGGCGTCGAACGCCTGCCGCAGCGCGGTGATCACGCTGCCATCGGCAGCAGGCGGAGGGAGCAGGTGAACCGTCGTGCCGTGCTGCCCGCGCTCCTCGGTCAGCGCGGCGAACTTCGGCAGCGCCGACAGGGCGAGGTTGACCTTCATCGTCTGGCCCGGAGAGCGCCGCGCCCACTCGACGACCCGGTCGGTCAGGGTTGCCGGGGTGGAGCCGCCGAGCAGGCCGGGAATCCGGAAGGCATCGGTGCAGCACAGGACGGTTCGAGCCATGATCTGCCGACCGTCGCCCGTGACCACGCCGCTGGCCCGGCCGCCGTCGACCGTGATCGTCGTGACCGGGCACGACGTCTCGATCCGCGCACCGGCCTTGGCCGCTGCGGTGGCCAGCGTGGTCGTCACCGTTCCCATGCCGCCGCGTACGACCATCCAGGTGCCACCTGCGCCGGGCAGCCGGCACATGTTGTGCACCAGGAAGTTGTGCCCGGAGCCCGGCGACCACGGCGACCCGGTGAGTCCGGGCATGCCGTCGGTGACGGCGTACATCGCCATGACGGTCTCGGAGACGAACCCGAACCGGGAGAGGTAGTCCATCGCCGATCCGCGCACCAGGTCGACGAAGGCCTCCCGCAAGGGTGCCCGGACGAACCGCTCGGCGGTTTCCTCGACCGGCATCGGCTCGGCCACCCAGGCCGGGGCCAGGTCGTCCCGCAGGGCGCCGATCTCGGTCGCCAGCGCCTCGTCGGCCCGGGCATCGGCCTCGGTGAAGAACTCTGCGAACAACCGCCGCGACTGCGCACGGTCGCCGCCGAGGAGCAGATGGCGGCCGTCGAGGGTCGGCAGGAAGTAGTGCGGGTCGCGGCGGACCAGCGGCAGCGAGATGTCGAGCAGTTCCGGCAGCTCCGGCGGCATCAGCCCGAGCAGGTAGGCACCAGTCGAGGCGGCCAGCCCCGGCGCGTTGCGGAACGGGTACTCGGTGCGGCACGCGCCGCCGATCACCGGGGCGGCTTCGAGCACGTCGACCGTCAGATCTGCCCGGGCGAGCAGTGCGGCAGCAACCAGGCCGTTGTGCCCGGCACCGATGACGACGACGTCCACCTGAGAGTCCGGCATGGGCTCAACGGTCCCTGAGACGCACCACGAACTTCAACCCGGACCACACCGAGTCGACCGCACAGACCTTGACGTCGACCAGACCGGCGCCGAGTCCGAACTCGCGCACGGCGTTCTCGTCGAGGTCGGTCGGCACCCCGCTGGCTCGCTTGGGCCAGCAGATCCACAGCCCGCCTGCAGTCGTGAGCCGTCGGGTGAGCGGGGCGAAGCGAGCGTCCAGGCGGCGCCCGTCCGGGCAGAAGCAGACGATGACGTCGTACGGGTCGCCGCTGCCCCTCGTGTGCACCGTCACGCCCGCCGACAGCGGTTCGAGCGTGAATCCCTGGGGTGCACCGTCGAGCAGGACTCGGGAGTTCGGACCGATGCCGAGCTTTCGGGGCAGCGCGGTGGCCGAGTAGCCGGCCTCGGTGGCCACGCGCTCCTGCCCGGCCCGGATCAGCGGCCGGACCGGCCGGCGGTGGACCCGTTGGAGCCGGGCGACGCAGACGTGGCCGAGGAATGGGCAGCGCTGATCGGGCTGTCCTCGTCGTCGGTCGGCAGCGGATAGGTCTCGTGGCGACTGGCGACCTCGACCCTGACCGCGTTGACCTCGCGCCGCAGGGTGGTCAGCCACTCCTCCCAGCGGTGCCCCATCGGCCGGACCAGGCCGCCGCCGACACCGACGATGATGGTGCCGCTGATGGTCGCGAGTACGGCGATCAACACCGGCAGGGTGACGGTGGTCGCGACTTCGACCTGGTCGAGTGCCGCGATGACCCCCAGGAACAACACGATGCCGGAGGTGACGTTGGCCAGGACCTGGCCGTACGACAGCCCACCGAGCACCGCGCTCACCACGTCACGGACCACCCGAGCGATCGCGGCCGAGATGACGACGATGACGATCGCCACCGCGGCTCGGGGGAGGAAGGCCACGACGCCGTCCAGCAGCGTGCTGATCCGGTTGGGTCCCCAGATGGCGAACGCGATCTGCATGGTCAGGAGGAGCACGGTGTAATGCACCAACTTGGTGACCAGCCCGCGCGGTTCGTACCTGCTGCGGGCCAAGGACCGGGTCACGCCGCCGCGCTCGGCGGCCCGGTCGAACCCGACCCGGATCAGGACCCGGTTGGCGATCCGGGCGACCATCCGGGCGACGAGGTAGCCCAGGACGAGGATGACGGCGAACAGCAACAG
>JBAVXU010000133.1:0-3724 GCA_049698415.1 Mycobacteriales bacterium
GGCCAGGAACGCTGCGAGCAGCACTGAGCCCAGCCGGGCGGACCGGCCTGTCATATCGCCGGCTGCGCTGTTCCGTGCCCGGTGAGGTCGGCGAAGGACTTGAGGCCGCCGAGGTGAGAAAGCAAGAAGGTATGCGCGGTCTCGTGCAAGGTCACCCGGACGGAGCCGTCCGCAGCGATCTCGATGCCCTTCGTCGGTACGGTCGCCCCCGCCTCGGCGGCGACGGCCTCCGCAGACGCGAACGTCGCCTTGGTGTCCTTGGTGTCCTGCCAGGTGTGGCTTGCTGCGACAGCCGCCTGGTTCGCGGTGTCGGAGACCGTGAACTGCGTGTGCAGCAGCGCGATGCCGTCGAAGCCGATGATGCCCAGGATGGTCAGGCCGACGGCGACCTTGGCCAGCCAGCCCAGCACCACATCGCCGCGGTCATTGCCGCGAGACTTCTTCACCCTGTCCCAGTCGGCGCAGATATGCCCGAACTTGAGCTAACGGCCGAGCCGGCCGCCGATCTGCCCGATCACCTGGCTCACCTCGGCGACTTTCAGGCGTGAGGCCACCGCGAGGTAGGCCACCGCGCCGAGCCCCGATCCGGCGAGCAGCACGATCACCGCCGCCAGCAGGTCCTCACCCAACCGGGCTCGCAGCCCCTGCGCCACCCCGAACGCCAGCAGCCCGCCGATGGCCGCGGCCAGCGTCAGCCGGACGACCGTACGCAGCACCTGGGCGGTTTCCAGGCCGCCGAGACGGCGCGACAGGAGCATCCCGGTCACCACCACGGCGACCACATAGGACACCGTGTTGCCCCACATCAGGCCCTGGATGAGGTTCTCCGGTGGGACGGTGACGTAGAGCACCAGGTCGACGAGCACCTTGGCACCGACGACGACGATATTGACCAGGGCCGGCGTACGCGTGTCGCGCAGCGAATAGAACGCGAAGATCTGCATCTGGCTGACCGCGAACGGCAGCAGTCCGAGCGCTCCGGCCGCCAGCGCCAGCCCGACGTCGCGGCCGTCGTCGGACGTGCTCCGGCCGTACGAATACAGCAGGATGCCGATCGCCGGCCCGAGTGCGATGAACGCCGCGGTGATCGGGAGCAGGACGACGGACACCAGCCGGGTGCCGAGCGCCAGATCGCCGGCGACGTCGCGCAACCTCCCGTCGACGGCCGCCCGGCTCATCCGCGGCAGCAGTGCGGTGATCAGGGACACCGCCACCACCCCGTGCGGGAGCATGAACAGCAGTTGGGCGTTGACCAGAACGCTGAGCCCCGGCGCGTCCGGATGTGCCCGCTCCACTCGGACGGCCAGGCGCTGGATGACGATCACCCCGACCTGGCTGACGGCGACGTAGGCGATCATCCAGCCGGCCAGGCGCCCCAACTCACCGAGCCGGGAGTTGCGCGGCTCGAAGCTCCACCGCCACCGGAAGCCGACCCGTCGCAGCACCGGCCACAGGATCGCTGCCTGTACGACGATGCCCAGTGTCGTGCCGATGCCGAGGACGAGGATCTGTTGCGTGGTGATGGCGTCGGGTGTCAGCAACTCCGCACCGGGGAGCGCGAGGAATACGACACAGGTCACGATCACGACGACGTTGTTGGCGACGGGTGCCCACATCGGAGCGGCGAAATGGCCGCGGCTGTTCAACACCGCAGCAAGGGCCGCAGCCAGGCCGTAGAACAGGATCTCGGGCAGCAGCAGCCGCGCCAGTGTCACGGCGACGTCGCGCTGCGGACCGGAGTCAAATCCTTGCAGGCTCACGAGTAATGGCGCGGCGAGCACGGCGATGGCGGTTGCCGCGGCGAGCAGGACGAGGGTCAGAGTGAGCAGCCGCTGCGTATAGGCGACACCGCCGTCGGCATCCTCGCGCTGCGACTTGACGATCAGAGGTACGAAGACGCTGGTGAGGATCCCGCCGAGCAGCAACTCGTAGACCATGTTCGGCAGGGTGTTCGCCGCGTTGTACGCGGCCGGCACGAGTTGCAGTCCGAGGACGTAGACCAAAGCGAGGCTGCGCAGGAACCCGGTGCCACGCGATGCGATGGTCCCGAGGGCCATCACCCGGCTGGCCCGACCGATCCCCTCCGGTGCCGTCACTACGCGGTCTGCTCGAGCAGCCCCGGCACTCTGGCCACCAGCCGCCGCTCGTCGTCGTAGGCCAACCGTTCGTCGATCTCGGCCAGCGGCACCCAGGCGACCTCACTCACCTCGACGTCCGCGTCGGAGAGCTCACCGCCTTCGGCGAGGAGCAGGTAGTGATGCACCGTCTTGTGGATGCGGCGGCCCTCGGCGACGAACCAGAAATCGATGGTTCCCAGCTGACCGACGACGCGGCCGGTGATCCCGGTTTCCTCGGCCACTTCGCGTACGGCCGCCTGTTCGGCGGTCTCGCCGGCCTCGATGTGCCCCTTGGGCAGTGACCACAGCAGCCGGCCCCGGCGGTCGACCCGCCCGATGAGCGCCCCGTCGGTGCTGGCGGCCCTCACCTGGACGACGAGGCCACCTGCGGAGAACTCCTCGACCCTGCGCAGCCGCGGCCGACGGCCCTTCTGCCGTCGGGGTTGTTCGCTGCGGCGGGCCATGTCCCGACGATAGCGACTTGATCGGCGACCAGTGGATCGGCGAGCCACCGATAGGCTGACTCGTCGTGGCCAGCCCCCTGACGGAAGCTCAACGCAACGCCGTCACCGAACTGCTGCGGGTCTTTCCCGTCGCAGACGATCTCGGTGCCCGCTTCACGGCAGCCGGCCAGGTCCTGTATCTGGTCGGTGGTTCGGTCCGGGACGCGATGCTCAGTCGGCTGGGCAACGACCTCGACTTCGCCACCGACGCGCCTCCGGACAAGATCCTGTCCCTGGTCGAGGGCTGGGCCGAGGCTGTCTGGACCACCGGCATCGCGTTCGGCACCGTCGGGGCGCAGCGCGAGGGCCTGCGTCTGGAGATCACCACCTTTCGGGCCGACGCCTACGACCGGGTCGGCCGCAAGCCGGCCGTCACCTACGGCGAACGCCTCGAGGACGACCTGCTCCGGCGCGACTTCGCGGTCAACGCCATGGCCGTGTCGCTGCCGGGGCATGACTTCATCGATCCGTACGGCGGACTCGATGACGTTGCCGCCAAGCGGTTGCGTACCCCCGGGCGCCCCGAGGACTCGCTGGCGGACGACCCGCTGCGGATGATGCGGGCAGCGCGGTTCGCCGCGCAGTTGAAGTTCGCGGTGGATGCCGACCTCCTTTCCGCGATGACCTCGATGTCCGGCGAGATCAAGCGGATCTCGGCGGAACGCGTACGCGACGAGCTGTCCAAACTGGTGTGCGCCGCGGACCCGCGTACCGGCCTGGAGTTGCTCGTCTCCACGGGACTGGCTGCCGAAGTGCTGCCGGAGTTGCCCGCGCTGCGGATGGAGATCGACGAGCACCACCAGCACAAGGATGTCTACGACCACACCCTGATCGTGCTCGAGCAGGCGATGGACCTTGAAGAGGACGGACCCGACCTGGTGCTGCGGCTGGCGGCATTGCTGCACGACATCGGCAAGCCCGCGACCCGGCGCAAGGAAGCCGCCGGCGGGGTGTCCTTCCATCACCACGAGGGCGTGGGGGCCAAGCTCACCCGCCGGCGACTGACCGCGCTGCGTTTCCCCAAGGACGTTGTCGAGCAGGTCAGCAAGTTGGTCTTCCTGCACCTGCGTTTCCACGGCTACGGCAAGGGCGAGTGGACCGACT
>JBAVXU010000134.1:0-5497 GCA_049698415.1 Mycobacteriales bacterium
GTGCCCAGGTGACGGCCACGCTGATGCGCTGGTAGGCGACGCCGATGCCGAGACCGCCGCTGCAGGCGTCACCGGATTGGCCGAGGCTGGTCCAACTGGTCGTCCGCGTCACGGTGTATGTCGTCTCGCCGACGGTGGCCGACGTGCTGCTCTTTCCGAGGGGCAGAGTGACGCCGGCTTTCAGCGCGTTGCGGGTGGTTTCGAGGTCCTTGCTCGCCAGATCAGCCGCGACGACGCGCTGTCGGTTGGTACGGCCGATGCCGAGCGCCGCGGCAAGCATGGTCACGATCGCCGAGGAGACGAGCGCGAACAGCACGATGGCGACCATGATCTCGACCAGGCTGAACCCGTCGTCGGGCGGGCGCAGTCGGCGCAGCCCAGCCCGGCGACCGCGCTTGACCAGCGCTGAGGCTGTCACCTGTATCACGCTCCCGGATCAGTTGGGCTGGCGGCTTGGTTATCGGCGGCGATTTCGTTCACTTGAGCAGCGCGCACCGGTCAGGACAGGAGTGCCCGGACCGGGCCACCACCGGGTCAGGTGCACGCCGCGGTCTTGAGCCCACCGGCCGCGCTGTCGTAGTAGAAGGCGCCTCCCGACTTCGACTGCGCCTTGAGGCAGTAGCTGCCACTGCTCACGGCGGGTGCGATGGCCACGATGCCGGCACCGTCGCGCGTGGAGATGACGCTCAAGGTGGTGTTCTGTGATGACCGCCATCCCACGGTGACCAGGTCGGCCGCCGCGAGCGTGTAGGCACTGTTGGCGCTGAGCCAGGACTCCTGGGCGCTGGCGGCGTTGCGCAGGTCCGCCTTGGCCTCGGCGTCGTAGCCCTTCTTGCGTTGGTTCAGGAACACCGGTATCGCGATCCCGGCGAGAATGCCGATGATGATCACGACGACGAGCAGCTCGACGAGGGTGAAGCCCTCGTCCTCGGTCTCGAGCGGCCTGCGAATGCTGATCACCATGCCTCTTTTCTCGCTTGGCGTGACTGCGAAGGATCGGGCAAATGCTCAGGTGCAGGCGACGGTTTCGAAGCCGCTGTTGGCGCTGTCGTACCAATACGACGTCCCCGACTTCGACACAGCCTTCAGGCAGTAGCTGCCGCTGCCCTGCGCCGGGCTCACCATCACGGTGCCGACCGTGTCCCTGGTGGAGACCACGGTGATCGACGTTGTCGTAGCGGACTGCTTGAAGCCGACGGAGAACAGCAACGTTCCTGGCGACCCGGCGACACCCATCGAGGAGGAATAGACGCCATTGTCGGTGAGCCAGGTCTCCTGGGCGGTCGCAGCGTTGCGCAGGTCCGATTTCGCCGCCGCATCCCAGCCCTTCTTGCGCTGGTTCAGGAACACCGGGATGGCAATCGCTGCGAGGATGCCGATGATGATGATGACGACCAGGAGTTCGATGAGGGTGAAGCCCTCGTCCTTCTCCTCGATCGACTTACGCATTCGAGCGAGCATCAGGGCTTCCCTTCGCTGAGGCCGTGTCAGGTAGTTGCAATCGGGGTGGAGCTGGATCGGATGAAACGCCGAGGCGGACGCTGGTGCGCCCGCCTCGGCGGTGAGCTAGCGGTGAGCCGATCCGATCAGACTCAGGTGCAGACGGTGGTCGAGATGCCGCCGGCGGCGCTGTCGTAGTAGAAGTTGGTGGTCGACTTCGACACCGCCTTCAAGCAATAGCTGTCGACCCCGGCGGCGGGTGCACCCGTGCCGCGGGTTGAGACAACCGTGAGAGTCGTGTTGGCCGACGACTTGAAGCCGGCAGTGACCAGCGTCGCAACGGTGGTCGTGTAGGCGTTGTTGTCGGTGAGCACGGTCTCCTCAGCCGTGGCTGCGTTGCGCAGGTCTGACTTCGCCTCCGCATCCCAGCCCTTCTTGCGCTGGTTGAGGAAGACCGGGATCGCGATCGCGGCCAGGATGCCGATGATGATGATGACGACCAGGAGCTCGATGAGGGTGAAACCCTCGTCCTTCTCCTCGATCGACTTGCGCATGCGAGCGAGCATTTACTTGCCCCTTTCAGGACTTAGTGCGAGCCGCTCGTGACATTTCGGCTCCGATGGGGAGCCGACCAGGTAGCTGGGCGGGGCGCGGGTGCGCCCTCCTGGCTGTGCTCCCCCACCCTGCGGCGGGATTGCCCTGACTGGCCTGCGTGCTCGTTGACAGGGAATGGATCGACCTGTCGGCCCGATTACTTGAGGGCTTTCGGCAGAGAGATTTGTAGGTCCTACTTGATGAGGTCGAAGACCTTGAAGATCGGCATATAGAGCGCGATGATCATGGATCCCACCATTCCGCCCAGGACCGCGATCATCAAGGGCTCGATCAGTGCGGTCAGCGCTTCGGTCGTGGCCTCGACCTCTTGGTCGTAGAACTCGCTGATCTTCATCAGCATGGTGTCCAGGGCGCCGGTGTCCTCACCGACGGCCATCATCTGCACGACCATCGGTGGGAACACCTTGTGGTTGGCAAGCGGGCCGGTAAGCGACTCACCGGTGCGAACGCTCTGCTGGACCTCGCGAACCGCTCTGGCGAGTACGACGTTTCCACACGTGTCGGCCACGATGTCCAGGCTCTGCAGGATCGGCACACCCGAACGCATCATGGTGCCCAGGTTGCGGGCGAAGCGGCTCAGCGCGATTTTCTGGAACAGCATGCCGAACACCGGCAACTTGAGCTTGAGCGGATCCAGGACGTTGCGGACCCGGTCGTGGTTCTTGACCCGCGGCCAAAGGAGAATGAAGACGATGATCCCGACGATCGCGAAGGGGACACCGATCTTGGCGAATCCGCTCAACGCGACAAGAATCTTTGTCGGAGTCGGCAGCTCGCCGCCGAGCGATTTGAACATGCCGGCGAACACCGGAACGATGAAGATCAGCATGCCGGTGCACATGAGGATCGCCATCACGAAGACGACGACGGGATAGGTCATCGCTGCCTTGACCTTGCCGCGCAGCCTGACCTCGGACTCGTAGTTCGCGGCGATCTGCAGCATCGTCTGGTCCAGGAACCCGCCGATCTCACCCGCCTTGGTCATGTTGATCATCAGCGGCGGGAACACCTTGGGATGCTTGGCCATCGATGCCGACAGGGCGTTTCCCGACTCGACGTCGTTGCGCACGTCGGTGAGGACCGCGGCGAGCGCCTTGTTGCTGGTCTGCTCGCACAGGATCGTCAGCGCACGTAGCAGAGACAGCCCCGAGTCGATCATCGTCGCGAACTGGCGAGAGAAGACCGCCAGATCCTTGAGCTTCACGCTGCCGCCGAAGCCGGGGATCTTCAGCTCCCGTTTCATGCCCGCGTTGGCTTCAGAGATCGACAGCGGGGCGTAACCCATGGCAGCGAGCTTCTTGGCCACCATGGCCGGCGTCTCCGCGTCGAGGGAGCCATTGATCAGCTTGCCGCTGCGGTCACGCACTGAGTAATCGAACGTCGTGGGCATCTTCCCGCGCCTCTCAGCCCTGGCCGGTCAGCCGGTTGAAGTCTTCGACGTGATGGCATGTCTGCAGCCCGACGTCGTGGGTGATACGTCCGCGCCTGACGAGCTCGGCAAGGGACTGGTCCATCGTTTGCATCCCGAACTTCCCACCGGCCTGCATGGCCGAGTAGATCTGGTGCGTCTTGCCCTCGCGGATCAGGTTGCGGATGGCCGGGGTGGCCACCAGGACCTCTGAAGCCGCGACCCGTCCAGAGCCGTCCGAGGTCTTGCACAACGACTGGCACACCACACCCTGCAGCGTGCCGGCGAGCTGTACGCGTACCTGCTGCTGCTGGTGCGGCGGGAAGACGTCGATGACACGGTCGATGGTCTGCGCGGCGTCGGCGGTGTGCAGGGTGGCGAAGACCAGGTGGCCGGTCTCAGCCGCGGTCAGTGCCACCGAGATGGTCTCCAGGTCACGCATCTCGCCGACCAGGATGATGTCGGGGTCTTGGCGAAGGACGTGCTTGAGCGCGCTCTGGAAGGAATGCGTGTCCTCTCCGACCTCGCGCTGGTTGACCATGCACTTCTGGTGGGCGTGCAGGAACTCGATGGGATCTTCCACAGTCATGATGTGGTCGCTTCGGGTGCGGTTCGCCAGGTCCACCAGCGAGGCGAGCGTGGTGGACTTTCCCGATCCGGTCGGTCCGGTGACGAGAACGAATCCGCGCGCGAGGCCGGCGAAGCTGGCAACGATCTCGGGGATGCCGAGGTCTTCGAGCGGCTTGGTCTCGTGTGGGATGAGCCGGAAGGCCGCGCCCAGCGCGTCCCGCTGGCGGTACATGTTGACGCGGAAGCGGGATCGGCCCGGGATGGCGAACGAGAAGTCCAGCTCAAGGGCCTCTTCGAAGCGCTCCCGCTGCTGCTGGGTGAGGATGGCGTACAACACCCGCTGGATCTCCTGCGGCGTGAGCCGCGCGTAGCCGGGCACGTGTTGCAGCGAGCCGTGCAGCCGGATCGAGGGCGGAGCTCCGGCGGTCATGTGCAGGTCCGATGCGCCCACCTCGACCATCGCCTCGAGCAACGCGAAAAGGTTGATCGACTCGGTCGAGGCATCAGGCTCGGTCGATCGACGCTGGCCGGCGCCCTCGCGGGCGGCCGGAATGACAGGCTCGACGGTCCGCGGCCGCTCGGGCAGCGGAGCGACGGTCACGGGAAGGTGGGCCAGAAAGGGGCTGGCCTCGGACGCCGTTTCGTCGTCGTACAAGTTCACCAAAGCCCCCAATGTCAGGCCGAGGCAGTCCCGGCCACACCCTGGACTCGACGGTTTGCCGCCCTGACTTGAGCCGAATGCCGCGACAAGCTGCCGCCTGCCTCGCCAGGAGACCCGTTATACGACGACGCGGAAGATCTCCTCGATCGAGGTGATCCCGTTGAGGACCTTGGCCAGGCCGTCGTCGCGAAGCGTGCTCATGCCCTGTTCGCGCGCGACCTTCATGATGGCGGCCGCGGATTCGCGCTCGACAGCCATGCGCTCGATCTCCTCAGAGACGTTCATGACCTCGTGCAGGGCCAGCCGACCCTGATAGCCGGTCTTGGCGCAGGCGGAGCAACCGACCGCGCGGAACAGCTTCGGGGGCTCCTCGCCGTCGGGCCAGGGGAACCGAGCCACCTTCAGCTGCTCAGCGGTCGGCTGGAAGGCCTCCTTGCAGCGTGTGCACAGCTTGCGCGCCAGCCGCTGGGCGAGCACGCAGTCGATGGCCGATCCGACCAGGAAAGGCTCGATGCCCATTTCGACCAGCCGGGTGACCGCCGAAGGGGCGTCGTTGGTGTGCAGCGTCGACAGAACGAGGTGACCGGTCAGCGCCGCCTCGATGGCGATCTGGGCGGTTTCGTGGTCGCGGATCTCACCGATCAGGACCACGTCCGGGTCCGAGCGCAGGATCGAGCGGAGCGCAGAGGCGAAGGTCAGGCCGGCCTTGTTGTTCGTCTGCACCTGGTTGACGCCGTGCAGGCGGTACTCGACCGGATCCTCGACGGTGATGACGTTCTTGTCCGGGGTCGAGACGATGTTCA
>JBAVXU010000135.1:0-4592 GCA_049698415.1 Mycobacteriales bacterium
GGCCGAGACCGTGCTGAGCCGGGCCCTGCAAGGGGTGCCACGAGATTCCTACGAGCTGTTCACCAAGGCTTACTGGCCGACCGGGCCGGGCGCCAACGACCGGGGGCTGTCGCGCAAGCACATCATCCGCTCCTGCGAGGCGTCGCTGCGCCGGCTGGGCACCGACTATCTCGACCTCTATCAAGCGCATCGCTACGACTACGAGACGCCGCTCGAGGAAACGCTGCGGGCATTCGACGACCTGGTCCGCCAGGGCAAGGTGCTCTATGTCGGTGTGTCGGAGTGGAAGGCGACCGAGATCTCCGACGCGCTACGGCTGGCTCAGAAGATGGGCATCGACCGGCTGGTCTCCAACCAGCCGCAGTACAACATGCTGTGGCGGGTGATCGAGTCCGAGGTGGTGCCGCTGTGCCGGCGCCGGGGTGTCGGCCAGCTCGTCTGGTCCCCCATCGGGCAGGGCATCCTCAGCGGCAAGTACCGGCTCGGCGAGCGGCCGCCCGACGGGTCGCGGGTCGCGGACAACCGGGGTGGCGGCGAGTTCATGTCCCGCTTCCTGTCCGATGACGTCCTGAGCCGGGTGCGCAAGCTGGAGCCACTGGCCGCCGACGCCGGGCTGACACTGCCGCAACTCGCCATCGCCTGGGTGCTGCAGAACGACAACGTCTCGGCCGCCGTCATCGGGGCGTCGCGCCCGGCTCAGGTACGCGAGGATGTCAAGGCCTCCGGTGTGGTGCTCGAGGCCGAACTCATGCGCCGGATCGACGACATCCTCGACCCGGTCGTCGAACGAGACCCGGCGAGGACCACCAGCCCGAAGCGGCGTCCGTAACCCGAGTCGGTGCCGCAGGTGTCAGGCGGGGGTCAACGGCATGGTGTACGACTCGTGGCCGTCCTGCATCAGGGCCACCCGCTCCACCCCGGAGTCCAGCAGCGTCCGCCAGGACTCACCGAGCCATGACTCGGCATCGGCCTGGGTCGGGAACGGCTCGGAGTTCGCCGGGCTCGCCGGGTCACCGCTCACGGTCAGGTAGCGCCATGTCCAGGGCATGTCTTGTCTCCTCGTCGACGGTGCTTTGCAGGCTAACCGGTGCAAGTCGGATGCGGCTGTCGGCAGGGCTCGCCCGGTGAGTTGACGGCCGAGGAGTCCGAACCGTACCGTCCGGATGTCTGCTTCCCGGCAGCGAAACCGGTGTGAGTCCGGTGCTGTCCCGCAACTGTGGTCCCCCGGTCGGTCCGTCCGGCCAGGGGCAAGCCAGGTCGCCTGCCGGGTCGCCGAAGAACCAGCCTCGAGGACGGGCCGCGGTTCGTATGACAGGGCTCCCCTGTTGTCGAGCGTCCCAGCTCTCGCCGACACATGAGGAGTTCCACAGTGACCTTCAAGTCTGCCGCCGCAGTAGTGGCATTGGCACTGCTCGCGGCATGCGGCAACGCGGCACCGACGGAGGTCAAAGCCCAAGCCACCGCCAAGAGCCCGCAACGGATCATCTCGCTCTCGCCCACAGCCACCGAGATGTTGTTCGCGATCAAGGCAGGCAAGCAGGTGGTGGCCGCCGACAGCAACTCCAACTTCCCGGCGGAAGCGCCCAAGACCGACCTGTCGGCCTATCAGCCCAACGCCGAAGCCATCGCCAACAAGCAGCCGGACCTCGTCGTGATCGCCGAGGACACCAAGGGCATCAAGGAGCAGCTCGCCAAGCTGAAGATCCCGGTGCTCGTCGCCCCGGCGGCAAAGGACCTCGACGACACCTACCGGCAGATCAAGCAGCTCGGCGTGACGACCGGCCACCAGGGCGACGCCGACCGGCTGGTGAAGGACATGCGCGACGGCATCGCCACTGCGTTGAAGGACCTGCCCCGGCGTGATCACCAGCTGACCTATTTCCACGAACTCGACAACACGCTGTACACCGTCACATCGCAGACGTTCATCGGGCAGATCTACGATCTCGCCGGACTCAAGAACGTTGCCGACCCGGCGGACAAGAGCGGCAGCGGATATCCGCAGTTGTCGGCGGAGTACCTCGTCAAGGCCGACCCCGACCTGGTGTTCCTCGCCGACACGAGGTGCTGCGCGCAATCCGCCGCGACGTACGCGAAGCGGCCCGGGTTCGCCAACATGCAGGCCGTACGCAACAACCACGTGGTGCCGCTCGATGATGACGTGGCCAGCCGCTGGGGCCCACGCATCGTCGATCTGCTCAAGCGGATCATCGCGGCCATCAAGGCGGTCCCGGCCACGTGAGCAGCACCGGCACCGTCACGCTGCGGCCGGCCGGGCTGCGCTGGCCCTGGCTGCTGGCCGCCGCTGCGGCGCTGCTGGCGGCTGTCGTCGCCGGGCTGGTCATCGGACCGGTCCCGGTCTCACCGGTCGACGTGGTGCGGGAGCTGTTCGGGCAGCCGACCGATCTCACCGTCCAGCAGGTGGCCATCATCCGGGAGATCCGGCTGCCGAGAGTCATCCTCGGGCTGCTCGTCGGCGCGACGCTGGCGGTCTCCGGCGCCAGCTATCAGGGAGTTTTCCGCAACCCGCTCGCCGACCCGTACCTTCTCGGCGCGGCTGCCGGTGCCGGGCTCGGCGTGACGATCGTCATCGCCGGGACGGCCGACGGTTCGCCGACGCCGTGGGGCGCCCCTCTGGCCGCCTTCGTCGGAGCCCTCGCCGCGGTGGGGCTGACCTACCTGCTGGGCACCTCCGGTGGCGGACGTGCCTCGACGGCGTCGCTGATCCTAGCCGGGGTCGCGGTGACCAGTTTCCTCACGGCGCTGCAGACCTACGTGCAACAGCGCAACCAGGACACGATCCGCCAGGTCTATTCGTGGATCCTCGGCCGGTTGAGCACCGGCGGCTGGCACGAGGTGCGCGTGCTGCTGCCGTACTCCGTGCTGTCGTGGGTCGTCCTGCTCATCCACCGGCGCACCTTGGACGTGCTGGCGGTCGGGGATGACGAGGCCAGCACCCTGGGCATCAATGCGCGACGGAGCAGACTCATCATCGTGATCGCCGCATCCCTGGGCACCGCCGCGGCGGTCTCCGTGTCCGGCCTCATCGCGTTCGTGGGGATCATCGTCCCGCACACGGTGCGACTCCTCGCCGGACACAGCAACCGGGTGGTGATCCCACTGTCGGTGGTGTTCGGCGGCGCGTTCCTGTGCGCGACCGACCTGCTCGCCCGGACACTGTCCTCGCCGGCAGAGATCCCGATCGGCGTGGTGACGGCGTTCTTCGGTGCGCCGTTCTTCGTTCTCATCCTCCGGTCCTCGCGACGACACGGGGCAGCGTCATGATCGGTTGCGCATCGGTCACGGTCTCGTTGGGAAAGCGCGTCATCCTCAGCGACATCGACCTGCACGTCGAGCAGGGACAGTGGCTGTCGATCGTCGGCCCCAACGGTGCCGGCAAGACCACGCTGCTGCGCTTCATCGCCGGGCTGGTTCCCGGCGGCGGCGAGTTGCACCTGGCGGGCCGGCCGGCCGCCTCGTTGCCGCGTCGGGAGCGGGCCAGGCTGGTCGCGCTGGTGCCCCAGTCGCCGGTGATCCCCGAAGCGACCAGGGTGCTCGATTACGTCCTGCTCGGCCGGACCCCGCACATCGGCGCGCTCGGCGGAGAGGGTCCGCACGACCTCGCCGCAGTGCACGACGCCCTCAACCACCTCGAACTGCTCGAGTTCGCCGACCGACGGGTCGAAACCCTCTCCGGTGGCGAGCGCCAGCGGGTGCTGATCGCCCGCGCGCTCGCTCAGGGAGCCAGCATCGTCCTGCTCGACGAGCCGACCACCGCACTCGACGTCGGTCACCAGCAGCAGGTGCTCGAACTCGTCGACCGCCTGCGACGCGAACATCGGCTGACGGTCGTGAGCACGATGCACGACCTGACGCTCGCCGGGCAGTACGCCGAGCGCCTGGTGCTCATCGACGGCGGTCGCATCGTCGTCGACGGGCCGGCCAGCGAAGTGCTGACCGAGGACAACCTGGCGCTGTATTACGGCGCGCGGGTGCGGATCATCCATGACGGCGACCGTCCCGCCGTACTCCCGTTGCGGGAGCGCCGTGCCCACGAGTGAGATCGCGCGGCCGGAGCTGCTGGCCTACGGCGATGCGGACGGCAGCCGCCGTCCGGTGCTGGTCTGGCGGTTCGACCCGCCGGTGCGCACCATCTCGACCGCCGTCCTCGGCGGCGGGTTCGCACAGGGCTCGTGGGCGATCAACGCCGAGGTGGCCCTGGACTACGGTCGCCGCGATCCGGCCGAACACATGGCGCAGGTCGCGGCCGAACTCGGACTGGCACCCGGCGCCGGGATCGGCCTGCTCACCGCGGCGCGCGTCGGGGACGTGGCCTACGCCGAGGACCGCGACGTCGGCTGCGCGGCGACTGTTGGCCTGCTCGTCCCCACCTGGGCGGCCGGCGACGAGGGCTCGGACCCCGAGTGGGTGCCCGGCACCATCAACCTCGTGTGTCATCTCCCGGCACCACTGAGCGATCCTGCGCTGGTCAACGCGGTCGTCACGGCCACCGAGGCCAAGACGCAGGCGCTGCACGAGTTGGGCGTGCCGGGCACGGGAACGGCCTCCGACGCGGTCGTCATCTGCTGCCC
>JBAVXU010000136.1:0-8752 GCA_049698415.1 Mycobacteriales bacterium
CGGTGGCCCGCCCGGTGGCGGAGGCTTCCGCGGTGGTGGCAGCCGTGGTCGCGGTGGCGGCACGGCAGGTGCATTCGGGCGGCCCGGCGGTCGCGGACCGGTGCGTGGCCGCAAGAGCAAGAAGCAGCGGCGTCAGGAGTTCGACAACCTGTCCGCACCCACGATGGACTCGGCGGTCATCCGCGGCGACGGATCCACCGTACGACTGCCCCGAGGCGCATCGCTGTCGGACTTCGCCGACCGCATCAACGCCAATCCCGGCTCGCTCGTCCAGGTCGCGTTCGGCCTCGGCGAGATGGTGACAGCGACCCAGTCCTGCACCGACGAGACCCTGCAGTTGGTCGGTGCCGAGCTCAACTACGAGGTGCAGATCGTCAGTCCCGAGGACGAGGACCGCGAGTTGCTCGCCCGGTTCGACCTCGAGTTCGACGGTGACTACGCCGACGCCGACATGATCGCGCGGCCGCCGGTCGTGACCGTCATGGGCCACGTCGACCACGGCAAGACCAAACTGCTGGACGCGATCCGCGAGACCGACGTCGTCGGTGGCGAGGCGGGCGGCATCACTCAGCACATCGGTGCCTACCAAGTGCCGGCAAAGATCTCCGAGTCCGGCGAGTTGCGCACGATCACGTTCATCGACACCCCGGGTCACGAGGCCTTCACCGCCATGCGTGCGCGTGGCGCACAGGCCACCGACATCGTCGTGCTCGTGGTGGCCGCTGACGACGGTGTCAAGCCGCAGACGATCGAGGCGCTCAACCACGCCAAGGCTGCGGACGTGCCCATCGTGGTTGCCGTCAACAAGATCGACAAGGAGGGCGCCGACCCGGCCAAGGTCCGCGGTCAGCTCACCGAATACGGCCTGGTCGCCGAGGAGTACGGCGGCGACACGATGTTCATCGACGTCTCGGCCAAGCAAGGCCTCGGCATCGACGCGCTGCTCGAGGGCATCGCGCTCACCGCCGATGCGGCCCTGGAGTTGCAGGCCCCGGTCAACGTGCCCGCCCAGGGTGTCGCGATCGAGGGTCACCTCGACCGAGGTCGCGGGCCGGTGGCTACCGTGCTCGTCCAGCGCGGCACTTTGCACATCGGCGACTCGGTCGTTGCAGGTGACGCGTTCGGCCGGGTCCGGGCCATGCTCGACGAGCACGGCCGTCCGGTCGAGGAGGCCGGCCCGTCGCGGCCGGTGGAGGTGCTCGGATTCACCTCGGTCCCGGGTGCCGGCGACAACTTCCTGGTCGTTCGCGAGGACCGGATGGCCCGGCAGATCGCCGACCAGCGGCAGGCCCGGGAGCGCAACGCCCAACTGGCGGCCAACCGCGGCCGGCCGACCCTCGAGTCGATCTTCGAGAAGCTCAAGGAGGGCGAGAAGACCCAGCTCGCACTCATCCTCAAGGGCGACGTGTCCGGTTCGGTCGAGGCGCTCGAAGATGCGCTGCTCAAGATCGACGTCGACGACGAGGTGGCGCTACGCATCATCCACCGCGGTGTCGGTGCGGTCACCGAGCACGACGTCAACCTGGCCAGCGCCTCCGACGCGGTCATCCTCGGCTTCAACGTGCGACCCGAGGGCCGCGCGCGAGAGATGGCCGAGCGTGAGCACGTCGACATCCGCTACTACTCGGTGATCTATGCCGCGATCGACGATGTCGAGGCAGCACTCAAGGGCATGCTCAAGCCCGAGTACGAAGAAGTGCAGCTGGGCACGGCGGAGGTCCGCGAGGTCTTCCGCTCGTCGAAGTTCGGCAACATCGCCGGCTGCCAGGTGCGCACCGGCACGATCCGGCGCAACTCCAAGGCGCGTTTGGTGCGGGACGGTGCTGTTGTCGCGGACAACCTCACGGTCGAGTCGCTCAAGCGGTTCAAGGACGACGCGACCGAGGTGCGCGAGGGTTTCGAGTGCGGCATCGGACTTGGGTCGTTCAACGACATCAAGGCTGATGACGTCATCGAGACGTTCGAGCTGCAGGAAAAGGTGAGGGCGTAACCACTCGCGGCACATCGCGAAGGGAAGGCTATGTTCACCGGATCGGCGGTGTTCGATCTGAAGTTGCCGCCTGATGTGACCTCGCTGAAGCAGAAGCGGTCCGCCGTCCGGCCCGTGCTGGCGGCATTGCGCCGGCTCGGCGTCGCCGTGGGCGAGGTCGGTGCCCTCGACGCGCACCGGCGGGCCGAGGTCGGGGTGGCTGCGGTCTCGGCTGAGGCGCGGCATGTTCGCGATGTGCTGGACGCTTGCGAGCGGCTGGTGGCGGGGCGCCCGGAGTTGGAGTTGTTGTCCGTGCGCCGGCTGTTGACGAGTTCGATTGATGAGGAGTTCGCCGACCATGGTTGACGCACCGCGCGCCCGCAAGCTCTCCGTACGCATCCGCGAGGTGGTCGCGGAGACGCTGCGCACCCAGGTCAAGGACCCACGGCTGGGCATGGTCACTCTCACCGACGTCAAGGTCACCCCTGACCTGCGTGAGGCGACCGTCTATTACACCGTCCTCGGCGACGCGCAGGAGCACGCGGCAACTGCGGCCGCGCTCGACAGCGCCAAGGGCGTGCTGCGCAGCCAGGTCGGCCGGCAGACCGGCATCAAGTTCACACCAACTCTGAGCTTCGTCACCGATCAGATTCCCGACAACGCCCGCCAGATCGAGGAACTGCTGGACCGCGCCCGGCGGGCAGACGCCGAGGTCCAGCGTGCCGCCGCCGGTGCCACCCCGGCCGGCGACGCCGATCCGTACCGCCACGCCGAGGACGATGGTGACGCGGCACCGCGACGGGAGGAATCCCCGTGACGGTGCCGCTTCCGTCCGAGGCCGATTGGCAGGCCGCCATCGCCGCGATCGGCGCACCCGGCGACATGCTGCTGGTCTGCCACCTCAACCCCGACGGCGACGCCCTGGGCAGTGCTCTGGGTCTCGCTCTGGCTCTGGATGCCCGCGGCCGCCGGGTCGCGGTGTCCTTCAGTGAGCCGCTGCGGCTGCCGGACACGCTGAGCCACCTGCCCGGGCAGCATCTACTGGTGCGACCCGAGGATGCCCCCGCCGCGCCGGACGTGCTGATCACGTTCGACACCGGCAGTGCCGACCGGCTCGGCGACCTCGCCGACCGAGTCCAGACGGCCAAGCAGGTCGTCGTCATCGACCACCACGCATCGAACACCGGTTACGGCACGATCCACCTCGTCGACACGACCGCGGCGGCCACCGCCGTCGTGGTCGCCGACCTGCTCGACCGCCTCGGTGCCGAGATCGATCACGATGTTGCCGCCTGCCTGTACACCGGGCTGAGCACCGACACCGGTTCGTTCCGATATGCCGCGACCACGCCGCAGGTGCACCACCTCGCCGCCCGGTTCCTCGCCACCGGAATCAGGCACGACCTGATCGCCCGCGAGTTGTACGACTCGCACCCCTTCGCCTGGGTGTCCCTGCTGGGTGCCGTTCTTTCCCGCACCGTGCTCGAGCCCGAAGCAGCGGCCGGTCTCGGCGTCGTCTGGACCTACGCCACGCTCACCGATCTGGCCGAGCGATCGGTCGGCATCGAGCAGGTCGAAGGCGTCATCGACGTCATCCGAACCGCGCGCGAAGCCGAGGTGGCCGCAGTGTGCAAGGAGCAGCCGGACGGCAGCTGGGCGGTGTCGCTGCGGTCAAAGGGCCGCCTCGACGTCGGGCAGGTCAGCGTCTCCTTGGGCGGCGGCGGCCATGCTCTCGCGGCCGGCTTCACCGCAACGGGGTCGCTCGACGGTGTCGTCAAGCTCCTCCGGGACGCCCTCGATGTCGCCCGGGTGGGACTCGCGGATCCCGGTGTCCGTGGGACGTGAGCTGACCTCGGGCGGCCTGTGCATCGTCGACAAGCCGGCCGGGATGACCTCGCACGACGTCGTCGCGAGGGTCCGGCGGCTGGCCGGAACCCGCCGGGTCGGGCATGCCGGGACCCTCGACCCGATGGCCACCGGCGTCCTCGTCCTCGGCATCGAGCGGGCCACCAAGCTGCTCGGCCTGCTGGCGTTGACGGAGAAGTCCTACGACGCCTCCGTGCGGTTGGGGCAATCCACCGTCACCGACGACGCCGAGGGCGAGGTGACGGCGACGGCCGATGCCGGGTCGGTCAACGAGCAGGACGTCAGAGCCGCGCTGCGCGGCTTCGTCGGTGAGATCGATCAGGTGCCTTCTTCGGTATCCGCGGTCAAGGTCGACGGCAAGCGGGCCTACGCACGGGTGCGGGCGGGGGAGGACGTCCACCTCAAGTCGCGGCGGGTGACCATCAGCCGCCTTCAACTGGCCGATGTGCGGCGCGAGCAGCCCGGCACCCTCGACATCGACATCTCGCTGGACTGTTCGACCGGCACGTACGTCCGCGCGATCGCGCGCGACCTCGGCGCGGCCCTGGGCGTCGGCGGCCATGTCACCCGGCTGCGACGCACCCGGGTCGGCCCGTTCGACCTCTCCGCGGCGAGAACGCTGGAGGCGCTGGCGGAGTTGCCGTCCCCGGTCCTGATCGGGTTGTCGGACGCCGTCGCGGCGAGTTTCCCGCGGCACGACGTTGACGCAGAGCAGGCGATGCTGCTCTCCCACGGTCGCAGCCTGCCGGCGGCGGGCAGGACCGGCACCTACGCGGTGTTCGGACCGGACGGGGTCGCGCTTGCGCTGGTCGAGGACCGCGGCGGGGACGCCCGGCCCCTGGTCGTCCTGCGACCGGCCTGAGCGCGCGGGCCGATCAGCCCTTCAGCCCCGTACGCGAGACGCCCTCGATGACGTAGCGCTGCGCGAATGCGTACAGGATGAGGACGGGAACCGCAGCGATCATCGCGCCCGCCATCAGCAGGTCGTACCGCACCGCGTTGGCGCTCTGCAGGGTCGCGAGCCCGGAAGGGAGGGTCTGGTTCGATGCGCTGAACAGCACGTAGACCGGCCAGAGGAAGTCGTTCCAGTTTGTGAGGAACGCCAGCAGGGCAAGCGTTGCCAGCGCAGGCTTCGACAGCGGCAGCACCACGGATCTGAAGATGCGCCAGGGACCCGCACCGTCGAGCAGCGCCGCCTCCTCGAGTTCGAGCGGCAGACCGAGGAAGAACTGCCGGAGGAAGAACACACCGAACGCGCTCGCCGCGCCGGGCACGATCAGCGCCGGCAGACTGTCGAGCCACGCCAGCCGGCTGACGATCTCGTAGTTGGGGATGATCAGGATCACGCCGGGGACGAACAGCGTCGACACGATCATCGCGAACGCGACCCGCTTACCCCGGAACTCCATCCGGGCCAGCGCGTAGGCCGCCATCGACGCGGTGACCACGACCAGGGCCGCCTGGCCGGATGCGGCCAGGATGCTGTTGACGAACCACCGCAGCACCGGGGTGTCGCTCGCTCCCAGCGTCGAGGAGTAGGCGTTGACGGTGGGATGGGCGGGGATCCACTGCGGGTGCGGCGAGATGGCATCTGCCTGTGTCTTGAACGACGTGACCGCCATCCAGATCAGCGGGCTGAGGAAGAGCGCGGTCAACACGATCAACAGCAGATACTGCGCGACCCGCTTCGGACCGATCCGACGGCGGCTGCGCTCGACGTCGGCGCTCATGCCCGTTTCCGTTCCCGGAACATCCAGAACACCACGGTGCTGAGCATCAGCAGGCACACGGTGAGTACGAAACTCATCGCCGCCGCCTTGCCCATGTCGCCGTTCTTGAGGCCCTTGTCGGCGATGTAGTAGATCGCGGTCTTGGTCTTGTCCCCCGGTGCGCCCTGGGTGATCATCCGGGACTGGCCGTACATGTTGGCCGAGGCGAGGATGGTGATGATGATGACGAACTGCCGGACCTCTCGCAGGCCTGGCAGCGTGACGTGGCGGAAGCGCTGCCAGCCGTTGGCGCCGTCGACCTTGGCCGCTTCGTACTGTTCGGCGGGGATGTCCTGCAGTCCGGCGAGGTAGATGACGGCGTTGAACCCCAGGGTCCACCACACCGTCACGCCGATCAGGGCAACCCACGCCGCGGGCACCGACGTGGTCCAGGCGATGTTGTCCGGCAGGCCCAGCACGCCGAGGTAGTGGTTGATCAGCCCTGAGTTGCCATCGAGCATGTACCGCCACAGCACGCCGATGACCGCGACGCCGAGGACGTACGGCGCGAAGTAGATCGCCCGGAACCAGTTGCGCCCGGGAAACCGCGCGTTCATCAGCATGGCCACCAGCAACGGGATGACGACGAGCAACGGCACGCTGAACACGGTGAAGATCGCGGTGGCACCCATGCTGCGCCAGAACTCGGCGAACACCGACGAGTCGGAACTGAACAGGTCCTTGAAGTTGTCCAGCCCGACCCACGGCTTGCCGGGCAGCGTGGGATCCCAGGCATGCAGGCTGATCCAGATGCCGAGCACGATCGGGCCGAGGATGAACACCGTGAACAGCACGGCGTAGGGCGCCAGGAACAGGTACGGCGTCCACCCTCCGCCACGCCTTGGCCGGTTGACGACACCGGTCTTCGTCGCGGAGGGCTGCTCCAGGACGGTGGTCACAGACTCAGCCGCCGTACTTCTTCCGGTTCTCCTCGAGCAGTTTGTTCGCTGCCTTGGCGGCCGAGGTCAGAGCGTCCTTGGGTGACTGCTGGAGCAGGACCGCCTTGTTGACGGCCTTTTCCAGCGTCTGGGCCTGCACATCGCCCAAGCCAGGCACCGGGGGGAGGAAGTGCATGTTGTCGGCGCCCTTGGCCACCTCGGCCTGGGTCATGGCCTTGAACTCCGCGGTGTCGCGGATGCTGTTGCGGGCCGGGATCATCCCGGACTTCGCCCACTCCACCGACTTGCTGCTGATGTAGGCGATGAACACCTTGGCCGCCGTCTGCTTGTTCTGGTCGATCGTGCGCGGATTGGCGAGGATGAAGTTGTGCCCGTTGGCCCAGACGGCGGGCTTGTCGCCGATCTGCGGGATGAACGACAGCTTCCACTTCAGGCTCGGCGCGGTGGTCTTGAGGTCGTTGATCTGCCAGATGCCATCCCAGGTCACCGCGTTGCGGCCGTTCTTGAACGCGTTGTACTGCGTGTCGACGGCAACGTTCTTAGGGCTCGCTCCTTTCTTGACCTGGTCGACCATCCAGCCCAGCGCGTGAACCCCGGCGTCGGAGTCGAAGCCGGCGCTATGCCCCCCGTCGGCCCACGGCTCTCCGCCGAACTGCCAGATCAGGGACATGAACATCAGGTGCGCGGGCCACAGCGACGGCATCCAGAACGGGTTGGGTACGGAGCTCTTGAGCTTGGCGATCTCGGCCTCGAAGTCGGAGGCAGTGCTCGGGGCGGTGCCCACGCCGGCCTTGGCCGTCAGGGTCGTGTTGGTGTACTGGGCCAGGGAGTGCACGTCCAGCGGGATGCCGTAACGCTTGCCGTTGAAGATCCCGCCCTTCCAGATCGCTGAGACGAAATCACCCTCGCTCAGCTTCAACTCGTTGGCGATGTCGTCCAGCGGCTGGATCGACTTGCGGGCGGCGAGGCCGGCCAGCGCGTCCTGGTGCGCGATGCCGACGTCGGGTCCCTTGCCGGTCTGCACTGCCGCCGGCACCTTCTGGTAGTAGTCCGCCCACTGGATGGTGGTCATCTTGACGTCGATGTTCGGGTGGGCGGCGTTGAAGTCCTCGACCATCTTCTTCATCGTCGGCCCGTCGCCGCCGGTGAACCCGTTCCAGTACTGCAGCGTCAACTTCGGCCCGTCGTACTTCCCGGTGAACGCCTTGCCGCCGCCGCCGCCGGCGCTGGTTGCGGACTTGCCGCCACAGGCAGAGGCGGCGAGCAGTCCGGCGGCGCCGGCTCCGGCACCGAGCGCAAGGAAGCCGCGCCTGGACAGCTGCCGGCCGGCTCTGTCTTCGGTCGAGGACATGCGTACCTTCCGTTTCCCGAGGCGACGGCCTCGTCCGGTCGTGGCATGACGGATGCCGCAGCAGCCGATGGCTTGGCTAAAATCCCCGGTGATCGGCTTGCCAAACCGGTGACGGCGAGGAGGTGTGGCGTGCAGCGCTGGCGTGGCGTGCAGGGCCGTCCTGCCGGCTGGGGTCGCTGTGTGGCCACCATCGGGGTCTTCGACGGTGTGCACCTCGGCCACCAGGTGATCATCGGCCGCACCGTGGAGCGGGCGCGCAGTGCCGGCCTGCCCAGCCTGGTGCTGACCTTCGACCCGCACCCGGCGGAGGTGGTCCGTCCGGGCAGCCACCCGCCGATGCTGACCTCGGCCCGCCGCAAGGCAGAGTTGCTCGAAGGCCTCGGCGTCGACGTCCTCTGCGTCCTGCCGTTCACCCAGGAGTTCAGCCGCCTCGGCCCGGCGGAGTTCGCGCACCAGATCCTCGTCGAGGACCTGCACGCGGCGACGGTGATCGTCGGGGACAACTTCCGCTTCGGCCACAAGGCCGCCGGCGACGTTGCGCAACTCACCGAGCTCGGAGCCCGCTTCGGCTTCGCCACCGAAGGGGTGCCGATCGAGCGCACCGGCTCGACGACGTACTCCTCGACCTTCATCCGGTCCTGCATCGATGCCGGTGACGTCGCCGAGGCAGCCCGTGCTCTGGGCCGGAGCCATCGCCTCGAAGGGATCGTGGTCCGCGGTGACATGCGCGGACGCGATCTGGGCTATCCCACCGCCAACCTCCAGACTCTGCCCCACGCGGCGGTCCCGGCTGACGGGGTCTACGCCGGCCGCCTCGTCCAGGCCGGGCGGAGCCAGGCGGCGGCCATCTCGGTCGGGACCAATCCCACGTTCGAAGGCCGGGAGCGCAGGGTCGAGG
>JBAVXU010000137.1:0-2381 GCA_049698415.1 Mycobacteriales bacterium
GCGTCGGTGAGCTGACCCAGGCTGGCCGGGAACTTGCCACCGTGGCCGGCCTGGAAGGCGTTGGCCGCCGTCCGCACGTTGTGCAGGTCGGCGTCACAAGCGGCGGTCTTGGAGTCGCTTCGGAACTGGCTGACACCCATCACCGTGACGGAGGCGAGCACGCCCATGATCACGATGACGATCAGCAACTCGATCAGCGTGAATCCCCGATCGTGGCCGACCCGCTCGTGTCGAGCGTGCGGCATACCAAGCCCCCAGGTGCCTTGGTCTGTCGATGCAGCTACGGTCCAGTCCTACAGGCGGTCTGTTCGATGCTTTTCGCATTGACGTCGTACACGTAGACGCCCAGCGGATCTTTGGCGAGAAACCTCTTGTCGAGCAGTTGCTGCGTCTTGCTCGGGTATTCCCCAGTGCTCGCGTCGTACGCGTCGGCAGCGACCTCGACCGTCTTCTTGTCGGCGGCGCAGGCGGCGGTCTTGGAGTCGTCGCGGAACTGCCCGACCCCGAACACCACGATTCCGGCGAGCACGCCGAGGATCACGATCACGATCAACAGCTCGATCAGCGTGAATCCGTCGTCGGCCGTTCTTGCCCCCCGGCCCCGCTGCAGCATTGGCCGTACCCTTCTGCTGGTCGTGTCCGGACAAATAACGGCATGCATGCGCAGCTACTGCCGCAAGTAGCGGCATCGACTCTGCCGCTCCTGGGCTATGCCAGGTATCGGCCGAAAGGATTGCATAGGACTACCCGTTTGACTAGTTGACGTAGCGATTTCTTCATGGCTCGCGACTAGTCCGCTCACCCTGCGTCACGTCGTCCTGATGGCCCAGGCCAGAACAGTCACATCGTCGTACGGCGGTGTCGGCGCGAAAATGTCGGGGTCTTGGTACCTCGCCCACGCCGTGCCGGAGGGTGTGTCCGACGGCGTGCAACCGGCCCGCTGCCCCCCGGGGCAGGTGTAGGCCCGGAAGTACACCTCCAGCGGCCTGGGGGCACCTCCTGCCGCCGGGTCGGGAACGCTGATCGTCGGCGACGAGGCGTAGGCCGGATCGGCGGTCAGCGCGATCTTGAGGGCGCGCACGACGATGCCGACGGCGATCACCGGAGCGGTGACCCCCTCAAGCTGGACATCGACCAGGGCGGCCGGGGCGTAGACAGTGCCCTGGATGTAGAAGTCGGTGCTGGTCGGTGAGGGGTTGCCCGGACGGGCCTTGATCAGGGCGCAACCCCCGCTCCCAGCGGTTGCGACACAGTTCGACCCACCGTCGACGGATTCGGTCTCACCGCGGACGGCTGGCGGCGTCCAGGTCAGCATCAGCTGGACGGAGTCCAGCCGCTCGGTCACCGACTGACCGGCGGCCACTGTCGCGGCGTACGTCACCTGCAGCCCGTTCAGGCCGTGCCCATGCACCTCGTCGGCCAGCGCCGCAGTCACGTCGATCGTGTCCTCGTGGAACTCACCGCCGCCGAAGCCGTCGGTGTATCTCGGCACCGGGCTGTTGATGGTCGCTGCCGCGGATCGTGTGGGTGTGAGGGTGACCTCGAGGCGTTGCAGCATCGAATCGGTGGCGCTCTGCTCGCGGTGCCGGACCACGAGTTCGGCCTTGGTGAGGATGGAACCGGCCGGCAGCACGGGCGGCGTGAACCCCTGGAGCGCCAGTTGGGACGTCACGGGCGCGGCACCTGCGGTGATGTCCGCGTCACTGGAGAAGGAGTCGGCCTCGGTGACTCTCTCGGGAGATGCGAATTCCGGTCCGGTGCTGGTGCCGGTGCCGTCGGTCTTGCCGGTGACCGGACCGGACGACCCGGGATCGGCACCGTTCTTCATGCCGTAGATCGCGATCGGCGGCCGGCCCGCGGAGTACTGCCCGCACAGCTCGACCCTGCCCCTCTTGACGTCCAGGCGACTGTCGCCGCCGAACACGAACTGCACACCTCCGTTCGATGATGCATCCAACGGGCTGACGCACGAGCCGGGGATCGGGGGGTTGCCGCCGGCGGGGCTCCAGTCCTTGGGTGTGCCGCCGACCACCTCGGTCTTGGCGTCGTCGACGGTCCAGACGTGCGGGCCGTTCGGCAGCGGGGCTCCGGCGCCGTTGTGGAAGTCGAAGAAGTAGACGCCGGCCGGGAAGTGCATGGTCTTCCTGCAGCCGCCACTGGTGAGGGCGGTGAGCGCAGCGGCGTCGTCGTAGTAGCCCGGCGCGAACGTCACGGTCGCAGCGGCACCGCATGCGGGCACCGCCCGGTAGACGAGAGGGTTGGTCGGCGGGGGGTAGCTCGGGTCGTTGCCGGCCGGATCCGGCGTCGGATCGTCGCACCGCGTCGTCGTCGCGACAACCGTTCCGGCGCAACTGCCTCGTGCGACCAGCGCGCCGTCGACC
>JBAVXU010000138.1:0-18985 GCA_049698415.1 Mycobacteriales bacterium
GGCCGCGACGGCGGAAGCGCTTGGCGAGGGTGCCGCGGCAATGGGCGACGGTGATGGCGACGGCGACCGCGCCACGTTCTTGGAGCGGGGCGCAGCCGTCTTCCCGTCAGCCGACTGTCCGCGGACCGAAATCAGCAGGGCCACTCCCGAACTGACCAGCAACACGGCCAGGGCCGCGCCGATAAGCCGCACCCGCCTGGGCGTCGTTGGCGGCTGCGGCCGGTGCGCTCCGGGTTGACTCGGCGAGTTGGTCAGAGGTCGACACCTAACCGGCGAGCGGACCGCTGCCGCTGCCGAGTGGATCGTAAACGCCGCAGACGCTTGACGAGCATCGGATCTGCGACGAGTGCCTCTGGACGGTCGATAAGGGCATTGAGAACCTGGTAATAGCGCGTGCCCGACATGTCGAACAGGTCACGAATCGCCTGTTCCTTGGCACCGGCGTACTTCCACCACTGGCGTTCGAAGGCCAGGATCTCCCGGTCGCGCCGGTTGAGCCCGGTGCCTCCCGGTGCGCGCTCAACGCGGTCGAGATCCGGCGGGGAGGTCGAGTCGTTGGCGGCGTCCATGGCCCCTCCTTCCACGCTGCGGCCACACAGGGCCGGCTAATCACAGCCGTGTGATTCGTTCGACCATTAGAGCACGGCCCGAGCCCGCGGCGCGGCAGGCACGTGCTGCTAACCGTCGGCCGGGTGCCGGTGTGGTTGCTGTTGTGCTCCGACGTCGGCGGCGCGCCCCGGCCAGGGGGTGCGATAACGGCACAGATCGCAGTTCATCCGCAGATCACCGGCGAGTGCCTCGGCATAGCGCTCGAGCACGAGTCGGACCACCTCGTCGGTCTCGCCGAGGACGCCGGCCATCGTCACTTCGGCCCGATCGGTGCTGGCCGGCAGTCGGCCGGGAGCGAGCAGATAGGGCGCGACCGCGATGTCGGCATGGCCGAGCAGGCGGAGACGGTCGATGGCTTCGGACACGGTGGGTCTGGTGGCCGCCGCGTACGCCGCCTCCACAGGCGCCGCTCCGCCACGCCATTCCCACAGCAGGCGGGCGCACTTGGCCGCGTCGGCGTTGGTGTCCGGATCGGCCGAGCCGGCGGCGACCAGCACCACTGCGGTGTCGGGTGCCACACCAGCCTCGCGCAACTGCCGGTCGAGTGCGGCGACAAGCAGCGGATGCGGCCCGAGCGGCCGGCCATAGGCCACCAGCCACTCGGGATGCTCCGAACGCGCTTGCTGTATCGCCGCCGGGATGTCGCCCTTGCTATGTGCCCCTGCCGCCAGGAGGAGTGGCACGACGGCAGTCGGAGCGCCTTCGGCGGCCAAGCGGGCAAGTGCGCTCGTCACCGACGGCGCCGCGTGGTCGACGAAGCCGAGTTCGACCCTCAGACCGGGAGCGAGGTTGCGTACCCGATCGACGAGCCCGGTGATCACTGCGATGCCGCCCGGATCGCGGGTGCCGTGTGCGACGGCGAGCAGCACGGGACGTACGGCGCTCACCGGAGCATCCCTTCGCGCAACCGGACCACCTCGCCGATGACGACAACAGCCGGCGGTCGCAGCCCGGCCGACGCCGCATCGGTGACGACACGCTCCAACGTGGAGACCAGGACGGTCTGGTCGGGCATCGTGGCGTTGCGGACAACAGCGACAGGGGTGTTCGCCGCCCGTCCGAATCTGATCAGCTCTCCGGTCATCTCGGCCAGCTTGCCCACCCCCATCAGCACGACGATCGTTGCGGGCCCGACTGCGAGGGCCGCCCAGTCGACGGTCGACGAGGGTACGGATGGGTCGACGTGCGCGGAGACGACGGCGAAGTCTGCCGCGACACCGCGATGCGTGAGCGGAATCCCGGCGTAGCCCGGCCCCGCGATGGCGGAGGTCACCCCCGGCACCACCTCGACGTCGACGCCCGCCTCGACACAGGCCAGCATCTCCTCACCGCCCCGGCCGAAGACGAACGGATCGCCGCCCTTGAGCCGGACGACGGCCCGGCCCGCGCGAGCGCGATCGATCAGCACTGCGTTGATCTCGTCCTGGGTCAAGGTCTGATGACCCGGCGACTTGCCTGCCTCGATGATCTCCACATCATCGTCCACTGTGGACAGCAAGGCGCGAGGTGCCAGGTTGTCAACGACGATCACATCGGCCTCGGCGACCAGGCGGCGGCCGCGTACGGTGATCAGACCCTCGTCTCCGGGTCCCCCACCGACCAGCGACACCGACCCGCTGTCGCGATTGCGCCGACTGCGCCTGGGCAACTGCGCAGTGTCGAGTTGCAGCGCGATCGCATCGCGTACGGCCGCGGCCAGGCGCGGGTCGTCACCGGCGTTCACTGCCACGGTGACAGCACCCGATCGGGCCACTGCCGGGGTGCGCGCGGTGCCCCCCTCGGCCGCGTCGGCACGCACGCACCAGATCTGACGGTGCTCCGCCTCGGCAGCGACGGCCCGGTTGACGGCCGGGTCAGACGTACACGTCAACACGTGCCAAGCACCCTCCAGGTCGCCTTCGCGGTACTCCCGCGCGTGCACGACGGCGCCCGAAGCAGAGACTTCGTCGGCAACATCGGGCGCGACCACGTGCACTTGTGCCCCCGCCGCGAGCAGTGCCGGCACCCGGCGGACGGCCACCGAGCCGCCGCCCACCACGACCACCCTCCGACCGTCGAGGTCAACCAGCAGTGGGTAGCCGGGCATCGGACACGCAGCGCTCGTCTCGGCAGTTGGGATCGACTGACAACTCGATGATGGCACAGGACCTCCGCCCGCCCGGCTGCGCGCCGTCAGGCCGTGGCAGGTGACACTGCCCCATCGGTATGGGACCCTCATCCGGTGACACGATGCGGCGACCGCCTGGTTGCCCGACTGCATGTTGATCTGCAGCGGGTCAGCAGCGCCGTGTGTCTCGCCTCCTGCTGACGACGCGTCCTGTCCAGCACGGTTTTCCGTTCACGGAGGCACCACCCCCATGGCCATCTCTGGCCAGGGCCAATGGGCCCTGGGATATCGCGAGCCCCTCAACACCGCGGAACGCGCCAAGCGTGATTCCGACGGCTTGGCCGTACGGCAGCGCATCATCGATGTCTATT
The DNA here is from genome assembly GCA_049698415.1 of Mycobacteriales bacterium. Classification (GTDB taxonomy): domain Bacteria; phylum Actinomycetota; class Actinomycetes; order Mycobacteriales; family QHCA01; genus QHCA01. Next base: position 3,088 of record JBAVXU010000138.1, read on the forward strand.
CGCAGCGCGGCTTTGCCAGCATCGACCCGTCCGACCTGCGGTCGAGGTTCCGCTGGTACGGCCTCTACACACAACGCGCCCCTGGTATCGACGGTGGCCGCACTGCCGCGCTCGAACCCGAGGAGCTCGAAGACGAGTTCTTCATGCTCCGGATCCGGATCGACGGTGGCCGGCTCGACGCAGCCCAGCTGCGGGCCGTAGCCGACATCGCATCCGCATACGGGCGCGATGTCGCCGACATCACCGACCGGCAGAACATCCAGCTGCACTGGATTCGAGTAGAAGACGTTCCCACCATTTGGGAACAGTTGGAGGCAGTAGGCCTGTCCACGACGGAGGCCTGCGGTGACACTCCGCGGGTGATGCTCGGCTGCCCGTTGGCAGGCGTCGCTGCGGACGAGGTGATCGACGCATCCGCGTTCATCCAGGAGACCGCAGACCGCTACGTGGGTGACCCGGCCTTCAGCAACCTTCCGCGCAAGTTCAAGACCTCCATGTCGGGCTGTGCCGACCACTGCACACATCATGAGATCAACGACGTGGCGTTCGTCGGCGTGATCGGGCCGGACGGCCATCCCGGCTTCGATCTGTGGGTCGGAGGCGGGCTTTCGACCAACCCCAAGCTCGGCCAGCGACTCGGAACCTTCGTCGAACCGCACCGGGTCGCCGAGGTCTGGGCAGGTGTGACCGGTGTCTTCCGGGACTACGGATACCGGCGGTCGAGGACGCATTCCCGGCTGAAGTTCCTCCTCGCCGACTGGGGCACCGAACGGTTCCGCCAGGTGCTTGAGAAGGAATACCTTGACGAGCCGCTGCCCGACGGCCCGGCGCCACGGCCACCGACCCACGACCAGCGTGATCACGTCGGGCTGACCCCGCAGCGCGACGGCCGCTACGCCGTGGGGTTCGCGCCACGGGCCGGGCGGCTCTCAGGCTCCACGCTCTCGGTCGTGGCGGACCTCGCCGACGAGTACGGCTCCGGCCGGATCCGCACCACCGCACAGCAGAAGCTCGTCATCCTCGATGTCGACGCGGCGCGGACCGAGGACCTGATCGCCGCGTTGTCCGCGCTCGACCTGCAGGTCCGGCCATCGGTGTTCCGGCGCGGAACCATGGCGTGCACCGGGCTGGAGTTCTGCAAGCTGGCCATCGTCGAGACCAAGGCCCGAGCCCAGCATCTGTACGCCGAGCTCGAGCGAAGGCTGCCCGATTTCGATGAACCGTTGTCGATCAACGTCAACGGCTGCCCCAACTCGTGCGCCCGCTTCCAGACCGCGGACATCGGTCTGAAGGGCTCGATCGTGGCGGGCCCGAAGGGCAGTCAGGTCGAGGGCTTCCAGGTGCACCTCGGCGGCCATCTGGGCATCGACTCCTCCTTCGGCCGGAAGTTCCGCGGCCTGCGGGTGACCGCCGACGAAGCGCCGGACTACATCGAGCGGCTGCTGCGCGGCTATCTGCAGCGCCGCCAGCCCGGTGAAAGGTTTGCCGGCTACGTCGGCCGGGCCGAGGAAGCGTGGCTGCGATGAGCGAGCAGAGCACCCGCCACGCGCCGCCGTTCTACTGCCCGTACTGCGGCGAGGAGGACATCGTCCCGCACGGTGAGGCAGCAGGTGAGTGGCACTGCGGCGCCTGCCTGCGCGCATTCGTTCTGCGACTGGTCGGTACGGGGGTGACCCGATGACCATGGAGCAACTGGCCCGGGCGGCAGGCGACGAACTCGAGGGCGCCCACCCGCGCGACGTGCTGGCCTGGGCGGTGGACACGTTCGGTGAGCGATTCTGCATCACCTCGTCGATGCGCGATTCGGTGCTGGCCCATCTGGCGGCGAGCGTTCGGCCGGGCGTCGACCTGCTCTTCCTCGACACGGGATATCACTTCTTCCCGACCATCGAGACCCGCGACCGGGTCGCGACGTCGGTCGACGTCAACCTGGTCACGGTGCGGCCGGACCAGACCGTCGCCGAGCAGAACGACACCCACGGCACCGCGTTGTACGCCCGCGATCCCGACCTGTGCTGCGCCCTGCGCAAGGTGATCCCGCTCGACCGAGCACTGGCCGGTTACGACGCCTGGGCGTCGGGCATCCGCCGGGATGAGTCCGCCAATCGCAGCACGACCCGCGTCGTCGACTGGGATGAGGCTCGCGGCAAGGTGAAGGTGAGTCCACTGGCGGGTTGGACGCAGGCCGACCTCGACGCCTACGTCGCCCGCCACGACGTCATCGTCAACCCGCTGGTGGCCCAGGGTTTCCCGTCTATCGGCTGCGCGCCCTGCACCCGGTGGGTCGCGCCGGGCGGCGACGCGCGCTCCGGGCGGTGGGCCGGCACCGACAAGACCGAATGCGGCATCCACCGGTAATCCCGGACCCGCAGCACCGCAGACGCGACGGTCGGCTCAACTCCCCCGGCCCGGGCGCCGAGGGCAATAGAGCGCCCCGGTCACCGGGACGCTCCGCAATCGTGTCCGCTGGAGGGTTCTGCCGATGACGGCCCGGCTGGAGACCACCCCGCTGAGCACCCCGGCCGCCCTCGCGGCCCGGGCCGGCGGATTGCTCGCCACGCTGCGCGACTCGCGGTTCGTGGGCACCCTGCTGCGATTCCGGTGGGCCGTCCTCTGCCTGCTCACCGTCGGCAGCGTCGCCGCCGACTCCGGGCAGCCCCCGCTCGACGTCGGGCTGTTCCTGCCCGACGGTCGACTGCTGCTGTCCCCGGACTGGGCGCACGTCTTTGCCGACAAGGCGGTGCAGGCCGGCCCTGTCCTGCTCGCGATCTATGGTGCGGTCGCGGACTTCAGCGAAGGGGCCGCGCTGTCACCGCTGCTGGTGCTGTCGATGCTGGTCCAACTGGGCACCGTCATCGTCGTCGTACGGCTCGTCCGCCGGGCCAGCCGGGAGTTCTTCCCCCACGTCGACTCGGCACCCCGAGAGCTGGCGGCCGGCCTCTTGGTGTTGGTACTCGGCCTGCCCAGCCAGGCCTACCTGTCCGGTCACCCCTCCGAGTTGCTGATCGCCGTTCTCTGGTGCCACGCCGCGCTCGACGTCAGGGCAGGCAAGATGTGGCACGCAGCCGGCCGCGTCGTCCTCGCCGGTTCGCTGGTGACGCAGGGCGCGCTGGGGGTCGCGGTCCTCTTCGGCCGGCCAGGTCCGATGCGCCGCGTGCTCAAACCGGCCCTCGGTGTCGTCGGCGCCTGCGCCGCGGTCTATCTGCCGTTCCAGGTGTTCGGAGTCGTCCACACCGGTGAGTTGACGTGGCCGATCGCCCCCACATCGGCGCTGGCGCCGTTCTTCGGGGCCGGCACGTCGATCGGCTGGTCCGGGCGCCTCCTTCAGGCGGCCCTGACGCTCGGCGCGGGCGTACTCATCGCGCGCCTGCTGAGCAGCGAACGCCTGGCCATCTGGATCATCCCTGCGACGCTGGCGCTGGTCCGGGTGAGCATCGACCCGCAGGTCTTCGAGTACTACTGGATCGGGGCGCAGGCGGCGTACGTGCTCGCCGTCTGCCTGACCGACCGCCGCACGCTGCGCCGCTGGCTGCCCGCTCTGGTCGCCGGCTACGCCGTACTGCTCGCGGACAACGGCGCACCGATGGTGCCCGCCGCTATCGCGCTGACCGGCCTGACGGCGACCGCTGTACTGACCTGGCAGGCGCGCAGGGCGGCGCCGGCCTGATCAGACCCGGTGGGAGGGTGGTCGCGTGAGCACCGGGCCGGACGACACGCCGCGGCCCTATGCCTATGTCGCCGGTCGCCTCGCGACCGGCCTGGTCGACACCACCAGCGATCCGGCCGCCCTCGACAGTGAGGGGTTCTGGGTCGTCGTCCAGAGCTTCGAGGGATCGCTCCGGTGCCTGCGCTTCGACCAGGTACGCACCGGGCCACTGCCGACCAGCCGGCCCTGGCAGCCCCTGCTCGGCGACTGGGCGACGTCGATGGACCGGGCGAGCTACACGGCGGCGGTCCGCCGGGTGAGGTCGGCGATTGCAGACGGCGAGGTGTATCAGGTCAACCTGTGCCGCCGGCTGTCCACAGCACTGCCCGGCGCGCGCGACCTGACCGGGCTCGCGGCGCGGATCCAGACCGGCAACCCGGCGCCCTACTTCGCGGTCGTGCAGGTCCCCGTCGCCGGGATCGCGCTGGTGAGTGCATCCCCCGAACGCTTCCTGTCACGCGACGGCCGAACCGTGACGACCCAGCCGGTCAAGGGCACCGCGGTCACGGCAGCGGCGATGCTCGACAAGGACGTCGCCGAGAACGTCATGATCGTCGACATGGCGCGCAACGACCTGGCGCGAGTCGCCGAGATCGGATCGGTCGAGGTGCCCCAGTTGTGCCGGCTCGAAGAGCACCCCGGTCTGGTCCACCTCGTCTCCACGGTGCGAGCGCAGCTGCGCGACGGCGTTGGCTGGCCCGACATCCTGTCCGCGCTGACGCCGGCAGCATCGATATCGGGTACGCCCAAACTGGCGGCTCTGACGCAGATCGCCGCGCTCGAACCGGTCCGCCGGGAGACCTATTGCGGGTTCATCGGATGGGTCGACGCCGACGCCGTCCGGGCCGATCTGGCCGTGGCCATCCGTACCTTCTGGCACGCCGAGGACGAGCTGCGGTTCGGTACCGGAGCCGGCATCACCTGGGGGAGTGACCCCGACGGCGAGTGGGAGGAGACCGAGCTCAAGGCCCGTCACCTCGTGGCCCAGGTGACCCGGACCTAGCGGCGCCTCACGCCCAGGGGATGCGCGAGAGGATGGCGCCATGCGGTTCCTGTTCGTGCCCCCCGCCGACGAGACGGTCGGCCTGCTCGACCTGCCGTGGCAGGAGCCCCTCGAGCAGTGGACCGACGACAGGCTGGTCGAGGTACGCCAGCGCGGATTGCATCGTCACGTGGTCCGGTTCGTGTCGGAGGCCGGCGGGGTCTACGCGCTGAAGGAGATGAGCGAGCGGCTGGTCCGCCGGGAGTACCGCATCCTGCGGCGCCTCGCCGAGCTCGAGGTGCCGGTCGTGCACGCCCTCGGCGCTGTCGTCGACCGGGGCAACGACGACGATGCGATCCTGGTGACCAGGTTCCTGGACTTCTCGCTGTCCTACCGTTCGGTCTTCTCCGACCCGCACCGGGACGAGCCGGTGGGGATGCTCATCGACGCACTCGTCGAGCTGCTCGTCCGGCTGCACATGACGGGTTGTTTCTGGGGCGACTGCTCCCTGTCCAACACACTGTTCCGCCCGGACGCCGGCACGCTGGCGGCCTATCTCGTCGATGCCGAGACGGCCGAACTGCACCCGAAGCTCTCCGACGGCCAACGAAGGTACGACGTCGACCTGGCCTGCGAGCGGGTCGGTGGCGAGCTGATGGATCTGCTGGCCGGCGGCATGCTGCCCGACACCATCGATCCCATCGCACTGTCGGAGGACATCGCCCTGCGCTACCACGCGCTCTGGGAAGAGCTCACCGTCGAGGAGGTGATGCGGCCGGATGAGCAGCGCTATCGCATCGCAGCACGGCTGCGCCGGCTCAACGATCTCGGTTTCGACGTCGACGAGGTCGAGCTGATCAGCACCGGCGAAGGCAACAAGCTGCGGCTACGCACCCAGATCGCCGAGCCGGGTCACCACCGGCGGCGGCTGCTCATGCGCGCGGGCTTGCACGCGCAGGAGAATCAAGCCCGGCGGTTGCTCAACGACATCGCGAGCTATCGCGCCTACATCGAGAACCACGACGGGCGGTCGCTGTCCGAAGCAGCAGCAGCGAGCCAGTGGCTGGCCGTCGTCTACGACCCCGTCGTGGCTGCGATCCCGGCGCAGTTGCAGGGCCGGCTCGAACCGGCGCAGGTGTTCACCGAGATCCTCGAGCATCGGTGGTTCCTCTCGGAGGCCGCCGGCCGCGACGTCGGCACCTCGCGTGCCGCCCGGTCGTACTTCGCGACCGTGCTGCCCGCCATCCCGGAGCCGACGGTGCTCAACACGGCCGACGGACCCGACTAGTTGATCTCGGCCGGCGGGCGCTCCTGGGCGCGCAGATGGTCGCGGAGCGCAACGCTGATCTCGCCCAAGGCCTTGATCTGCTCCGTCGTGAGTTGGTCGAACATGTGCAGGCGTACGGACTCGACGTGGGCCGGGGCGGCATCGGCCAGGGCGCGGAAGCCCGCGTCGGTCAGCACCGCTTCGTAGCCCCGGGCGTCGGTCGAACACGCCTCGCGCCGGACCCAACCAGCCTCCTCGAGCCGGCGTACGGCATGGGACAGGCGGCTTCGCGAGGACAACGAACGATCGGCGAGCGTGCCCATCCGCAGCCGCCGGCCATCAGCCTCGGACAGGCGTACGAGCACCTCGTAGTAGGTGTGCGGGATCTGGCTGTCGCGCTGGAGCTCGCGATCGAGCCGGTCGAACAGCAACTGGTTGGCCTCCAGGAAGGCGCGCCAGACGGCCTGCTCGTCCTCACTGAGCCATCTCGTCACGTTGGAATGATAGCAGCTTGTTGAATGTTCAACTACATGCTACGGTCGATCCGTAGGCAGTTGAACACTCAACCAATTGTAGGGAGTCACCATGACGACAGCGACCACAACGGTCCCGACTTTTGTCACCGGAACATGGGCCATCGATGCGACCCACAGTGACGTGTCATTCATCGTCCGTCACATGATGGTCAGCAAGGTGCGCGGCAACTTCACCAGCTTCTCCGGTGAGATCGTGACGGCGGACAACTTGACCGATTCGGCCGTGACCGCCACCGTCGACCTGACGTCGATCAACACCGGCAACGACCAGCGCGACAACCACATCCGGTCGGCCGACTTCTTCGAGGTCGAGAAGTACCCCACGATGACCTACCGGTCGACCGAAGTCCGCCTCGCTGGCGACGGCTACGTCGTCGACGGTGAGCTCAGCCTGCACGGCGTGACCCGGCCGGTGGAGCTCGCACTGGAGCTCAACGGCTTCGGCCCGGACCCGTACGGCGGCACCAGGGCCGGCTTCTCCGCCACGGCGACGATCAACCGCAGCGACTTCGGAATCGACATCTCGATGCCGCTGGACGGTGGCGGCGTCGTCGTCAGCGACAAGATCCAGATCGTGCTCGAGATCGAGGCGGTTCTCACCCCCGCGGCGTGAATGTGCCATCGTTCCGGGGATGCGGATACTGCTGATCGGAGCGCCTGGGTCCGGCAAGGGGACCCAGGCGCTGCGCATCGCAGAGCACTACGGCATCACCCATATCTCCAGCGGCGACCTGCTTCGCAAGCACGTCAGCGAGGACTCCAACATCGGCCGCTCGGTGCGGGCGTACGTCGACCGCGGCGATCTGGTCCCGGACGCGCTGGTCATGGACATGCTCCGCAAGCCGGTCATCGCCGCCAACGACAGCGGTGGGTACGTCCTCGACGGCTTCCCGCGGACCGTGCAGCAGGCCAAGGCGGCCTATGAGATCGCCCGTGGCCTGGGCGTATCCGTACGCATCGCGGTGTATCTCGATGTTCCGACCGAGGATCTCGTGGACCGCCTGCTGGCCCGTGGTCGTGGCAGCGAGGACTCCGCAGACGTCATCAAGCACCGCCTCGAGGTCTTCCACGAGCACACGATCCCGATGCTCGACTACTACGGGAGCCGGGAGGAACTCGTCAAGATCGACGGCTCGCACCCCCCCGACGACGTGACGGCGCTGGTGTTCGCCGAGTTGGACCAATTTCGCCGAACACCCGACTGACGCCCTCGTACCGCGCCCTGGGCACGGTGACCACGAGATGGGCTAAGAGGTGGACAGGGGGGCAGCAGAGGGTGATCATCGCCCGCGTGACAACGCGAAACGACCACGACACCCGGGTCCGGCGGATGGCGGAGGAGTATTCCGCCCTGCCCGCCGACCGGCCGGTCCGGCTGGCCAAGAAGACCTCGAACCTGTTCCGCAGCCGCGAGCGCACCCGGCCCTCGCTGGATGCCGGCGGGCTCGATTCGGTGCTCTCGGTCGACCCGGTCCAACGCACGGCGGACGTACAGGGCATGACGACCTACGAAGCCCTGGTCGAGGCCACGCTCCCGCACGGGCTGATGCCGATGGTCGTGCCGCAACTCAAGACCATCACGCTCGGCGGCGCAGTGACCGGGCTGGGCATCGAGTCGTCGTCGTTCCGCAACGGCTGCCCGCACGAGTCGGTCACCGAGTTGGAGGTCCTTACCGGCGAGGGCGAGGTCGTGGTCGCGACCGCCACCAACGAGCACCGCGATCTCTTCTTCGGGTTCCCGAACTCCTACGGCTCATTGGGCTACGCGACCCGGCTGCGGATCGAGCTCGAGCCGGTCAAACCGTTCGTCCACCTGCGGCACGTGCGTTACGCCGACTTCGACACGTTCTTCGCCGCACTGGCCGAGGCCTGTGCCGACGGCGCGCACGACTTCGTCGACGGCGTGGTCTTCGGATCGACCGAGATGTACCTCACGCTGGCCGCCTTCGAGGAGACCGCGCCCTACACCAGCGACTACACCGGCATGGACATCTACTACCGCTCGATCCAGCAGCGGCGGGACGACCACCTGACCGTCCACGACTACCTGTGGCGCTGGGACACCGACTGGTTCTGGTGCTCGCGGGCCTTCGGTGTGCAGAGTCCGGGCGTACGCCGGCTGTGGCCGCGGCGCTGGCTGCGCTCGGATGCCTATTGGCGGATCGTCGCGTTCGAGAAGCGTTACGGGCCGATGCGGCGGATCGACGCGTTGCGCGGCCGGCCAGCCCGCGAGGACGTCGTACAGGACGTCGAGATCCCGGTCGGGCGGACCGCGGAGTTCCTCCGCTTCTTCACCGGGCACGTACCCATCACCCCGGTCTGGGTCTGCCCGCTACGCCAGCGTGACCGCGACGCCGAGTGGGACCTGTCGCCGCTCGATCCCGACACGTTGTACGTCAACGTCGGGTTCTGGTCGACCGTCGCCCTGGCTGAAGGCGAGGCCGACGGCACCTACAACCGGCGGATCGAGAGCGAGGTGGCCCGGCTCGGCGGGCGCAAGTCGCTGTACTCCACGTCGTACTACTCCGAGGACCAGTTCTGGGAGATTTACCACGGTGACGCATATGACCGTTTGAAGAAGGAATACGACCCACAGGGACGGCTGCTTGACCTGTATGACAAGACCGTGAAGCGGCGGTAGGAGATGCCATGACGAAAGCACCAGCGAAGGCTGCCGAGGTCATCGGCGCCGTGCTCGGCCCCGAACGCCCCATCGGCGTCGTCGCCTACGACGGAAGCCGATCCGGCCCCCCGGAGGCGCCGGTGGTGTTGGACATCCGTTCGCGCAAGGCGCTGAGTTACCTCGTCACCTCACCGGGTGAGATCGGCCTGGCTCGTGCCTACGTCTCGGGTGAGCTGGATCTGCATGGCGACCTCTACACCGGGCTGCGCCTGCTCTCCGGCGCGCACATCGGCGACGTCACCTGGCCCGAGCGGATGAAGCTCATCCGTGCGCTCGACCCCAAGGCGTTGCGCTACGTCGACCCCCCGCCCGAGGAGGCGCCGACCGCATTGCGGCGAGCCCTGCATGGCATCCGGCACAGCAAGCGGCGCGACGCAGAGGCCATCTCGCACCACTACGACGTGTCGAACAGGTTCTACGAGTGGGTGCTCGGCCCGTCGATGGCCTACACCTGTGCCGTCTTCCCGTCCGAGGAGGCGACGCTGGAGGAGGCGCAGTACGAGAAGTTCGACCTGGTCGCTCGCAAGCTCGACCTGCGCGAGGGGCAGCGACTGCTCGACGTCGGCTGCGGCTGGGGCGGCATGGTCATCCACGCCGCCAAGAACTACGGCGTCCGCGCACTCGGCGTCACCCTCTCGCGGCAGCAGGCGGAGTGGGCGCAGAAGGCCATCGCCGAGGAGGGCCTCACCGAGTTGGCCGAGGTGCGCCACAGCGACTACCGCGACGTCGGTGAGACCGGCTTCGACGCCGTCTCCTCGATCGGTCTCACCGAGCACGTGGGCAAGCGCGCGCTACCCGCGTACTTCGAGTTCCTGCACTCCAAACTGCGCGATCAGGGTCGGCTGCTCAACCACTGCATCACCCGGCCGACCACGACCGAGCGGGCGCGGGCCGGCGGATTCATCGACCGCTACGTCTTCCCCGACGGTGAGTTGCTCGGCGTGGGCCACATCATCTCGGTGATGCAGAACCACGGCTTCGAGGTGCGCCACGAGGAGAACCTGCGCGAGCACTATGCCAGGACGCTGGCCGGATGGTGCGCCAACCTCGACGCCAACTGGGCCGACGCCGTTGCCGAGGTCGGCCAGGGCAGGGCTCGGGTCTGGGCGCTCTATATGGCTGGCTCGCGGCTGGGCTTCGAGCAGGACCGGATCCAGTTGCACCAGGTGCTCGGCGTCAAGAGCACCGACGGCAACTCCGGCATGCCGCTGCGACCCACCTGGTAGGTCCCCTCGGCTGGTGTCAGGGGCGAAGCATCGGCATGACGACCTCGTCGACGATCGACTCGACCGTCGCTCGGGTCACCGGCGGACCGTCCGCGACCAGCTTCTGCACGATCATCGACGGCCCGACCTGGGCGACCAGCCGCGACACCGCATCGGGCCGCACCTCGCCGCGATCGGCGCCGCGGCGTAGCGCGTCGATGATGAGCTGTTGGCGCGGCTCGATCACCCGGGTGTAGACCGCTTGGGCGATGTCGGGGTTGCGCTTCAGGCTGCCGACGACGTACTGCATGGCGCACCCGGTCGGGCTGCTCGCCATGTCGGCCATCCGGCCGAGCAAGTCCAGCAGGTCGGCCCGGATACTCCCGTTGTCGGGCGGGTCATCGAGGGGCGGCATCTTGCACTCGAGTGCGTCGAGGACGAGGTCCTCCTTGCACGACCACCGGCGGTAGAGCGCGGCCTTGCCGGTCTGCGCCCGGGAGGCCACGCCCTCCATGGTCAGGGTGTCGTAGCCGGTCTCCGCCAGGTCGGCGATGACCGCGTCGAAGATCGCCTGCTCGAGCGCCTCACCGCGCCTACGGGTGCCCGCGGTGCCCGATTCCGGGGCTCCGGCGCTGCCTTGCGGCTGCCGCTTGATCACGTGGGCTCTGTCTCCAAAAGTTCACTTAGTGAACGCTTGCGTTTCCTATGCTGCCGAGTGTAGCGTCGCTGGCTAGTGAACGCGAGCGTACCTAATCGGACGGAGTATTGCAGCATGACGACCACACCGACAGCTACTGCGGCACCGGTCCCCGGTGCCGCGCGACGCGGTCATCACACCGGCCTGGCGCTGGCGGTGATCGTCGGAGCCCAGCTCATGATCGTTCTCGACGGAACGATCGTGAATATCGCGCTGCCGCAGATGCAGACGGCACTGAAGTTCTCGACGACCGACCTGTCCTGGGTGCTCAACGCCTACACCCTCACCTTCGGCGGCCTGCTGCTCCTGGGTGGCCGGGCGGGCGACATCCTCGGCCGTCGGCGGGTGTTCATCTTCGGCATCCTGCTTTTCATCTTCGCCTCGTTCCTCGGCGGCCTGGCCACCCAGTCCTGGCACCTGCTGGCTGCACGTGCCTTGCAGGGCGTGGGCGGCGCTATCGCGTCACCGACCGCACTGTCGCTGATAACCACGAACTTCCCCGAGGGCAAGGAACGTAATCGGGCCTTCGGTGTGTTCGCTGCGGTGTCCGGCTCAGGAGCCGCGATCGGCCTGCTGGCCGGCGGGATGCTCACCTCCTGGCTCTCGTGGCGCTGGGTGTTGTTCGTCAACGTGCCCATCGGTGTGGCGATCGCGCTGCTCGCACCGGTCTTCATCAACGAATCCGTTCGCCGTCCCGGCCAGTTCGACTTCTCCGGCGCCATCACCTCGACGCTGGGCATGACGTCGCTGGTGTACGGGTTCATTCGCGCCGCCCACGACGGCTGGGTCGACACCTGGACCATCACGTCGTTCGTCATGGCGGCCGTGCTGCTGACGTCCTTCGTGCTGATCGAGAAGCGGCACCGCCAACCGGTGGTTCCGTTGCGCATGTTCAGCAACCGCAACCGCAGCGGAAGCTACGTGACGATGTTGCTGCTGGCTGCGGCGATGTTCGCGATGTTCTTCTTCATGACGCTCTTCGTGCAGAACATCCTGGGCTACAGCCCGCTCAAGGCCGGCTTCGCGTTCCTGCCGGTGAGCGCCGTCATCATCGTCAGCGCCACGGTCACCTCGCAGTTGCTCCTGCGGTTCGGTCCCAAGCCGTTCATGGTGGCCGGCGCTGCGCTGGCCACCGTAGGCCTGGCATGGCTGTCGCAGATCTCGCATGACAGCAGCTACGTCGGAGGCATGCTCGGGCCGATGGTGCTGTTCGCCGCCGGCATGGGGTTCTTGTTCGTGTCCATCACCGTGACCGCGGTCTCGGATGTCCAGGAGAGTGACTCGGGCGCCGCTTCGGGAATGCTGAACGTGACGCAGCAGGTCGGCGGCTCACTCGGCCTGTCGATCCTGGTGACGGTGTTCGGCACCGCCAGCGGCAACGAGGCCGCGCGGCAGATCCCCAAGTTCCTCGCCAGTGCGACGCCCGAGATGCGGCAGGCGTTCGGTGCGACCAAGCAGTTGCCGAAGCTCTTCGCCGACAAGGTCCTCGCCTACGGCATCTCCTCATCGTTCAAGATCAGCGTGGTCTTCGCCGCCCTGGCGCTGCTCACGACGATCTTTGCGATCAAGGCGCCCAAGGACGAGGTGGACGTGACGAAGGTCCCTGGAGTGGGGTCCTAGCCTCCACTCCCGGTTGCCCGGCCTCCGTCACGCGGCGATTACCCTTTCCGCATGACGGAGGCCGGCAAGCGTGTTGAGGTCACGGCCGAGATCGCCGCGACACCGGAGCAGGTGTGGGCGCTGATCTATGACCCGACCCGGATGGGCGAGTGGTCGCCCGAGTGCCGGGAACTCGCCTGGATCGGCACCGTGGAGGAACCCGAGGTCGGCGCTCGCTTCACCGGGAGCAATCGGCACGGTTGGCGGCGCTGGACCACCCACTGCACGATCGTGAGCTATCAGCCCGGGCGCGAGATCGGCTGGGACGTCGACTTCGCGGGGCTGCGGGTCGCGCATTGGGGCTACCGCATCGAGGGCGCTGACGGCGGGCGTACCTGCCGGCTGGTGGAGGAGTTCCAGGATCAGCGGGGCCGCGTCACGGCTGCGATGGCGCCGGCCGCCCGCGGGGTGAGAGACGTCATCGCCCACAACCGGGGCACGATGGCAGAGACGCTAGAGCGGATCAAGGCGGCGGCTGAAGCTAGCTGAACGCCGCCGTATAGCTCGTGGCACTCGACGGCACGACGAGGTCGTGCGACTGCGCACCACCGTCCGACCAGGATGCGAATGTCATCGGTGTGCCCCCGATGTCCTGGTCAGGTGCGGCGACGAGCAGGTGCTGCTTGTGCCACGCCGTGATCGAAGTCGGGGTGAGGTAGTCGATGCCCCTGATCTGCACGGTGCCGCCAACTGGGGACGTGCCGAAGGTCAGCGTGACCTTGCGCGGGAGCAGGTTGAACACGACGCTGGTCGTCAGTCCGCGCGAATCCCGAGCGGTCACCGACACGATGAGATAACTGGTGTCCGCCGCCGCGACATCCTCGGGCGAGGGATAGGTCGGCGAGATCGTCCGGCCGGTGACCGGGCCGAGATAGGGATGCTGGTGGGTGTTGTGGTTGAGCAGCACCGTCCAGGTCAGTGCCCCCGGTGCCAGCGTGCCGTCCTCGGCGTCCGTCGCCGTTGCCGAGAGGGGCACCACGTCTCCCACGGCGAAGCGCGCGGTGGCGACCGGAGCAGTGAGCTTGATGACCGGCGCGTGCTCCCCTGCATAGATCTTTCGCGTGACCGGCGGTGACACGGCTCCGTTGGAGTCGGTCACCTGCAGCGTTGCGGTGAACACCTTCTTGCGCCCGTACGTGTGGGTCACGGTCGGTGTGACGGTGGTCGCCGACTTCCCGTCGCCGAACTTCCACGACCACTTGCGTACGGCATCGCCACTGTCCGGGTCGTAGCTCGCACCGCCGTCCAGCGTCACCTTGAGCCCGTTGGGCCGGTGGGTGAAGCTGGCCACCGGGGCTGTGTTCGCGCCGCTGGTGTAGGCGATCCGGTGCACCTCGCCACCGAAGTAGTTGAGGTAATACAGCGCCGAACCCACGCCGTACGGTCCGAACGCGATGACGTTGGGGTTGAGCACCCCGGTGAAGAACGGCACCCGGTCGTACCCTCCGCCGGTGTTCGGCGCGAGACGGAAGATCCCGCCGCAGACGAAGTCCGCGAACAGGTACGACCCGCTGTACGGCGCGGGCCACACGCCGTCGGGGACGAACGCGCCCCCGGTGATCGACCCGCAACCATCGGCGTGGCTGTAGTCGAAGATCGGGTTCTCAAATGTCGTGGGGCCGCAGTCGGTGGTGGAGTCGGTGGCGCAGTGTCCTTCGCGCACGTTCCAGCCGTAGTCCTTGCCGGCGACGAGGTCGTCGATCTCCTCCCAGTTCGCCTGCCCGACGTCGTTGACCAGGAAGTTGCTGGTCCCCGGGCGTTGCGCGAAGCGGTAGGGATTGCGGAAGCCGGAGGCGAAGGTCTCCGCGCACGGTCCGGTGCCGGCAGGTACGCCGGCGGGGTCGGTGCAGTGGCGGGCTCCGGGCGCGGACGCGTACGGGTTCGAGACCGGGATCGTTCCGTCGCTGGTGACGCGCAGGATCTTGCCGTTGGCGATGTCCATGCGCCGGCTGTTGGTGTTGAGCGACGCGCACTTGGTCGGGTCACCGATCGTGCAGCCGCCGTCGCCGGTACTGATGTACAGCAGGCCGTCGGCACCGAAGTGCAGATCGCCGGCGAGGTGGGTCGTGGAAGGCGAGGCGATCCCGTCGACGATGACCTTCTCAGTGGCCGGAGCGATGATGTCGTTGTCGCCGAGGACGTAGCGCGCGACCCGGCTCGGCGGCGTCGTGCCGGCAGTCGTCCCGCAGTCGTTGTACTTGTTGAACGACCAGAACAGATAGACGTAGTGGTTGGTCGGGAACACCGGGTCGACGGCGATGCTGGACAGCCCCCGCTCCCCGCCGGTGCAGACCCGTGCGCCCAAGGCGAGAGCGGGAGTGGCCTTGAGCACGCCATTCCGCACCACGCGCACCTGCCCGTTGTCCTGCGTGAGCAGCATCCGGCCGTCCGGCGTCCATGCGATCCCGGTGGGGTTGGGAACGGACACGACGAGCGAATCGGAGAAACCGGCCGGGCCGCTGGAGGCGGCGAGAGCGGGGGCGGCGCTGCTGACGATCGGGAGCAGCAGCGCCACGAGGGCACCGGCGAGTCCGGCCCTGGCACGGCTACGGCGCGACACGGACCCCTCCCGGCATACATCCCCCGCCGGACCTGGCGACCCCCCCGGCGCAGGCGGAAGGTAACAGCCCGCGGGCAGCCACCGCAGGGGAACGCGAGGGGGCAGTCGCCGCCTAGAGCCAGGGCAGCGGATTGACCGGGCGGCCGTCGAGGCGTACTTCGAAGTGCAGGTGATTGCCGGTCGAGTCCCCGGTCGTGCCCACCCGGCCGATCAACTGGCCGCGGCTGACCCCCTGCCCCGCGTGGACGAGGATCGCCGACTGGTGTCCGTAACAGGTCGCCAGACCTTGGCCGTGGTAGGTCCCGTGGGAGATGCAGGTGTAGTTGCCGTAGCCGCCGGCCCACCCGGCGTTGATGACGACTCCCGAGGCCGCCGCGAAGATCGGCGTGCCGCGCGGGGCTGCGAAGTCGACTCCGGCGTGCAGTCGCCACACGTGATAAACGGGGTCGAAGCGCATCCCGAAGGTGCTGCTGAGCCGGCCCTGGACCGGCTGGAGCAGGCGACCCGAGGAGAACGACGGCGAGCGCCCGGAACGCCGCGCGGCTGCAGCCGCCGCCCGCAGGATCGCCGCGATCCGAGCGGACTCTCGCTGCAGGGCGGCAT
>JBAVXU010000139.1:0-2652 GCA_049698415.1 Mycobacteriales bacterium
AGAACACGACGCCTTAGATGGTCGCGGTGACGTAGTTCGAGTCCGGGGACTCCACGCCGTTGACGACGGCCCGAAGCATCACAGTCCATGTCCCGGGACGCATGTCGTACAACGTCCATGGCGATCCCGTTACGCCCGTTACATACGGAAAGAACGATCCACCGCTAGCTCGTAGGTAGGCATTGTAACTCGTGGCCCCCGTGACCGGCGTCCACGATAGGCGGATCGACGGGCGACTCGGTGAGCTCGTGGTCCCGGTCACTGTCAGTCCGGTTGGCGCGGTGCCCGCTGGCGGAGGCGGGGGAGGCGGGGGCGGGACCGGAGCGGTACTCGCGCCGGCCGCCGTAGAACTATTATCGGCAATCGTTACGTTGGCCGAGTTTGTCGTGCTGGCGAACGGGACAACGACATTTGGTCCCTGCCCGCAAACCGAGGCGTTGGGCTGCACGATCTTGTTGTGCTGAATCGATCCGGTGTTGACATGGTCAAACAGGACGAGAGTGCCGCCCTTCGACGCCATCGTGTTGTTATCGACCGTCACGTTGGTGAACACGGGCGGGTTGGTCGGATACCCCCCGACGCTGACGGTCGCCGCGCACGCATTGTCAGCCGTAGTCAAGAACGTGTTGTTACGCACCTCGATGTTGCCGGTGTTCGTGGCCGCAACCGGCACGGTGATGCCGAACAGGCCGAAACCGTCCCAGGTGTTGCCGAGAATATGAACGCCGTTGAGCGGCTGCCCGGACGAGTCGAGTTCCTCGTCGGACCCGCCATACCAGGCGTCCTTGCACGAGCTGTCAGTGATCCACAGGTCGGTGCCGGATGTCAGCGCGAAGCAGTCGCGCGAAGTACTCACCGACTGCACGCGCTGTACGTGTAGTCCGCTCACATAGTTGGGAACACCCGTGTTGTCGACGTATGAGTCGGGGCCGGCGGTCACGGTGTCGCCCCACGGCGCTCGACCCGTCAAGTCCTGGAGCGTGGCGTGCGTGGTGCCGTACACCCCGAAGTTCGACATGTACTCGGCGTAACCCGGGAGGTTCTCGCAGCCGAGGCACCGAGTTTGCCCGGCGAGCGGGAAGGACCCAATCGCCGTCATTTTCCGAAGGGTTACGGTGTCGCCTCGCAACAACATCCAGTTCCCGCCGTTCTTGCCGCCGCCGGGGCCCACGGGCTTCGTGTTGCCCTGCGACGTGATGGTGAAGGTTGAGCCGCCACCATCGATCACGAGGTTCCGGTGGTCCTTGACGACAATCGTCGCCGCCCCCTTGTAGCATCCGCTCTGGGGAAACTGGATGGTGGACTGATCTGGCACGCTAGCAATGAACGCGTTCAGTTCGCCGGTAGTGTCACGTGAGCAGTCAGCGGCGATCGAAGATGGAACTGCAATCGTGGCCGCGTGGGCGACGTTGGTAAGCGTCAGAAACGCGAGCAGACACGCCAAGGTGATGCGCGGGAGGGAGCGGTGGAGTTGGGGCGGACGAACCATCAGGTCCTTTCGGGTACGCAAGGAGGCAAGATCATAGCCGCGGCGGCCGCTCGCTTCTGCGGTCCGCCGACAGAAGTTGTACTCGTCGTTCGTGGACCCTGGCTTGATGCGGTCCGGCGGCGCCCGGGCGAATCACATCGGGCTTGCTGACGTCCCGAGGCCCAAGCCCTGGTTCATTCTGTCCCGGAATCATCCGAAGACGTCGTCCCGGTGGCGGCGGGCCGGTGCCCGAGGCGGGAGATGTCCGAGCTGTGTGCTCGACTGTGCGACCCCCGAGCGGGAACCGGCGTCGGCGAGGAGCGTTTATGCAAGTTGGGTTGGAGAGCTTGATCGACGAGGAACTGGCGGCCTACGTCGATGAGAGTCGGCGGTTCTACGCGACACGGAGCGCGAACCCCGGCGCCGAGCCCCCGCCTGACCCGAGCACGCCGGAAGGGCTGCGCAAAGCGCGACCAGTCAGGCGGTTGCCCGAACGCCGGGGCCGCCACCGGTCGAGCTGGTTGTCGAAGCGACCGGACGCCGGGTGCCGGTGCGAATTATCTTCCCCCAGAGGGACGCGCCACGGGGGGTCTACGTGGATATCCACGGCGGCGGGTTCTACATGGGGCGGGCGGCGCAGGGAGATGGGCGCAACCGTCGCCTGGCGGACGCCCTCGGGGTCGCGGTCGTCAGTGTCGAGTACCGCCTCGCCCCCGAGCACCCGTGGCCGGCCGCCCCCGACGACTGCGAAACGGTCGCACTCTGGCTTTTGGACCGAGCGCAGGTCATGTTCGGAACCACGCGACTGGCGCTCGGCGGTGTGTCGGCCGGAGCCACGCTGGCCATGACGACGCTCCTGCGCCTGCGCGACCAGGGCGTCCGCGAGCCGTTTGCCGGGGCCGCGCTGCAGTTCGGGACCTACGACATGAGCGGGCAGACGCCGGCGAGCCGGCTCTGGGCCGACGAGTTCTTCATTGCGGCCTATGCCGGCCACGTCGCCGATCGGACGCACCCCGGCATCTCGCCGTTCTACGGAGACCTCCGCGGTCTCCCGCCCACGCTGCTCGTCGTCGGCAGCTCGGACATCCTGCTCCACGACAACCTGCTGATGGCGGCGCGGCTGTCAGCGGCCGGCGGTGACGTCTCCGTGCGGGTCTACCCGGAGTCCCCCCACGGCTTTACGC
>JBAVXU010000140.1:0-5063 GCA_049698415.1 Mycobacteriales bacterium
GACAAGTTCCTCGCCGACCCGAAGGGCTACGGGTCGTTCACCCTCGGCGTCGCCGGTGTCACCCCGCTCGACATGGCGACGGCCTACGCCACGCTCGCCGCCAAGGGTCTGCGCTGCCTCCCGACACCGATCGAGTCCGTTGTGGACTCGACCGGCAAGCCGGTCAACGTCGGTCGCCGCAACTGCAAGCAGACGATCGCCCCGGGTGTCGCGGCGGCCGCTACCAATGCGTTGTCATGGGTGGTCAACCCACAGGGACACGTCACCAACGGCAACACCGGTGGCGGGGCGTCCCTGGGCCGGCAGCCGGCGGCGGGCAAGACCGGAACCACGCAGGACATCATGGAGGCGTGGTTCGTCGGCTTCACCCCGCACCTGTCCGCGGCCGCGGTGGTCTTCGATCCCAAGCATCAGGTCACGCTGCCCGGCGGGGACAGGTCCAATCGGATCTCCGTCAAGGAGTGGGCGCGGTTCATGAAGGCGACGCTGGCCGGCGCGCCGATCCTCCGCTTCCCGACCGTCCCGCATACCTACCTGCGCACCACCGGCCATCGCGTTCCCGACGTCACCGGGATGTCCGTACGCGAGGCGCAGCGCGAGCTCGAGCGCGCCGGATTCCAGGTCGCCGTGTCCAGCCAGACGGTGGCTGCCAACGGCATTCCGGCCGGCCAGGTGGCTCGGACGTCGCCGTCGAGCGGCAGCCGAGTGCCCGAGGGCTCGCTCGTCACCATCATCGTCAGCAACGGCCAGCCCGCCGGTGGCAGGTCACCGCCACCGTGCAAGCCCGGCACCCCGAACTGCCCGCCGTAGCGGTTCGGGTCAGATGAGGCGACGCTTCTCGGTGCCGCTGGGGATCTTCGGCGCCGGCGTCGCGACCCTGGCGTACTCCATCGGATACGAACGCACTCGTTGGACCCTGCGCCGGTTCGACGTACCCGTGCTTCCGCCGGGCTCCTCCCCGGTGCGACTGCTGCACCTGTCGGACATCCATATGACTCCTGGGCAGGTGAGCAAGCAGCGCTGGATCCGCTCGCTCGACGCGCTCGACCCGCACCTGGTGGCGGTCACCGGCGACAACCTGGCCCACCCGGGAGCGACGCCCGGGGTGATCGAGGCGATGGGGCCGCTGCTGGAGCGGCCGGGAGTATTCGTGTTCGGCAGCAATGACTACTACGGCCCGCTGCCCAAGAACCCGCTGCGTTACTTCAATCCCGACCACAAGCGAGTCGCCGGCGCGCCGCTGCCATGGGAGGGGCTGCGCGCGGAGTTCCTCGGCAACGGCTGGCGTGACCTGTCCAACGCCCGCTCGGAGCTGACCATCGACGGCCACCTGGTCGAACTACGCGGCGTCGACGACCCGCACCTGGGCCGCGACCACTACGACGAGGTCGCCGGCCCCGCCGGCCCGAACGCACAGCTGAGCCTGGGGCTGGTGCACGCGCCCGAGCCACGCGTGCTGGACCGGTTCGCGAGTGACGGCGTCGACCTGGTGCTGTGCGGCCACACGCACGGGGGCCAGCTGCGCGTTCCGTTCTACGGCGCGCTGGTGACCAACTGTGGGATCGACCGGGCGCGTTGCCGGTGGCTGTCGCGATACACCGACCGGACCTGGCTGCACGTCTCTGCCGGGCTGGGCACCTCTCCGTACTATCCGTTCCGCTTTGCCTGCCCGCCTGAGGCCACCCTCCTGACCCTGGTGGCCGCAGAAGGCGCTGGCTGAGGTCGGCTAGACTCGCGCAGGCAGGATCGGGGTGTGGCGCAGCTTGGTAGCGCGCTTCGTTCGGGACGAAGAGGCCGCAGGTTCAAATCCTGTCACCCCGACCATCATTTGCGGTTGTGGCGAGGGCTCAGACGGCGGTCGCACCTGCAGCACCTGTCGCGCTGGCTGCGCCGGCCGCGTCTGATGAGTCCCACATGCTCAGCACCACCACGAGGATGAAGACCTGCACCGGGAGCGGAAGTCCGGGCAACTCGGCCTGCGTGTCGCTACGCCACATGCTCGGCCTCGTGATCGAGCCGACCTGTTCGCCCGCGCGCATCAGCAGCTCCTCGCGGCGCCACATCGACGCACGCTGGAAGTCGTACGTCTGGCCGTCCGACTCGACGCTCCATCGTTTGCGCCCCACGTGCTCGGCCGAGGCCACCGGCGATCCGTCGGCTGCAGCGATGCCGTACTTGTTGCCCCACATGTTGGCGCGTACGTCGTAGTCCCGCCCGTCCAGCTCAAGCGTGCCGCCGTGCTTCCAGGAGGACGCCTTCCACGTGGCGATCGGGCTGCCGTCGACCGCGATCTCGTAGGAGGTCTTCCACCGACCGAGCTTGCGGGCACTCAACATCTCGCTCACCTCACAAGCTTGGGGCCAGGCTGGCCGCGGCGGAGAACTGTGGGCGGCAGTGGAGTGCCCACTCAGCCCGGTGTTCAAGCGCCCGCCGGTCCGAGACAATCCGAGGCGGCGACCGGTGAATTTCTGCGCCACCCGAGGTCATACCGGACGACAAAACGCCTGAGCAATGAGGAGCCAACCATGCGACTGGTCGCAACGGAGTACGTATCGCTGGACGGCGTGTTCGAAGAGCCTGGGCACTGGTCCGGGCCGTTCTTCAACGACGAGGCCGCGGCGTTCAAGTGGGCGGAGTTGCAGGCAACCGACGCATTGCTGCTCGGTCGCAGGACCTACGAAGGGTTTGCAGCAGCCTGGCCGACGATGACTGAGATGGGGGAATTCGCCGAACGGATGAACACGATGGACAAGTACGTCGTGTCCTCGAAACTGGAGACGGTCGACTGGTCGGGATCCAAGCTGGTCAAGGGAAATCCGGTCGATGCGGTTCGCGAGATCAAGGCGCAGCCCGGTCGCGACCTGCTGCTCGCCGGCAGCGCCCAACTGTTCGCAGCGCTCGAGGCGGCCAACCTGATCGATCTCTACCGCTTCATGCTGCATCCGATCGTTCTGGGCAGCGGCGAGCGGCTGTTCACCGATGGCATCGAGACGAAGGCCCTCCAGTTGACCAAGACCGAGTCGTTCGCCAGCGGAATCGTCATCCTCGAGTACGAGCCGGCCTGATCCCGGCGCCGCCACCCCGGTCCCCTTCTCGATGATCATGGTGCGCGACCCGCGAACGAGTCAGCGTGTCCGCACCATGATCACTGTTGGTGGGGGGCGGCGGGGTAGGGCGGGATTCCGTACTCCAGCGGCGACCCGGCCTGCACGGCGTCGTCAGGAGGGTCCATCAGTGCCACGCGCAACGGCCAGCGGTCGATCTCAGCACCATCGATCTGCAGGACGAACGCGTAGTCGCCTGGTGCGGCAAAGCTCATTCCGGGGATGGTGGCCGTGACCGGCATGATCGTCGGATCACCCACGCGGAGATGTAGCGCGCCGCTGACCTGGAACTGCCCGTCGAACCCGGGGGCCAATTCGGCGCCGTCAGCGTCGTGAACCGTGATCGCAAAGTTGTGTACGACGTCATAGGCGTCCCACGGCACCCGGATCACGGCTACGACGGAGAAGAACGCCGCCGAGGGGAACTCCGGCACCGCGATTCGATCCCAGAAGCCACCGCTGACGTAGGCCTTCCCGCTCTCGACGGCAGCGAAGTCGGCCAGAAAGAAAGCGAGGGAGGTGACGTCGCTATCGGTCCGATCCTGAAGCGTCATGCCTGCACCTTTCCCGGCCAACCGGAGAAACTCGAACCCCCCTTTCGCGCACGGGACAGTCTGGCGCACTCGGACCGCTACCGTGAATGCCATGCGACCAGTGCCCTGGTGGGCAGTGCTGTCGTCGGCGGCAGCACCGGTGGCGCTCATCGGCGGTTGGACCGTGGCGGCAGGACGCCAAACGTCCCCGTTCAACTCCGTACGCGACACGATCAGCGCCCTCGCGGCACACGGGGCGACAGATCGATGGATCATGACCACCGGTCTGGCCGGCCTCGGGGTCTGCCATGTCGTCACAGCGGCCGGCCTGCGACCGGCGGCTCTTCCCGGTCGCGTCGTCCTCGCCATCGGCGGCCTCGCGACCATCGCGGTCGCCGCGTTCCCGCAACCGGTCACCGGAAGCTCCGCGGCCCACTTTCGGGCGGCTGCCGTGGGCTTCACGACGCTGGCCGGATGGACTGCGCTCGCCTGGCGGCGGGAGCGGCCGGCCCCGGTCGCGCTGCACCTGCCGGTCGACCTTGCCGCCGCTGCCGGACTGTTCGCCGCGCTCGGATGGTTCGTCTACGAGTTGTCGAGCGACGGGGGCGCGATCGGGCTGAGTGAGCGAGTCGTCGCCGGCTCGCAGGCACTCTGGCCGCTCGTCGTCGTCCTTTCGGCGCGCCGATCGGCAGCCAACCGAGACTGATCCGCGCACACATCGCCACCTGGCAGGCACAGGGTCCTGCGGGCTAGGATTCGGCAATGGTTATCGGCGCAACGCTGCGCCGCGACGTCGAGCACAAGGAGAAGCACTCATGAGAAGCCTCGGAGTATTCACCACAGTCGTCGGCGGTGCCATTGCCCTGGTCGCGCTCGCCGTCGGCGTCCGCTCCATCCCGGACATGCAGCGCTATCTCAAGATCCGCTCCATGTAGCTGAGGCTCGATCGGCCGCGTTGCCTTCGGATACTCCACTGTGGGATGTACGCTTGATTCCGTTGTGACCTCACACAATGGCATGTCAAGACCCAGCACAGTGGAAGGACAGCGGTGCCGGACCGCGCGCTGAACGCCACCGCCGCATCGTTGCTGGGCTTCCTGCACCGCAGACCCCTGACCGGGTGGGACCTCGTGGCCACCGCGGAATCGGTCATCGGCAATTTCTGGTCCGTCACCCAGAGCCAGGTCTATCGCGAACTCGCCGCCATGGCCGAAGGCGGTCTGGTCGAAGCCGGCGAGCGCGGCACCCGGGCTCGCCGGCCCTACTCCATCACCGTCGCGGGCCGGATCGCGTTCGCGGCCTGGATCAAGCGCCGGCCCGGTCCCGAGACGATCCGTTTCCCGCTGCTGCTGACGGTCGCCTTCGGCCGTCATCTCACGCCGGCCCAACTCGCCGATGTCATCGGCCACCACCGGGTGATCCACGA
>JBAVXU010000141.1:0-4394 GCA_049698415.1 Mycobacteriales bacterium
ACCTTGAGCAGCGGTGCGACTGCGGGATCGCGGGCGACAGGCAACTCGTCGCTCGCGACAAGGACGGTGATTCCGGCCGAAACCAGCACCCGGCGCAGCACCGGCAGGGACCGCACGCCGGAGCGAACCAGCACGGCCATCTCCGACCACGGGATGCGGCGACCGGAGTCGAGCTGCCCCAGATGCGCGCGCCGGAGCAGGTCGGCGATCGCCAGCGCTTCGTCGGCGGCGGTGCTGAACAGTCCGATGGATGCGACCCCGTCAACGGTCGAGGGTGCGGTCGACAGGTCGCGATGCGCGCGCAGTCGCCGCGCGGGCAGTCCCGGCGCCGGCAGGCGACCGGCCACCTGCCGGGATACGTCGAGGAGTCCGGCGCCGGCTCTGCGCGAGACGGACAACGACAGCACCGGCGCCGGCCCCCCACGGGTCGGGAAGCGATCAGGGAAGTCCAACAGGCAGGAGACGTCGGCGCCGCGGAATCCGTAGATCGACTGGTCGGGGTCGCCCACCACCACGAGGTCACGTCCGTCGCCGGCGAGCAGTTGCAGCATGCGTTCCTGCGCCGGGTCGGTGTCTTGGTATTCGTCGACGAAGACCGCGTGGTAGCGGTCGCGCACATCTGCCAGCACCGTCAGGTCGGTTTCGAGAAGTCGCAGCGCCTCGGTGACCAGCTCGGCGTAGTCCGTCTCCCGCCCGCGCAAGACTGCGGCGTATTCGTCGAAGAAGTCGGCGGCCGCCCGCCAGTCGTCGCGACGCTCCTGCTTGGCCAGCGCCCGAAGGTCATCGGAGTTGAGGGCCCGCTCACGCAGCCGGTCGAGCAGGTCGGCGACCTCCTGCGCGAAGCCGCGGGTCGTCAGGCAGTCACGCAACTCGGCGGGCCACGTCGTCGTGCCCTCCCCCGACGCGTCTCCGGTGAGCAGGTCGCGGATGCGCACCAGCCGCTCCGGACCCGACAACAGCCGCGGCACGCCATCGCCGTAGGCGTTGACCAGGGCCGAGCAGAAGGCGTGGAAGGTGTAGGCCGCCGGCTCGGAGAGGGTGCGCCCCAGCCGGCCGGCGATGCGCTCACGCAACTCGTCGGCAGCCTTGCGGCTGAAGGTCAGGACCAGGATCTGCTCGGGCGAGAGCCCACGCCGCACCCGGTCCACAACAGCCTCGACCAACGTGGTCGTCTTGCCGGTGCCCGGCCCGGCAAGAACCAGCAGTGGTCCTCGTGCGTGATCGACGACCGCCTGCTGGCTGGGGTCGAGGCATGGTGCGGCCAGCGGCTCAAGACCGCCTGGCACCAGGTGGAAAGACGACGGGGAACGCATACGGCAAGCCTGTCATGCCGGTACGACTGAACGCCCGCCTTCTGGCTGCTGAGGAACAGTTGCTACGCGCGCTGCCAGCAACGTCGTGGTCTCCGACGCCGGCGTCGGCCGGGCAAAGAGGAACCCCTGCCCGACATCGCACCCGAGGCGTTGGAGTTCGGCCAGTTGCTCGGCCGTCTCGATTCCTTCGGCGATCGCGACGAGTCCGAGTGCATGCGCCAGGTTGATGATGTTGCCGCCGATGACTGCGTTGCGGCCGTGCAACTCGATACCGGTCACGAAGGACCGGTCGATCTTGAGCGCATCGACCGGGAACCGCGTGAGGTGGCTCAGCGACGAGAACCCGGTGCCGAAGTCGTCGATCGCGATCCGTACTCCGAGTGCGTGCAGTTGTTCCAACTCGAGCCGTGCGCTGTCGACTCCGACGTCCTCGACGACCAACGCGGTCTCCGTGAGCTCGACACCCAGCAGGTGCGGCGGCAGGCCGGCTTCGGCGAGCGCGGCTTCGACAGTGCAACAGATCCCGCCCCGGGTGAGCTGTACGGCCGACAGGTTGACCCAGGTGGTGAAGCCCTCGGGGAGCAGGCCCTTCGCCTGCCACTGGGCAGTCTGGAGACATGCGGCGTGCAGGGCGAACTCCCCCAGGGCCATGATCGCTGCCGACGATTCCGCGCCGGGGATGAATGCCATCGGGCCGATGAGGCCGCGAGTGGGCGACTGCCACCGCATCAAGGCCTCGACCCCGAGCAGCTCGCTGCCCTTGAGAGAGACCACCGGCTGGTAGTACATGACGAACTCGCCGTTGCTGATGCCGGCCTGGATCTCGTGCTGCAGGCCGAGCAGTTCACCTGCCTGCCGCGCGAGTTCGGGGTGGAAGACTTCGTACCGGTTGCGACCAGCGTGTTTGGCGGCATACATCGCCACGTCGGCGTGCCGCGCGAGATCCTCGCCCGTCGTCACCGGGACCCGCGCGATGGCGACACCGACGCTGGCGCCGAGGACGAACTCATGGCCTTCGAGGTGAACCGGTACGGAGGTCTCAGTCACCACCCGCTGGGCGACCTCCCTGGCGGTCATCTCGTCGGTGTTCTCCAGGATGATGGCGAACTCATCCCCGCCCAGCCGTGCGACGGTGTCTCCGGTCCGCGTCATGCCCTCAAGGCGCCCCGCGATCGTCGCCAGCAACCGGTCACCCAACTCATGGCCGAGGGTGTCGTTGACCTGCTTGAAGTCGTCGAGGTCGGCAATGATGACTGCGACCGTCGACTCGCCGCGGGCGGACTTCGCCAACGCATGCTGCAGCCGATCGCGGAAGAGCACCCGGTTGGCGAGCCCGGTCAGTGGATCGTGGAAAGCTTGATGGTTGAGCTGCTCCTCCAGTGCCATTCGCTCGGTGATGTCGCGACTGTTGAGAACGATGCCGCGCACCTGCCTGTCGTGACGCAGATCGGTCACGGTCGCTTCGAGCTGGCGCCAGCCGCTGCGGCCGCGGAGCCGGAACCGCATCGGCGCCACGTCGCAGTCGACCGAGGCAGCCAGGTCGACGAGCAGCGGTGCATCGAGGGGATGGACCAGGGAGCGGAATCCCGAGCCGGTGAGCGCGAAGTCGATCGGACCGACCAGCGTGACCACGGATGGACTGACGTAGCGGCAGTCACCGCTTCCGTCCAGGATCGCGACAAGGTCGGTGGACGAGTGCACGAGGCTGCGGAAGTGAGCCGTCTGCCGACGAATGGTCATGATCAGCAACCAGCCCAGGAGCAGCGACCCCAGCATGCCCAACGCACCGAGGAGGACCTGGAGCCGGACGAGGGTCCGCAACTGCGCGTCGGAATCCGCGGCGATCGTTCGGGCCGCGTTGAGCGACACGTTGGACGTCGCTGCACCCAGGACGCGAAGTCGCGTCTGCGGGTCGGCGGGCAACGCGCGCTCGCCCGCGGTCGACTTCAGCACGAACGTGGGCTTGTCGTTGAGGATGGCCTCCCCCGTCGCGACCAGGTCGTCGATCAGGCGGATCTGCTGACGCAGTTGCTTGCGCACCAGAAGGTCATCGCTGCCCGGGATCGTGCGCCCGTCGTCGTCGCCGTCGATCGCCGGCACCTCCCCGCCGCTCAGCAGTGCCAGAGCGCTCCGGCGCATCGCGCGCGCGGTGCTTCTCGGGTCGGCACTGCGGCCGTCAGCAACGAGCAGTACGTCGGTGACGTACCTCTCCGCGAGCATTCGTTGGCGATCGGCCACGAGCAGCACCGCGACCCGGTGCTGCGCGTGCGAGGTCGCAATGGCGGACAGTCCCACGCTGGTCACCGAGGTGAGAGCAAAGAGCACGAGGATGGTCGCCACCGTGCGCCGGCGGGTTCGACCCACGGGGCGGGAGGAGCGTCGATGTCCGAACCACGCCACCCGGCGCAGCAGGTTCATGACGTCGCCGTGACAATCAGGATCGTGTGCATCCCGGTGCGGTAGTGACCGGACATGTTGCAGAAGAGCTCGTAGCTGCCCGGCTTGAGATACAACCGAAGTGTCCGGTGGCGGCCGGGCAACAAATCGTCGACCGTGGTCACCGTCTGCGCTTCGAGACCCTCCTCGTCGACCGTGATGCCGTCGTGACGAAGTGGGAGGGTGCCCTCGGCCCGCTTCGAGCGGACGAGGATGACCTCGTGTGTGTCCGGTCCCTGGTTGAACACATTCACGTTGACCCAGCCGGCAGGAACATGCGAGGGCGACAACGCGATGTTGAAGTCCTTATCGGTGACGGTCAGCACCGGCCCGCGTTGCGGGTGGGTGGAACTTCCACATGCCGCTCCGACCAAAACCGCCGAGCAGGCCATGCCGAGCAGCGCAACTCTCGCGCGCATGGCTGCCCTCCGCTCGCCGGAAATACCCTAGGCACCCACCCAGGCACCTCCGAAGCATCGGCAGGGCAGGCGGGATCCTGTATGAGGACGCAGGCTCGCGGACCCGGATTGTCGCCTGGGCGTACGGACAAATGCGGCTATCTGCCGCTCCAGCGGGTCCGGGGCAGGTCCACCCGTCCGCCGCGCACCGGGACCCCTTCGGCCCGGAGCAACCGCGCTGCTCGAG
>JBAVXU010000142.1:0-6990 GCA_049698415.1 Mycobacteriales bacterium
CACCTGTGGGCGCCGGAGGTGACGTACTCCTCGACGTATCACCGCTACTACCTGGTCTACGTGGTCACCGACGTCGCTGACGCGTCGCGTCCCGAGCCGGGCTGCCACAACGACAGCGCGATCGGCGTCGCCACCAGCACCAGCCCGACCGGCCCATGGACGGCGCAGCCGACGCCGGCGGTGGCGCCGCGCAGCAACGGTCCGTGCAACTACTTCTGGACGTTCGACCCCGACGTCCTCGGCGACGTGGTGGGCACAAACAGCATCTTGTACTTCGGCAGTTACTACGGCGGCATCTTCGCCCGGCCCCTGACGTTGACCGCCACCGGCGCGACGACGTCGCCGCCGGACACTCAGATCACCATCGCCAACCGGTACGAAGGCGCGAACGTCGTACAACGCAACGGCTACTACTACCTGTTCGCCTCTGCGACGGACTGCTGCAAGGGACCGCTCACCGGCTACAGCGTGTTCGCGGGGCGATCGACCAACCCTCTCGGGCCCTTCGTCGACCGCGAGGGGGTGTCCCTGCTTGCCGGTCGGGTCGGTGGAACTCCGGTGCTGAGCATGAACGGCAACAAGTGGGTGGGCACGGGGCACAACAGCGTGTTCCGCGACTGGAGCGGCCAGTGGTGGACGATGTATCACGCGGTCAACCGGTTCGATCCGTACTTCGCCGGCTCGGTCGGGTTCACCCGGCGGCCGCCGCTGCTCGATCCGGTCGACTGGGTCGGTGGCTGGCCGACCGTACGCGACGGCAACTGGGCGTCGTCGACACCGATGCCCGGGCCGGCCGCGCAGCCCGGCACCACGACGGCCTACTCCCCGCACCGCGTCCGGCCGGATCGGCGCGGTTCCGCGCTGCCGGCGGCCTCCGACGAATTCGGTGGCACCTCGCTGGACCCGAAGTGGTCGTGGGTGCGGCCACCGGACCCTGCGACGTACGGCGTCGAGGGCGGCACGTTCAGGTTCGACACGCAGGCCGCTGATCTGTACGTCGACAGCAACACCGCGTCCGTACTCACGGAGGCGGCACCTTCTGGCGACTACATGGTCACGACGCGGGTGAAACTCAACGTGCCGGCCGAGGGCTGCTGCTTCAACTTCGTCCAGGCCGGAATGGTCGTCTACGGCGGCGACGACAACTTCATCAAACTGGCGCACGTGTCGATCTGGGAGACCCGGCAGACGGAGTTCGCCAAGGAGTTGAGTCCGGTTCCGACCGGCTATCCCCGCTACGGCAACACGGTGGTCGGTCCGCCGTCGGACTGGACCTACCTGCGGGTCGTCAAGCGCTCGGTGGCTGCGGCCGGCCACGGCGGCGACACCGAGTCCTACACGGGCTACTCAAGCACCGACGGAACGCACTGGATCCGTGGCGGGACCTGGACGCACAAGCTCGGGTCGGGCGCCAGGATCGGCCTGGTCTCGATGGGTGGCAGCGGGTTCGTCGCGAACTTCGACTACGTGCGCGTGAACCGGCTCGCCAACTGAACGACCCTGAGCTCTGTCGGCAGGCTTTTTCTAACACACAGCTACAAGGAGAAAACCCGGAGTAGCGTCGAAGTTTGACGGCGGCGCGGCAAAGAGCGTCGAGGGATCAGCTTCGGGGGATAGCGATGCTACGGCGGCGCATACCGACTCTCATCACAGTGGCACTATTTGTGGCGGTGGCGGGGGGTTCCCCTACGCCTGCGAACCACGTTTCCGTCGCAGCGGTCTTGCCCCAAGCGCCCACCTTGACCAAGCCAAATATCGTGCTCTATATGACGGATGACCAGACTATGGAGGCGGTGGCGAAGATGCCGTACGTCTCTTCCAGAACAGACTGGTTCAGCTTCGACCGCGCCCAGGTGGAAAACGGTCTGTGTTGTCCATCGCGGGCGGCGACGCTCACCGGCCAATTTGACACGCATAACCGGGTGGGGAACAACGACGCGGGCCACTTCCTCAATGAGAAGGAGACGTTGCCGGTGTGGCTTCAGCGGGCCGGCTACAAGTCCGGCCTGTTCGGTAAATACCTGAATGTCTACCCCTTCGGTCGCGGGCTGTACACGCCGGCAGGCTGGTCGGAGTGGCAGGTCCCATTCTCTGAGAGTCTCTACAAACAATACAATTGGGACCTGAACAACAATGGTGTCAAAGTGCATTATGGCGCAAGTGGCAGTGCCTACGAGCCCGATGTACTGGCCAATAAGATGGTGACATTCATTCAGAAGCAGGCCACGGCCAACCAACCCTTCTTCGCGATGTACACGCCCAGTGCCACTCACTCTCCCTGGCAGGCCAGCCCGACCCGCATGGGTACATATAAGTACGCCCCCGTTACGCCCGCCCCGAACTTCAATTATGTCGCCAACAACCAGCCGGGCTATCTCAAGAGGCGCATGCCGCTGAACGCGGCTCTCATGGATTCGAACCGCCGGCTGGAGTGGGATGCCGCAGCTTCGATAGATGACGACATCAAGAGGATTGATGCAGCACTGCAGTCCTCGAATGTGGCCGGCAACACTGTCGTCATATTCATGACCGACAATGGTTACAGCTTCGGGAGTCACCGCTGGGAGCGGAAGCGGTGTGAGTTCAACGAATGCGCCAGCATCCCGATGCTCGTTCGCTATCCCGGCCTGGCCGGTGGCCACGACCCGACAAATATCGTGACCAACGTCGACCTAGCCCCAACCATCACTGAACTGGCAGGAGCAACTCCGGCTATTGCGCAAGATGGCATCAGCTTCGTGCCCCTGCTGCTGGGAACCGCAACCGCCCCGTGGCGTGATTCCATCCTGCTGCACTGGCCGGGCGGCGACATGAAAGGGCTCTCCGGGAAACCCGATAGTATCCCTCAATTCTGGGGGGTGCTAGGCAATTCCTCCAGCGGGCTCTACAAGTACGTCGAAATAGATACCGGCGAGCGTGAGCTCTACGACGAGGCGGCCGACCCGTACGAAATGACGAATCACGCGGGCGATCCCGCCTATGCCGGCGTCCAAGCCGAGTTTGCGGCGAGGCTGAATGCGCTCAAGGTCAAGGCTGGACCAACCGCCACCGGAGCACCGCTTCGTACAGATCAGCCCGCTGCTGGCCCGATAGGTACCGACGTCGATTAGACAGCCGAGGGCTCGCGTTGCCCGGTTCTGCCGACGGTCCACCGCGGTCCGTCGCCGTGGTGAGGTCGGGCCGACGAACGTTCGGGTGGTCGGCGATGTGTGCGCCGGCTCGCAGTCACTCGCCGGTGGCGCCGTCGATCCGCTCTCGCAGCAGGTCGGCGTGCCCGTTGTGCCGCGCGTATTCCTCGATCATGTGCACGAGGATCCAGCGCAGGGAGTAGTCCCGGGTGCGGCCGTGGCCGAGCGCATCGAGCGACTCGGCCCGGGCGACCACCTCACGCGAGACCTCGCATTCGTGCCGCCAGGTGCCGAGCGCCTCGTCGACCGACACCGTGTCCAGGTCGTCGAAGTCATCGTCGGGGCTCTCGTCGGAGAAGAAGATCGGTGGTGCCTGCTCGACGGTCTCGCCGCCGAGGGTGCGCCGGAACCAGCCGCGCTCGACGTCGGCCAGGTGTCGCACCAAGCCGAGCAATGACATCGACGACGGCGGTGCCGAGCGTTGGTGCATCTGTTCTTCGCTGAGCCCGGCGACCTTCATGGCGAGCGTGTCGCGGTGGTAGTCGAGAAACGAGGTGAGCATCTCCCGCTCGTCGGCGATCAGTGGCGGGTCGATGCGGGAGGTCTCAGTCATCGCCGCATCGTGCCACCCGGGTATGACAGCCCGCCTAGCCGCCGGCCATCGCTCCGACGATCAGGAACGGCTCCTTGCCCTCCACGACGGCGTCGGGCAGCGGCGTGTCGGGCGCCTCGTGCGACACGTCCTCCTCGCAGGCGAAGAACCGCACGAATGCGCGTCGCTTCTTGGTGGACCGGTCCCGGATGGTGCCACGCAGCACCGGGAACCGGTCCTCGAGTGCGTCGAGGACCAAACCCTGTGTCGGCTGGCCGGGAACATCGAGCACGACCTCGCCCTCGACCTTGGCGAGGTTGCGTAGGTGTGCCGGCAGCACGACCCGAATCACGGCAGCGTCTGCACTTCGACCGACAACACCGCAGGGAGATCGCGAACGATCGGCGCCCAGTTGTCGCCCGCATCCGACGACGCGTAGACCTGCCCACCGGTGGTGCCGAAGTAGACGCCGCACGAGTCGAGGGAGTCGACGGCCATCGCATCGCGCAGGACGTTGACGTAGCAGTTGCTCTGCGGCAGCCCGTTGGTCAGCGCCTCCCACTCGTTGCCGCCGGTGCGGCTGCGATAGACCCGCAGCTTGCCGTCGGGCGGGATGTGCTCGGAGTCGCTCTTGATCGGCACGACATAGACCGTGTCGGGCTCGTGGGCGTGCACGTCGATGGGGAAGCCGAAGTCGCTCGGCAGGTTGCCACTGATCTCGTGCCACTGGTCGCCGGCGTTGTCACTGCGCAGCACGTCCCAGTGCTTCTGCATGAACAGCACGTCGGGCCGGGACGGGTGCATCGCCAGATTGTGGACGCAATGGCCGACCTCGGCGTCTTCGTCCGGGATGCCACCCGAGCGCAGCCCCTTGTTGATCGCCTGCCACGTCTTGCCGCCGTCATCGCTGCGGAACGCGCCCGCGGCCGAGATGGCGACGAAGATCCTCGCCGGGTCCTTGGGGTCGAGCAGGATCGTGTGCAGGCACATCCCGCCGGCGCCGGGCTGCCACTGCGATCCGGTGCCGTGCTCGCGCAGCCCGGGCAACTCCTGCCAGCCCTTGCCGCCGTCGGTAGACAAGAACAGCGCGGCATCCTCGACGCCGGCGTAGACGGTGTCGGGATCGCTCAGGGACGGCTCGAGGTGCCACACCCGGGCGAACTCCCACGGGTGCGGCGTGCCGTCGTACCACTGGTGGGTGCCGGGGACGCCGTCGTACTCGAAGTGGTTGTCGACCGGCTCCCAGCTCTTGCCGCCATCGTCGGAGCGCTGGATGAGCTGGCCGAACCAGCCGCTGGTCTGCGAGGCATAGATGCGATTCGGGTCGGCCGGTGATCCCTTGACGTGGTAGATCTCGAAGCCGGTGAAGTGCGGCCCGTCGACGGTCCACTCCTGGCGCTTCTCGTCGGAGGTCAGGACGAACGCGCCCTTGCGAGTCCCGACCAGTACGCGTACACCGCTCATCCGAATGCTCCTTGCTCACGTCGGCCCGAGCCGCTCCCGGCCACTCTAGGAGTAAAGCGGCACCCCCCGACAGGACTTTGGCCAGGCCGTACGGCGATAGTCTGCGTGTCCCGATCGTCGTTGTTGGAGACCTGAGCCGAGTGCCTCGATTCGTCCAGCCGATCCCGCCGCTGCCGCCCGTCTACGTCGCCGACTTCGTGCTGCAGGCGCACCTCGACCGTGTTCTCGGCGAGGCCGGCCACAAGGAGGCGGCGCCCATCCTCGAGGCGCTGGCGGCCGACGTCCAAGGCCCGCTGCGCGCCGCCCATGACGACGCCGAGCGTCACCCGCCGCGACTGGTGCAGTACGACGGGTGGGGTCGCCGGGTGGATCGCATCGAGGTGTCGGCGGGCTGGGAGGCGCAGCGGCGGGCGGCCGCCCGGCACGGCGTGGTCGCCCTGCCGTACGAAGAGGCGGCCCGGCGGACCTGGGGCGCCGGAGCCCGCGTCGTTCAGCACGCGCTGCTGCACCTGTACGGACCGGAGTCCGCGACGTTCTCCTGCCCGGTGGCGATGGCCGACGGGGCGGCCACCCTGCTGAGCGGGACCGACGTCGATCCGGCGGTCCGCGAGCCGTGGCTGGGCCGGCTACTCTCGCGCGACCCGGAACTGGCGATCACCTCCGGCCAGTGGATGACGGAGACCGCCGGCGGCAGCGACGTCAGTGGCACCGCGACCACGGCGGCCCGCGCCCCCGACGGGCGTTGGCGGCTCACCGGCGAGAAGTGGTTCTGCTCGGCGACCGACAGCGCGATCGCGATCGCGCTGGCCCGGCCGGACGGCGCCGCAGAGGGCAGTCGCGGGCTGGCCTGTTTCCTCGTACCCCGATATTCCGGCGATGCCGGAGCGGAGCAGGAGACCGCCGAAGGTCTGCTCATCCACCGGCTCAAGGACAAGCTCGGCACCAGGGCGCTGCCGAGTGCCGAGGTCGCCCTCGACGGTGCCGTCGCCTACCCGGTCGGCGATCCGGCCGAGCCCGGACTGGCCCGGATGATGCGGCTGGTGCAGGTCACCCGGCTGCACAACGCCGCCGCCGCGTCGGCCGGCATGCGCCGGGGGCTGGCCTACGTACGCGAGCACGCTCGCGCGCGCAGCGTCTTCGGCAAGCCGCTCGACGCCCAGCCGCTGCACCGCGAAATCCTGACCTGGCTGGCGGTCGACGCCGAGGCCGCCTTCGCCCTCACCGGGCTCTGCTTCTCGCTGTTGGGCCGGGTCGAGGTCGACGCCGACCCTGAGGCGGCCAGCCTGCTGCGGCTCGCGGCGACCCTCGCCAAGGCGGCGACCGGCAAGCTGGCCGTCGCCAGCGCGAGTGAGTACGTCGAGTGTTTCGGCGGCAACGGATTCATCGAGGACACCGGCGTGCCGCGACTGCTGCGCGATGCCCAGGTGCTGCCGATCTGGGAGGGCACGACCAACGTGCTGTCCCTCGACGTCGTACGCGCCCTGGGTGCCGATCCGGCCCAGGTCGCGTTCATGACCTACCTCGACCGGGCCTGCGCAACGGCCCGCGCCGACGGAGATCGCGAGTTGACGCTGGTCGCCGACC
Organism: Mycobacteriales bacterium; assembly: GCA_049698415.1. Taxonomy (GTDB): domain Bacteria; phylum Actinomycetota; class Actinomycetes; order Mycobacteriales; family QHCA01; genus QHCA01. The sequence continues at coordinate 6,769 of JBAVXU010000142.1, forward strand.
AGGTCGCGGGCCTACGTCGCAGCCTTGCCGCCGAGTTGGCCGGCCTCGACCGAGGCGGGCCGGCCCAGGCAGGCAGCCGCCACCTGGCACTGACCATGGCGCACCTGCTCGCCGCCGGGGCCTTGCTCGACCAGGCTTCGGGTGGCCCGGCTCCGACGCAGTCACGGGCGACCGCGGTCGCGGCGTACTGGGTCCGCCGCCGGCTGCTGGCCGACCCCTGTG
>JBAVXU010000143.1:0-3615 GCA_049698415.1 Mycobacteriales bacterium
GCTGCGAGCCCGGCCGGGCGCCCGAGCCCGCGCAGTTGTCACACGGGCCCGGGGCGGAGATGCGCAGCGGCAGGGTCACCCCGGTGACGGCCTCGGCGAAATCCAAGGTCGCCTCGGTCTCGAGGTCGGAGCCGCGGCGCGAGGCGGTACGTCCCCGAGTCCCCGTGCCGCCACCGCCGAACAGGTTGCCGAACAGATCGCCCATGCCAGCCCCGCTGTTGGGCTGCCCGGCGCCCGCGAACAGGTCACCGAGGTCGAACGGCATCCCGCCCGGGCCGCCAGGTCCGCCCCCGCCGGCCGGGCCGCGCCGGAACCCGCCCGACCCGAACAGCGACCGGGCTTCGTCGTACTCCTTGCGCCGGGCGGCGTCGGAGAGCACCGAGTGCGCCTCGGAGACCTCCTTGAACCGCTTCTCGGACTCAGCATTGCCCGGGTTCTTGTCCGGATGCAGGTCACGAGCCAGCTTGCGGTAGGCCTTCTTGATCTCAGCCGTCGTGGCGTCCTTGGCGACACCCAGCGACTGGTAATAGTCCTTCTCTATGTAGTCGCGGGTGCTCACTGTTCCTCGACAGCTGCCTCAGGGTCAGCCACCGCCACCATCGCCGGGCGCAGCAGCCGTTCTCCGAGGGAGTAGCCGCGACGCATGACCTCGACACAGGTCGGCTGCTCGACGTCCGGGCTGGTGGAGTGCATGACCGCCTCGTGACGGGTGGGGTCGAACGGGTCGCCGGGCGTACCGAACCCGATCAGGCCCAGCTTGCTCAACGTCCCCTCCAACTCCTCAGCCACCGCGGCGAAGGCGCCGGTCAGGTCGCCGTGCTCCCGCGCCCGGTCGATGTTGTCCAGGACCGGCACCAGCGAGGCGAGGACGCCTGCCGTGGCGATCTCCGCGGTTGCCAGCCGGTCACGGTCGACCCGGCGCCGGTAGTTCGCGTACTCAGCACTGACCCGTTGCAGGTCAGCGGTGCGTTCGGCGAGTTCCTTGGCAGCGGCGTCGGGCTGCGCACCGGGCGGCCTTTCGGCGGCGGCGGGCGCCGGGGCGTCCGCCACCTCCCGAAGTTCGCCGGTGGTGGGATCGAGCCGCCGCTTGTCGCGGACCACGACCCGCGGCGGCTCCTCGTCGTAGCGGTCGTCGGACGATGCTTCGGCAGAAATCACGCCGTACGCTCCTCGCCGTCGGACTTGGTGTGGGGCTCGTCCACGATCTCGGCATCGACGACATCATCGTCGGACCCTGCGTCCGTACCGGCACTCTCGCCGGCACCGGCGCCCGCCTGCGGACCTTCGTCGCCGCCCTGCTGGGCGTACATCGCCGATCCGACCTCCTGGGAGAGCCGCGACACGGTCTCCTGCGCCGCCTTGATCGCGCCGATGTCCGAGCCGCCGAGTGAGCTGCGCAGATCGCCCAGCGCCTCGTTGAGCTTGGTCTTGGAGTCGTCCGGGATCTTGTCGCCGCTCTCGGCGAGGAACTTCTCCGTTTGGTACATCAGCGATTCGGCGGTGTTGCGAGTCTCGGCCTCTTCACGCCGGTTGCGGTCCTCCTCGGCGTGCGACTCCGCGTCACGCATCATCCGCTCGATGTCTTCCTTGGGCAGCGCCGAGCCGCCGGTGATGGTCATCGACTGCTCGCGGCCGGTGCCCAGATCCTTGGCCCCGACATGGACGATGCCGTTGGCGTCGATGTCGAAGGTGACCTCGATCTGGGGCATCCCGCGTGGTGCTGGCGCGATCCCCGTCAGCTCGAACATGCCGAGCTTCTTGTTGTACTGCGCCATCTCGCGCTCGCCCTGGAAGACCTGGATCTGCACCGACGGCTGGTTGTCGTCGGCTGTCGTGAAGATCTCCGAACGCTTGGTCGGGATGGTGGTGTTGCGCTCGATGAGCTTGGTCATGATGCCGCCCTTGGTCTCGATGCCCAGCGACAGCGGGGTCACATCGAGCAGCAGGACGTCCTTGACCTCACCCTTGAGCACGCCGGCCTGCAGTGCCGCACCGACGGCGACGACCTCGTCGGGGTTGACGCCCTTGTTGGGCTCCTTGCCGCCGGTCAGCTCGCGCACGAGGTCGACCACTGCGGGCATCCGGGTGGAGCCGCCGACCAGCACGACGTGATCGATCTTCTCGACGCCGATGTTGGCGTCCTTCAGAGCCTGCTGGAAAGGGCCCTTGCAGCGCTCGAGCAGGTCCTGCGTCATCCGCTGGAACTCAGCGCGGGTGATCGTCACGTCGAGGTGCAGCGGGCCGTCGGCACCTGCGGTGATGTAGGGCAGGTTGATCGTCGTGGCTTGGCCGCCGGAGAGCTCGATCTTGGCCTTCTCGGCAGCTTCGCGAAGTCGCTGCAGGGCCATCTTGTCCTTGGCCAGGTCGATGCCGTTCTGGTTGACGAACGTCTTGACCAGGTGGTCGACGACGCGCTGGTCCCAGTCGTCACCGCCGAGGTGGGTGTCACCGGAGGTCGACTTGACCTCGACCACGCCTTCGCCGATCTCGAGCAGCGACACATCGAACGTGCCACCACCCAGGTCGAACACCAGGATGGTCTGGTCCTTCTCGCCCTTGTCCAGCCCGTACGCCAGCGCGGCCGCGGTGGGCTCGTTGACGATGCGCAGGACGTTGAGCCCGGCGATCGTGCCGGCCTCCTTGGTGGCCTGCCGCTGGTGGTCTGAGAAGTACGCGGGGGTCGTGATCACCGCGTCGGTGACGTCTTCGCCGAGGTAGGTCTCGGCGTCGCGCTTGAGCTTCTGCAGGATGCGTGCGCTGATCTCCTGCGGTGTGTAGTTCTTGCCGTCGATCTCCTGGGTCCAGTCGGTGCCGATGTGGCGCTTGACCGACCGGATGGTGCGATCGACGTTGGTCACCGCCTGCCGCTTGGCGACCTCGCCGACCAGGACCTCGCCGTTCTTGGCGAAGGCCACGATGGACGGGGTGGTTCGCGAGCCTTCGGCGTTGGCGATGACGGTGGGCTCGCCGCCTTCGAGGACGCAGACGACGGAGTTGGTGGTGCCGAGGTCGATACCGACCGCTCGTGCCATGGGGAATCCTCCGAGTTACAGGTTGAGTGGTAGCCGCTCAATGTTGCGACACCAAGTGTAACGCTGTCAACTCTTAGTTGAGTCCCCAAGACGCAACTTTCCTGGGATCCCCTTGGCGTCCCCGCGAGTTAGGCTGCTGGGGTGCTTCGCAGCCTGCGCTCACGTTCCGGCGCCCCCTCGATCAGGGCCAGGGTTCTGGCCGCGGTAGTGGCGCTCATGGCGCTGGTCGTGGCCGCTCCGGTGGTGTTGATTCCCCTGATCCGGGCCCTGTTCGGGACACTCGGCTAGCCGTTCGGGGATCGGCCCGGTGCGGCCTCCGGCATCCGCCCTCCCGGCTTGCCAACACCTAGTAGTCTCGCGCTCGCAGCGCGCCAGCCGGGGTTGGGCTGTGCTGCCCAAACCGGGCCAGCCGAAAGCGGGGACAGCAACTTTGAGCACCAACGATCCGCCGCAAGGACCGTACGGACCCGGTGCCTGGCCCCCGCAACAGCCCCCCAGCCATCCGACCGCGCCATATCCGAGCCGACCGGGTCAGGGCGGCCCGGGTCAAGGCGGCGCGGGTCAAGGCGGCGCGGGTCAAGGC
>JBAVXU010000144.1:0-6869 GCA_049698415.1 Mycobacteriales bacterium
GCTCAGGGCCGCATCCAGCTGCCCGGCCGCCAGGCCGGGCAACGGAACCAGCCGGAGCACGTCGGGGCCGCCGTCGACGCTTCGTACCAAGTCCAGATAGCTGTCAGCGCACCGCTCGACCAACCAGTCGGTGAGCGGGCCGGGCGCGACGTGCCGGCGGTCCGGGCCGAGGGGAAAGCTCGCCACCAGGCGGGCGGGCAGCGAGAGCGGCTCGTCGCTGGGGGTGGGCGCTTGCACCACCTGGCGGCCGGGCAGCGCCGTCGCGGGCAGCGCCCACAGCAGGTCCCAGCTGGCCCGCTCGCGTTCCTCGATCGGCCGGTCGGCCAGCAGTTCCCCGGGGATGGTCCCCCCGGCACTGACGACGTGCCATCGGGTTTCGACCCCGCCGTCGGTGGTGACGATGTGCGGTTCCGAACCGCTGCGGGTGATGATCCGACCATTGACGTCCACCGTGGACAGAGCAGGCAGCGCGAGCAGCAGCGCTGCGTCAAGTGCGTCGAGCGCCGCCTGCACGACGCGGATCGCGGCCGGTCGCAGCGGCAGGCGTACCTCCGTGCTGAACCCCTCGGGGGGTTGCCCGTCCAGCGGCCGGGGCAGCCGGAGTACGGGAACGGCACCGCCTCGGCGCTCCAGCTCGGCCGCCAGTGACGGCAGCCCGGCCACCTCGCCGCGAGTCTCCGCCGCGCTGAATCGCACGCCCCCGCCGAGCGAGCGGATCTCGGGCTCGTCGGTGACCGCCAGCACTGCGGCGAAGCCGACGCCGAAGCGACCGACCGACCCGCCGTCGCGCTTGGCGGACGCCCTCAGCGACGACAGAGCAGCCACCCCGGGCGCGTCCAGCGGAGCACCGGTGTTCGCGGCCAGCAGGCACCCGTCGGCGAGGCGCAGGCGCAACTCGCCTGCCACGCCGGCCGCCGCCGCGGCATCCGCGGCGTTCTGCGCCAACTCGATCAGCAACCGGTCGCGATAGCCGCCCAGGGCAAGGTCTTCCTCGGCGTTGGCGTCCTCACGGAATCTCTCCGGCGATGCGGCCCAAGCGGCCAACACCCGGTCGCGAATCCCCGCCGTACCGAAGGGATCGGGCACGAGGCTCAGCTGTGACCGAACGACTCGGAGTCAGGATCGTCGTCGCCCAACGCGGCGGCGACCTCCTCTGCCAACTCGACAAGCGCATCGTCGAGGACCAGCACGCCGGACTCCGGAACGTTGGGAGCTTCCACGAGAGCTTCCGAATGAGCGCCGCAGCCGTGGTCGGCCGAGACCACCATCGCGTCGTCGGGAGCGAACTCGTTGCCGCACACTCCGAAGGCGGCGCGCAAGGACCCGGCCAGTGGGAGATAGAAGCCGCAGGTGCCGCAGGGCATCGGGGCCGACTTGGCGATGGCGGCCTCAGGACCGCGGTCGCCGTCGTACCACCGCTCCGCCGCCTCGACGCGTCCGAGGTGCGACATCACCCGGATGCGGTCCAGCCCGATCGCCAACCCGACCGCTTCGAACGCAGCGGCCTCCGCGGGATCGTCGACCGCCGCCGCCTCGTCGGCGAGGTAGCCCGGAACGAGTCGATCGTCGTCAGGCGCGGTCGGCAGCATGTCGCCGACACCGAGGTCGCCGGGGCGCAGGCGCTCGCTCCACGGCAGCCACTCAGGCGCGACGAGCGAGTCCGGCCCGGACACCAGGGAGATCTCGCAGACGGTGACGTCCTTGGCCCGCGGCGCCCTCGCCACCGTGACGGCCCACCGCCAGCCGGAGTAGCCGCGCTGCTCGGAGGCGAAGTAGTGGGTGACCAGACGGTCGCCGTCAGCCTGTGCCTCGACGTGGTCACCGACCAGATCGCCGGCCACCTCGCGGGCGGCGGCACGCGCCAGGTCGACCGCGGCCACGCAGGCGGCATCGGGTGAGCGGGCGGGGGTACGGGTAGCGGTTGCCGTGGGCACGGGCCCATTCTTTCAGCACGGCGGTACCAATTGGCCGCGCGGGCACAACAAGTGCCCGATGTCCTTGGCGGTCGCCGTCTCCGGTGGGCGAGACTGTGCTGCGTGGCAAGCGTCGGCACCGTCGCGGCAACGACGGCACGAGTGGTCCAGCGGGGCTCGCTGGGCTTCTGGCGATTCGTACGGCGAGGCCTCGATGCCCAAGGTGCGCGCGAGTCCGGGCTGTCGCGACTGCTGGAGTTGCACGGCGTCAACGGCACCGGCGACGCCCTGGTCGCGGTAGGCCTGGCCGGGACGCTGTTCTTCGCCGTACCGGTCGGTGAGGCACGCCCCAGGGTCGCGCTGTACCTCCTGATCACGATGGCGCCGTTCGCCCTGCTCGCCCCGCTCATCGGGCCGATGCTGGACCGCTTCCAGCACGGCCGCCGCTACGCGCTGGCCGCCACCATGCTCGGCCGCGCGTTCTTCGCGTTGATCATGGTCAACTCGCTGCACGACCTGTGGCTGTATCCGGCGGCGTTCGGCGTGCTCGTGATGTCCAAGGCGTACAGCGTCGCGCGAAGTTCGACCGTGCCCCGGCTGCTGCCACCCGACGTCACACTGGTCGCGGCCAACTCCCGGCTCTCGCTGGCCGGGATCATTTGCGCGACCATCGCGGCACCGATCGGGGTGGCACTGGGGCTGATCGGGCCGGAGTGGCCGCTCGGCGTCGCGACCATCGTGTTCCTCGCCGGCATCGTCCTGGCTCTTCGACTACCCGCCCGCGTCGACTCGGACGCGGGTGAAACCCGGCTACGCCTGATGTTCCCGCACCCGGGACGGCGTGGCCTGCCCGCCCGAGCCGCGCTGGGCCGGCCGGTGATCGTCGCCATGCGCTCGTCTGCCGCCCTGCGCGCACTGTCGGGGTTCCTGGTGATGTTCCTCGCGTTCCTGCTGCGTACCGACGACGTCGGTGCTCGCGGCAACGCCGCCCTGGGTGCGGTGGTTGCGGCTGCGGCGATCGGCAGTTTCAGCGGCACGGCACTGGGTGCGCGGGCCAGGCTGCAGCACCCGCACATCATCCAGCTGGTCTCCCTGGCGGTGGCCGCCCTTGCCTGCTTCGTCGCCGTGATCCTGCCCGGATTGGCACCGGCCGTCGGCCTCGCGGTTGCCGCCGGGGTGACGAACAGCCTGGCCAAGCTGGCTCTTGACTCCGTCGTGCAGCACGAGGTCCCCGAGTCGGTGCGCAGTTCGGCCTTCGCCCGGTCCGAGACCCTGCTCCAGTTGGCGTGGGTGATCGGTGGTGGGATCGGGCTGATTCCGTTCGGCCGGCCGTGGGGATTCGTCGTACCCGCCGCAGGCTTGACCGCACTGGTGATCTGGACCGCGATCTCCGGCGCCCGCTATCGCAACTCCCGCAGACCCAGAGCGCAGGCAGCGCTCGACGCGTCGTCGTGACCCGGCTCTCGCGGCGCAACGTCGTACTCGCCATCGCTGCGCTGATCGTGCTCGCCGCAGGCGTAACGGTGCTCGTCGTGAGCCGGGCCGACAAGCCGATCCCCAGCGTCACGCTGCGTTCGGGTGAGGTGGGGGTACGCGTGCAGGCGACGCGATGGTGCCCCGAGGGCGGCATCTGCAAGACCCACCGACGAGACGTGCCGGTGCTCCGCGTCCGCAGCAACTCCGACGTGGTCATAGAGGTCGGCCCGGCCGTCGTCAGCCGCCCGTGGCTGGTGCTTGTCGACGGGTCGCAGGCCGGCCCGCTGCAACGGCGCTCGAAGTCGTACAAGCTGACCGGCGTCACCGGGCCGCTGCTCGTCGAGGTGGTCACCGTCGACAGCGACGGCAAGGTCGTGCTCCAGCGAGACAGATGGGTGTTCCGGATCGAGAACCGCTGAAAGCCGGCGCTAGCCCTCGAGCTCTCGGGCGACCGCGTGGACCATCTCGGCGACCTGCCGGGCAGTCTTGCGGTCCGGATAGCGGCCCCGGCGCAGGTCCGGCTGCACCTTGGCTTCGATGACCTTGATCATGTCCTCGACCAGCCCGTGCAGTTCCTCGGCCGGGCGGCGAGCCGCGGTTGCGGCCGCAGCCTGCAACGAGGGGACCGGGTCCATCACGCGTACGGACAGCGCCTGCTCGCCCTTCTTGCCGGCGGCGATGCCGAACTCCACCCGGGCTCCGGGCTTGAGCTCGCTGACGCCGGACGGCAGGGCACCCTTGTGGACGAAGACGTCGCCGCCGTCATCGCGAGACAGGAAGCCGAAGCCCTTCTCGACGTCGAACCATTTGACCTTGCCGGTAGGCACGCTGACCTCTACTGGGTATCGGAGTGGGTGGACTAGCGCCCCAGGCTACGGCCGAGACCCCCGGGTGGCCAATGCGTAATGTGCCGGGGCGGTTACTCCGCCAGCGCTTGCGCGCGGGCGCTGAGCAGGGCGTCGTTCATCGAACCCGAGCGGAAACCGCGCGGATCCAGCTCGACGGCCGAGAATCCCTGGATCGCCGCGAGCAGGTCCGGTCGCTGCGCCAGGACGTCGACGAGGTGGGCGTCGACCTCGACCCGGGCACCATCGGCGCCGAGGTCGCGAACCCGCAGATCGGTGACGGCGAGCCCGGCCCCGGCCAGCGCGGCACGCAGCGCCGCCTCGGCCCGGTCGACCCGGGCCAGCCTGGCCGGTGTGATCTCGATGCCGTACGCCACCCGGCTCGACAGGCACGCCGCCGCCGGCTTGTCCCAGGTCGGCAGCCCCCACGCGCGCGAGGCCGCACGGATCTGCGCCTTGGTCAGCCCGGAGTCGAGCAGCGGCGTGACAGCACCGCGTTCGGCCGCCGCTCGGATGCCCGGCCGGAAGCCGGCGACGGCATCGTCGGCGTTGGTGCCGGTGGCGACGGCGGCCAGCCCCAGCCCGCGGGCGAGCGGCAGCACGACCTCGATCAACTCGGACTTGCAGAAGTAGCAGCGGTTGCCGGCGTTGGCGCGGTAACCCTCGCTGTCCATCTCATGGGTGGGCGGGAACTCGTGCCGGACACCGAGCCCGGCGGCAAACCGTCGAGCGCCCTCGAGCTCACCGTCGGCGAGGCTGTCCGAGACGGCGGTCGCTGCGGCCACCTTGGCGGGGCCGAGCATGCGCGCAGCAGCGGCCAGCAGGAATGCCGAATCTGCTCCGCCGGAGAACGCGACCAGCACGCTGCCGAGCCCGCGGAGCCGGCGATCGAGGGTTGCCAGACGCCCTGCGAGCTCGTCCTCCCCGGCCGTTCGCGACGCTCGGCTCAATGGCCCTCGTCCCCGCCGAAGTCGGTGTCACGCCGCTCCGTGCCGGGCTCGCGGATCACCCAGTGCTTGCCGTGGCGTTCGAGCGGCAGCGGCAACTCGAGCTCGCCGTAGGGCCGGTCGGCGCCCTGCAACTCGCCGACGAGCTCGGCCACGGGATGCTCATCCGGGCCGTTGGGCCACGCCCGCTCGATGTGCTCAGCCCGCTTGCCCTGTGCCATGGTCGCTCCTGCTCTCGCCGTACGGTGCCGATGTAGGTCCAGTGTGGCTTATCACCGCGCCGGTTTCCCGCGCACCTCGAAGCTGCCACCCCCGGCAGATAGCGTGGAGTCGATGACCCTGTCCGAGCATCTGCGCGGTCTGCCCGACGAGGCCCTGCTCGCTCTCCTGCGCCGCCGGCCCGACCTGGCCGTCCCCGCCCCGGCCGATATGGGCGTTCTGGCCGCCCGTGCCGCGGTCCGGCTGTCGGTGGTCCGGGCGCTCGAACAGCTCGACGGGTTCGAGCTGACCGTCCTCGACGCGATCCAGTTGCTCGGCCCCGAAGCCGTGTCAGTGACAGCACTGGCCCGGCTGGTGGGCACCGATGTCGCCGGTCCGGTGCAGCGGCTGCGCGAACTCGCGCTGATCTGGGGCGAGGACCACGCGCTGCACCTGGTGGGCACCGTGCCCTCGGTGATCCCGTACCCCGCCGGACTGGGCCGGCCCGCAGCGGAACTCGACATCGACCTCCCGGATCCCGCCGCCGCGATCGACGGCCTCGCCGAGGCCGACCGCGACGTCCTGGTCCGACTCTCCGCCGGGCCGCCGATCGGTGCGGCCCAAGTGCGCGCCGACTCGCCGGTCTCCCGGCTGGTCACCCTCGGCCTGCTCGCCCGGCTCGATGCCGCCACCGTCGAACTGCCCCGCGAGGTCGGGCTGCTGCTGCGCGGGGACGAACCCTTGGGTGACGTGCAGATCGAGCAGCCCGCCGTGCCGGGAAAGGAGCTCGGACAGGATGCGGTCGACGCGGCCGGGTGCGGACAGGTGCTGGAATTGCTCCGGCACCTCGAGGGGATGCTCGAGAGCTGCGCGGTCGACCCCCCGGCCGAACTCCGCACCGGCGGGATCGGCGTACGAGATCTGCGCCGTCAGGCGCGCGCGCTACAGGTCGACGACTCGGCGGCTGCGTTGCTGTTGGAGATCGCCCATGCCGCGGGCCTGCTCGACCACGGGGGGCCGCCACATCACGGGTGGCTGCCCACCCCGGGCTACGACAACTGGCTGGCGCTGCCGCCCGAACGCCGGTGGGCGCTCGTGGCAACGGCGTGGCTCGATTTCGCCCGGCAACCCGGGCTGGTGGGACGGCGCGACGAGCGCGACCGGGTTCTCGCCCCGCTGTCTGCGGAAGTCGCCCGGCCCGGTGCCGCGCAGGTACGACGTTCGGTACTGATGCTGCTGGCCGACCTGCCGGCCGGAAGTGCTCCGGAGGCCGAGGCGCTGGTTGCCAGGCTGGCCTGGCTCGGCCCCCGCCGCGGCGGTCGGTTGCGTGACGATTCGGCGCGCTGGGCCCTCGCCGAGGCCGAGACTCTCGGGGTGACCGGGCGGGGCGCTCTGACGTCGTACGGCCGGGCGCTGCTGCAGGCCGGGGACTCGGCGGCGGCGCTCGCCGAATGCCTGCCCGACCCGCTGGATCACTTCCTGCTCCAAGC
>JBAVXU010000145.1:0-10324 GCA_049698415.1 Mycobacteriales bacterium
GTCGTCATCGAGGGCGAGGCCGGGCTGGGCAAGTCTCGCCTGGTCAGCGAGTTCTGCTCGGCCAACGAGGGCTTGCGCACCATCCGCGTCGAGGGCGGCCGGTACGCCGCGGCGACGCCGTACTTCCCGCTCCGCGCTCCGCTGCGCGCCATGATCGGTGCCGGGATCGATGACGATCCGGACTCGTCGGCCGCCGCACTGCGCACGGCCGTGCGCAAGGTGCTGCCGGCCGTCGAGCCCTGGCTGCCGCTGATCGCCGTCATGATCGGCCTGGACCTGCCTGACACCCCCGAGATCGCCGCGCTCGACCCGGCCTTCCGGCGAACCACCGCCCACGCCCAGGCGGTCGCCCTGATCGAGCAGATGCTGACCGGTCCCGTGCTGATCGTCGTTGAGGACGCCCACCTGCTCGACGAGGCGACGGTGGAGTTGCTCGACCGGCTCGCTGCCGGCGTGCACGACCGGCACTGGCTGATCTGCGTGATGCGGCTGCCGGGCGACGACGGCTGGGCGCCGTCGGAGGATCTCTCCCCACTGATGCTCCCGCTCGGCCCACTGTCCGATGAGGACAGTGCGGCGCTGCTGCTCGCGGTGGCCCGGACCGTGCCGCTGACGCCGTACACCAGGGCGGCCCTGGCCGAGCGAGCCGGCGGCAACCCGCTGTTCCTCTTCGAACTCGTCGGCTCGCTGAACGACACCGGCGACATCGACGGCCTGCCGGACACCCTGGAAGAGGTCGTCGCCAGCAGCATCGACGAACTGTCCCGGCCGGACCGTGACGCGCTGCGGGTGGCAGCCGTGCTCGGCGGGGTGGTCGACCCGCGGTGGCTCGCCGCGATGCTCGACGTGCCACAGATCGAGCTCGCGGACGTCCTCACCCGGCTGTGGCGCTTCGTCAGCGCCGACAAGGACGGGTTCCTCAGGTTCGGCAACGCGCTGACCCGCGACGTGGCGTACGAAGGTCTGCCGTTCCGCCGCCGTCGGCAACTGCACGGCCGGGCCGGCGACATCATCGCGACCGCGGGTGACCTGGAGACCCGCGCCGACCTGCTCGCGTTGCACTTCCACTTCGCCGAACGCCACGAGGAGACCTGGCGTTTCGGCTGCCTCGCCGGGGAGCGGGCGCGGCACAACTCGGCGCCGGTGGAAGCGGCCCGGTTCTACAAGTGGGCGATCGCGGCCGCCAAGGCACTCGACGAGGTCTCCGCCGTCGAGGTGGCGCAGGTCGAGGAGCGCCTCGGCGACATGTTCGAACTGGCCGGGCGCTACGACGACGCGGCGGCCGCGTTCGCAGCGGCCCGGCGGCACTCGACGGTCGAGCCGTTGCGGGTCGTCGGCCTGCTCAAGAAGGAGGGCTGGGTCCGCGAGCGTTCGGGGAGGTACAGCGCCGCCCTGTCGTGGTACACCCGGGCGCTCAAGCAACTCGCCCGGCATGCGGAAACCGTCGCCTCGCAGGACGACGCCGAGACCGGCCGGGTGCGCGCGCAGTTGCTGATGTCGTACGGCGCCGCCCGCGCCCGGCAGGGAAGGTACGGCGCGAGCCTGCCGTACCTCCACGAAGCCGCGCAGGAGGCCGAACGCCTCGGCGACCTGCCCACCCTCGCGCACACCTATTACCTGCTGGACTGGGCGCTGACCGACCTGGGCCGGCCGGACGCGGCGGAGTACCGCGGGCTCGCCCTGCCGATGTACGAAGAACTCGGCGACCTGGTCGGACAGGCCACCGTGCTCAACAACCTCGGCATCGACGCGTATTACGAGGGCCGGTGGGACGAGTCGCGCAAGTACTACGAACGCAGCCGCGACGTGTGCCGCCGCTCCGGCAACGTCGTCATGGACGGCACCGCCCTGAACAACATCGGCGAGATCCTGTCCGACCAGGGCGCACTCGACGAGGCCCAGACGATCTTCGAGGAAGCGCATTCGATCTGGCGCTCCGTCCGCTTCCCGGTCGGGCTGGCGCTGTGCCTGAGCAACCTGGGCCGGATCGCGTCGCGGGCCGGCCGGTTCGACGAGGCGGCGAACTGGTACGCCGAGGCGCGCACTGCCTTCCGCCGGATCGGCGCCGACGCGTTCATCGTCGAGGTCGACGCCCGTGAGGCCGAGCGACTGCTGTTCGCCGGCCGCTCCGGTGAGGCGCTGCGGCTGGCCCAGGCCGCTGCGGAGCGGGCCGAATCCCTCGGTGGCCTCCCGGTCGTCCTGGCGATGCTCGAGCGGATCTCAGCGCTGGCAACCGCCCAGCAAGGCGACCTGGCCACCGCCGAGGAGCGACTGGCGGCCAGCCGGGAACGCGCCGAAGAGGCCAAGGCGGACTACGAACTCGCCGTCACCCTGCACGCCCTCTCGGTCGTCGCCAGCCGGCGCGGCAGCGAGACGGCGGAACTGCTGGAGCGAAGCGCCGAGTCCCTGCTCACGCGGCTCGGTGTCGTCCGCGTGGTCGACCCGCCGCTGGCCGACCCGGTCAGCTAGTCGGAAGCAGGCTCGGCGGCGTAGACGGGGTGGGTGAGCGCGAGCCGCCGTTGCGCGCCTTCGAGCAGCACGCTGCCCGCTCGCGCCTCGGTCAGCGCCTCGAGGAACTCCGTGCCCTCGATGCGATACAGCCGGCACGCCTCCAGTGCGGTGACGGTCGCGGTCCGCGGCACCCGTCGCAGCAACCCGATCTCGCCGAAGTACGCCGGAGCCTCCAGCGTGCGGATCCGGCGGGACTCGTCGGCCTCGCCGCGGGCATCGACCGCCACCTCGCCGCTGACCAGGATGTAGAGCGCGTCGGCCGGCTCGCCTTCGGCGACGATGATCGTCGAGGGTGCTGCCTCGACATCGGTGGTCGCATCGGCCAGTGCTTCGAGGACCGGCCGGGTCGCCGCGGCGAACATCCCCAGGTGTTCGAGCAGCGCGATCCGCGGTGCCAGCTCTGCCAGTTTCGACACCGCCTTCTGGTCGAGCTTGCGCAGCGTCGGATAGCCGAGCATGACGATCAGCGGGACGATCAGCCCGAACGTCAGCAGTGCTCCGTGCAGGCCGAAGATGTGCAGCACCGGAGCCGCGATCAGTGAGCCGAGGGCGATCGCCGCGACGACGATGGCGAAGAACACGCCGAAGACCCGGGCGAGGACGTCGCGCGGGACCGACCGGTGCAGCGAGGTGATCGCGAGGACGTCGACGACGAGGGTGCCGGCGCCGCGGATGACCTCGAGGACGAAGGCGATGGCGGGCGTGTGCACCCAGATCATCACCGCGGTCGGCAAACAGTAGGTCGCCATGCCCAGGGTGATGATCAGGCCGAGCCTGGGATGGCTGGCCAGCCTGTTCACCGCGGCTGCGGCGAGCACGCCGCCGAGGCCGAGGCCGGCGAGCAGGTATCCGTACCCGGTCGAGCCGGTGCCGAGTTGCTTCTCGCTGAGTACGACGAACAGCACGGTGTCGGTGCCGTAGATGAAGCTGGCCAGCGCCGAGAAGCCCACGAGCAGCGCGACGTCGCGGGAGTGCAGGATCATCTTCAGTCCGGTCTGCATCTGCCGGAGCGGTCCGGCGCCGCCTCCCTCGGTCACGTCGACCGGCTCGCTGCGCGCCTCCAGCCGGGACACGGCGTACGCGGCGTACAGGAACGTCAGCGCGTTGACGGCGAAGGCGACGACCGGGCCGCCGAAGAAGACCAGGCCGGCACCAATCGCCGGACCGATGATCACTGCGCCGTTGTCGACCGAGGAGTTCAGCGCGTTGGCCGCCGCCAGGTCACGCTCGGACACCAACTGCGGGAACATCGCGGTGACCGCGGGGGTGTAGACGATCCCGCTGATCGCCGCGAAGACCGCGAACACCAGGGCCAGCCCCACCGGCGCGTGCAGCGCGGCACTGACGCTCAGGGCGACCATCCAGGTGAACGACAGCAGGCTGCTGATGATCAGCAGCCTGGTGCGCTCGAAACGGTCGGCGAGGACGCCGGCGTAGGAACTGAGCAGGAGCATCGGGACGAAGCGACAGAGGTTGACCGCTGCCACCCAGCCGGCCGAGTGCGTCGCGTCGAAGACATAGACCGAGAGGGCCACGTTGTAGGCCCAACTGCCGCTCTGGTCGACGATCAGGCTGGAGATCAGCCAGCGGAAGTCGCGGTGCTGCAGCGCCGAGCGATAGCCGGTGCCGGCTGCTTTAGCGGCCACCCCAGTACCTTCTTCCGCTCAGCCGACCCCGAAGGGGTGCAACGAACCTAGCGATGGCCGGCATCGGTGATCAACAAACACGCAGGCCGGATCCGTTCGCCACCCGCCGTGGAGGCTATATCTTGATTGATCTTGATTGCGGCCGCACCGGGGGAGGCGTGAATGTCCGAACCACTGGATGCGGCCATCGCCGAGTTGGCCCATGTGGCCGACCTGATCGGGCCCGGGCTGGCTCCGACCGCGATGAGCGACCTGCTTCGTGCGATCACCAGCACCGCCCGCGAGCTGTTCGGGGCGGCCGCCTGCTCCCTCGCCCTGCTGAGCGAGGACGAGTCCGAACTCGTCTTCACCAGCGCATCGGGCGAGGGGGAGAGCGATGTCGGTGGCCTGCGGATCCCGTCCACGACCGGTATCGCGGGCTGGGTGGTGATGTCCGGCCAGCCGATAGCCGTATCCGACCTGCGCAGCGACGCGCGCTTCGCCGGCGAGGTGGCCGAGACGACGGGATACGTCCCGACCACTTTGCTCGCCGTGCCCGTACAGACCCCTGACCGGATCCTCGGCGTGGTCGAGGTGCTCGATCGCGACCAGGATCGTGCCGATGCGGGCCGCGACATGGAGTTGCTCACGCAGTTCGCCGGGCTTGCCGGTCTCGCGATCGAGGCCGAGCAAGCCTTCTGGAACTTCGGCAAGCTGCTGCTGCGCGCGGCGGCGACGACGACCGACAACGTCGACCTGATCAGCGCTCTGAACGCGGTGGCCGCCGGGGCGGGCGACGATCATGAGCTCGCCGACCTGGCCGCGATGGTGGCCGAACTGCGCCTGCTGCCCCCGGCCGAGCGCCGGCTCGCCGTGTCGATCGTGCGCTCGGTGACAGCTCATGCGCGGGGGCGAGACCAACGTCCGGCGTGAGGCCCGCGTGGTCCGAGCAGTTCGACCGGCTGTCCCTGGATCGCGTCGAGCCGCTGCCCCTGCCGCAACGGGTGACCCGCGAGTGGGCGTGGGGCGGCGCTACGGGCGCGGGAGTCGACGTGGCCGTCCTCGACAGCGGCATCGAGGCCGGGCATCCGCTCGTCGGCCCGGTCGACACGTCGGTGGACTTCATCTACGACCCCGCCGCACCAGACGGCGTACGCCGGGAAGATGGCCCGCACGACGACCTGTTCGGTCACGGCACGGCGTGCGCCGGGATCATCCGCAGTCTCGCCCCGGACTGCCGGCTGCACAGCGTGCGGGTGCTCGGCTCCCGGTTGACCGGCAAGGGACTCGTCCTCGCAGCGGGACTGCGGTGGGCCATCGACGCGGGCATGGACGTCGTCAATCTCAGCCTCAGTACGGGCCGCGATGATTACTTCGGGTTGTTCCACGAGATCGCCGATGAGGCCTACTTCGCGGGCACGGTCGTGGTGTGCGCGGTCAACAACGTCCCGGGGCCGAGCTTTCCCGCGCAGTACGCCTCGGTGCTGTCGGTCGCCGCGCACGACGGCACAGATCCGGAGCGCTTCGACTACAACCCGCGGCCGCCGGTGGAGTTCGGCGCCCCGGGCATCGACCTGACGGTGGCCTGGAACGGCGGCGCCTCACTGACGACCACGGGCAACAGCTTCGCCGCCCCGCACATCAGCGGGCTGGTCGCCCGGCTGCTCAGCAAGCACCCGGGGCTGACTCCCTTCCAGGTCAAGACGGTGCTGCACGCCCTCGCCGACAATGCGCAGGGCGACGATGCGGTGAGGACGGTCGGAGCAGATGCGTGATCGACAGAAGGCCGACCTGCTCGGTGCATGCGACCTGTTCTCCGGGCTGCCGACCGAGGAGTTGCTGCACCTCGCGCAGTGCGCGAGCGTCGTGCGTTACCGCCGCGGCCAGATCGTGTTCGCCGACGGCGACCCGGCCGATGCGTTGCTCCTCGTGGTCGAGGGCCGGCTCAAGGTCGTCGCGCGTACGCCCGCCGGCGACGAGTTGATGCTTGCGGTTGCCGGCCCGGGCACCACGCTGGGCGAACTTGCCCTGGCCGACGGCGCCGGGCGCTCGGCCAGTGTCGAGGCCCTCGTCGACTGCGTGGCGCTGCGCGTCGACCGGGAGTCCGTACGCGAACTGGCCAGGTCCCGGCCGGCCGTGGCCGAGCAACTGCTGATCGCGCTCGCCCGAGTGGTTCGCCGGCTGACCGGGGCGGCCGCGGACCTGGTGTTCCTCGACGTGCCCCGGCGGCTGGCCAAGCTGCTGCTCGAGCACCGCGCCAGCAGCGGCGCGGACACCATCGACAACTTCTTGTCGCAGAGCGACATCGCCAGCACGATCGGCGGCTCACGGCAGGCCGTCAACCGGGCCCTCAGCGAGTTCAAGAAGCACGGGTGGGTCGAGACCCGGGGACGGACGATCATCATCCGCGATGTCGACGCCCTGCGCAGCTTCGCCTCGTCCTGAGCGTGGGCTCGCCGGCGACTGTCGCGAGCGTGACAGCGTACGTGTCCTGTAAATGACTGACGGGACTCCGGCCCGGGGGCCAGGATGGCCCTGTCGACAGAAGTCGACAGAAGCCAGGAGGAACATCGTGATTGACAAAGTTGACGACGACGACGCGACAGGGCAGGTCAGCCGCGTAAGCCGGATCAGCCGGGCAGCGGGCGACGCCGATGACGTATCCGGTCACGTGGTCCGGCAGTCCGATGAGGACGACGACGACGCGGCCGGCCAGATCAGCCGGATCAGCCGGGTGAGCCGAGTCAGCCGCGCAGCCGACGATGCCGATGACGTATCCGGTCACGTGGTCCGGCAGTCCGGTGAGGACGACGAGGACGCGGCGGGGCAGGTCAGCCGGGTCAGCCGGGTGAGCCGGGCGAGGGACGACGGCCAGGAGCACAGCCCGCGCCGTATCTGACGTGTCGGCGGGGCCGATCCATGGGGGAGCCGTGATCGGTCGGTCCCGTCAGCACCACGGCAGCCGAGGGCTCTGCCTCGGTGATCTACCGTTTGCACATGGTCCCCGCCGAAGTCGCCTTCGAACTGGCCGGCGTGGGGGTGGTCCGTGGGCACGCCACGATCCTCGATGACGTCAGCGCGCGGATCCCGGTCGGTCGGTGCACTGCGCTGGTCGGCCCATCAGGCGCCGGCAAGTCCACCCTGCTGCGCCTGCTGAACCGCTTCGACGACCCCACCTCGGGCAGCATCTCCTTTCTCGGCCGTCCACTCGCCGACTACGACGTCCTCGAGTTGCGACGACGAGTCGGGCTGGTGTTCCAGCGGCCGACGCTGCTCACCGAGCGGGTCAGCACCGAGTTGCGGGTCGCCGACGCCGACCTCACCGACGCACAGGCCGAAGAACTATTGACCCGTACGGGCCTGTCTGCTGACTTCCTGGACCGGGCGACCAGCACGCTCTCCGGCGGCGAGGCGCAGCGGCTGTGCCTGGCCAGAGCGCTCACCGTCGGGCCGGACGTGCTCTTGCTCGACGAGCCGACATCGAGCCTCGACGCCAAGAGCGAGACCGCCGTCGAGGACACCATCGCCCGGCTGGCCAAGGGCGGCCTGACCGTCGTCCTCGTCAGCCACGACGCCGGCCAGGCGCACCGGCTGGCCGACAACGCCCTGGTGCTCTCGCACGGCCGGCTGGTCGAGACCGGTGAGGTCGGCGCCGTCGGCTACCTGCGGAGGACGTCGTGAACACCGTCGCCGTGCCCACCTGGCTCGGGGTGGCCGCTTCGGTCGTGCTCGTCCTGGTCGCCGCTGCCGTTGCGGGATGGCAGCGGCTGGGTGTGACCCGCGAGATGCTGATCGCTGCCACCCGTGCCGGTGTGCAGCTCGTGGCGATCGGGGCGATCCTCGGGGCGCTGTTCACCCACGCAGGCGTCGCCGGCGCGCTGGGCTGGGTGGCCCTGATGGTGCTGATCGCCGGGCAGGTCGGCGGTCGTCGCGGAGCCGGTGTCCCGAGCGCGGCGCGTTCGGCGACCATCGGCATCGCGGTCGGAGCCGCGGCGACGCTGGGCGTCCTCCTCGTGCTCCGGATGATCACGGCCGAGGCCCGGGTGATCGTGCCGGTCGGCGGCATGGTGGTGTCCGGCGCGATGATGGCCGCGTCGATCGTTCTGCGCCGGCTGCGCGAGCAGGTCGTCGACGCCCGCGCGCAGGTGGAGGCACGGCTGGCGCTGGGCATCGCGGCGCACGCGGCCTTCGCCCCGCAACTGCGTTCGGCGCTGCGTACCGCCCTCATCCCCAACATCGACGGCACCAAGGTCGTCGGGCTGATCTCGCTGCCCGGCGCGATGACCGGCCTGATCCTTGCCGGCGTCCCGCCGCTGACCGCGATCCGCTACCAGGTCGTGGTCATGTGGATGCTGCTCGCATCGGCCGCGCTCGCCGGGCTCGTCACGGCGCGGCTGGCCGAGCGGGCACTGTTCGATCCCGCGCACCGGCTCCGAACCCTGGTCGAGCGCCCGCCCCGCCGCTGGTTGTCCTGGGCCGGACGGACCGGCTGACGATCCCGGGCGCAAGCAGGCTGCGGCAACCTACGCTGAGTTGGTGAGCCGGGTCCTGGTCGTCGACGACGACCCCACTATCAGCGACGTGGTGCGCCGCTATCTGGAGCGCGAAGGCCTCGAGGTCGAGGTGCTCGGCGACGGCGACCGGGCGCTGGCCGCCGCGCTGGCCAACCCGCCCGACCTCGTGGTTCTCGACCTGATGCTGCCCGGCCTGTCCGGACTCGAGGTCTGCCGCCAACTGCACGCCCGTCTCCCGGTGCCGGTGATCATGCTGACCGCGCTGGGTGAGGAGAGCGACCGGGTCCTGGGCCTGGAGTACGGCGCTGACGACTACGTCACCAAGCCGTTCTCACCGCGCGAGCTGACCCTGCGGGTGTTGTCCGTCCTGCGCCGGGCGGCCGCCACAGTGGCCCCGCCGGCGCAGTCCGACGTGCTGCGCGACGGGGATCTCGAGGTCGACGCCGGTGCCCGGACCGCCCGCCGAGGCGGCCAGGTCCTGCCGCTCACGGTGCGGGAGTTCGACCTGCTCGCGTTCCTGCTGCGCAACCCCGGTCACGCCTTCTCCCGCGCCGAGTTGCTCGACCGAGTGTGGGGCTGGTCCTTCGGTGACCAGTCAACGGTGACCGTGCACGTACGCCGGTTGCGGGAGAAGGTCGAGGACGACCCGGGTGCCCCGACCCGGATCGTCACCGTGTGGGGAGTGGGCTACCGGTTCGACCCGGCCGGTGTGGTGAGCCCCGCGTGAGCCCGATGATGCAGGTCGCTCTGGTGGCGCTCATCGCCACCGGGTTCGTCGGCGCCGCCGGCTGGGCGGTGCAGTACGGGCTGCGCCGGCGCTCGATCACCACCAACCTCAGTGCGGTCGTGATCACCGCCGTACTGGCCGTCGCCGCCGGAATGGTGGCGACGGCGACGCTGATGTTCCTGTCACCGCACGATTTCAACGTGTTGCTGGTCATCCTCGTGGTGGCCGGTGTGGTGTCGCTCGCCAACGCCCTGTGGCTGGGCCGGCGTCTCGGAGCGGAAAGCATGTGGGCGTCGGAGGCTCGCGAACGCGAGCGGGCGGTCGAGGCCAGCCGGCGCGAACTCGTGGCGTGGGTGAGCCACGACCTGCGTACTCCGCTGGCCGGGCTGCGCGCGATGTCGGAGGCCCTGGCGGACGGCGTCGTCAGCGATCCCTCCACTGTGGACGAGTATCACCAGCGCCTCCGGATGGAGACCGACCGGATGAGTGCGCTGGTCGACGACCTGTTCGAACTTTCCCGGATCAACGCAGGCGCGCTGCGCCTCACCCTCGCGTCGGTCGACCTGGGTGAGGTGGTCTCCGACGCTGTGGCCTCGGCTTCCCCGGTGGCCGCCGCCAACGGCGTGCACCTGGTCGCCGAGGAGGCCGCCTATCCCTCGGTGAGCGCCAGTGAGAACGAGTTGAGCCGGGTGCTGCGCAACCTGATCGCCAACGCGATCCGGCACACTCCGGCCGATGGGGTGGTGCGCGTCGACGGCGGCGCCGACGAGCAGGGAGCGTGGCTCGCGGTCGCGGACGCCTGCGGCGGCATCCCCGAGGACGACCTGCCGCGGGTGTTCGACGTTGCCTTCCGCGGCACCCGCTCGCGTACCCCGCGCGATGCCGAGGCCGCCCTCGAGGGGGGCGGCGGGCTCGGGCTGGCCATCGCCCGCGGGCTCGTCGAGGCC
>JBAVXU010000146.1:0-10860 GCA_049698415.1 Mycobacteriales bacterium
GCCTACGCCCGGGGCACCGAGGCGGGCCGGCTCGGACCGCCGGCACCGCGGGTCTTGTGGTTCGACGATGCGGCCACCGATGCCACAGTTCTCGAACTGCGCGCGGCCGATTCGGTCGGCCTGCTGCACCGGGTGACCGCTGCCCTCGAACACTGCTGCGCCGAGATCCGTTCCGCGCTGGTGGCCACGATCGGCGGGGACGTGGTCGATGCTTTCTACCTCGGTGGCGAGGTCGACCGAACCAAGGTCGAGCAGGAGGTCCTGGCGGCCGCCGGGGGCTGACCCGACTACCCTGGCGAGGACACGTGGGGCGGACGTCAACGCCTCACATCTTGTGAAGGAGTCGCGGCACCGGTGTTCGACACCCTCTCCGAACGGCTCGAGAAGGCCTTCACCGCCTTGCGCGGCAAGGGTCGGCTGTCCGAGGCCGACATCGACGCCACCGCGCGGGAGATCCGCATCGCACTGCTCGAGGCCGACGTCGCGCTGCCCGTGGTCCGGGCGTTCATCGCCGCCGTCAAGGAGCGGGCCGGCGGGAGCGAGGTCAGCAAGGCTCTCAACCCCGCCCAGCAGGTCATCAAGATCGTCAACGAAGAACTCGTCGGCATCCTCGGCGGGGAGACCCGCCGGATCAGGCTGGCCAAGAACCCGCCGACCGTCGTGATGCTGGCCGGCCTGCAGGGAAGCGGCAAGACCACGCTGGCCGGCAAGCTCGGACTCTGGCTGCGCGAGCAGGGGCACACGCCGCTGCTCGTCGCGGCCGATCTGCAGCGCCCCAACGCCGTTCAGCAGTTGCAGATCGTGGGCGGTCAGGCCGGCGTCGACGTGTTCGCCCCGGAGCCGGGCAGCGGGGTGGGCGACCCGATCGACGTCGCCAAACGGAGCATGACCGAGGCCGCTCGCACGATGCACGACATCGTGATCGTCGACACCGCCGGCCGGCTCGGTGTCGATGCCGAGATGATGTCGCAGGCTGCAGCGATCCGCGACGCGGTCAACCCCGACGAGATCCTCTTCGTCGTCGACGCGATGATCGGCCAGGATGCGGTGACGACGGCCGAGGCGTTCCGTGACGGCGTCGGATTCTCCGGTGTGGTGCTGACCAAGCTCGACGGCGATGCGCGTGGCGGCGCCGCGCTGTCCGTCCGCCACGTCACCGGGCAGCCGATCCTGTTCGCGAGCACGGGGGAGAAACTCGCCGACTTCGACGTGTTCCACCCCGAGCGGATCGCCTCCCGCATCCTCGGCATGGGCGACATGCTCACCCTGATCGAACAGGCCGAGAAGAACTTCGACGTGGAGAGCGCCGAGAGGGCCGCGGCCAAACTCGGCGGCGGCGGTGGGGACTTCACCCTCGAGGACTTCCTCGAGCAGATGCTCGCGGTGCAGAAGATGGGGCCGATCGGCAACCTGTTGGGCATGCTGCCGGGCATGGGCCAGATGAAGGAACAACTCGACCAGGTCGACGACCGCGACCTCGACCGGGTCGCGGCGGTCATCCGGTCGATGACACCGGCCGAGCGACGCGACCCCAAGATCATCAACGGGTCGCGGCGGGCGAGGATCGCTGCCGGTTCCGGTTCGACGATCAGCGACGTCAACCAACTCGTCGACCGGTTCTTCGAAGCCCGCAAGATGATGAAGCAGATGGCCGGGGGGATGGGCCTGCCCGGCATGCCCGGCCGGCGCAAGGCCACCAAGTCGCCGAAGAACAAGCGCAAGGGCAAGCAGCGGGGCGGCCGATCCGGCGGATCTCGTCAGCCCTCGCCCGGTGCGAGTGCGCCGCCGGGCGGAGCCGTTGCCGGGCCGGGGGCCGGGGGCGCTGCCGGTGGCGGCCTGGGCCTGACCGGACTGCCCCCCGGGTTCCGGATGCCCAACATCGACCTGTCGAAGCTGCAACGGCCCCCGAACGACTCGTGAGCGGCGCGCTACACCTGCGTGGAGTCACGCTGCCCGATGAGGTCGAGCGCGACCTCTGGGTGGTCGACGGCCGGCTCACGTTCGAGCCGATCGCGGGCGCGGAGAGCATCGCCACCGCCGGCTGGATCGTTCCCGGCCTGGTCGACGCGCACTGCCATGTCGGTCTCCAGCACGACGGCGCCGTGGACAGCCTCGACGTCGCCCGCGATCAGGCCCGGGCCGATGCGGCCGCAGGCGCGCTGCTGCTCCGCGATGCCGGCAGTCCGCTCGACACCCGGCCCTTGCTCGACGAGCAGGACATGCCGCGGCTGATCCGGGCCGGCCGGCACATCGCCCGCCCGCGGCGCTACATCCGCAACTACGCCGAGGAGGTCGAACCCGAGCAACTCGTCGAGGAGGTGCGTTGCCAGGCGGCGTACGGCGGCGGATGGGTCAAGCTCGTGGGCGACTGGATCGACCGTGAGACAGGTGACCTGGAACCTCTCTGGCCGGGCGGCGTGCTGATCGACGCGGTGCGAGCCGCTCATGAGGCCGGCGCGCGGGTGGCCGTTCACACGTTCGCCACCGAAACGCTTGCCGACCTGATCGCGGCGGGGGTCGACTCCATCGAGCACGGCACCGGGCTCACCGACGACCTGATCGCGCAGATGGCCGAGCGCGGCACGACGCTGACCTCGACGACGCTCGTCGTCGGCAGCTTCGGCGACATCGCTGCGAAGGCGGAGCCCAAGTTCCCCGTCTATGCGAATCGAATGCGCGAGATGGCGCCGCGCTACCGCGACGTCCTGCGGTCCGCGTACGACGCCGGCATCACCGTCCACGTCGGAACCGACGCCGGTGGGGTGTTCGCGCACGGTCTCATCAGCCACGAGATCGTCGGCCTGCACGCGGCCGGCGTGCCCGCGTCCGATGCCCTGGCGGCGGGGTCCTGGCGGGCGCGGGAATGGCTCGGCCTGCCCGGCATCGCGCATGGCGCCCCGGCGGACCTGGTCGTCTATGCCGTGGACCCGCGCGAGGACCTGTCCACGCTGTCCGAACCGGTGCGAATCGTCTTGCGCGGGCGGGTGATCCGCTGACCTGCCCAGGCGGGCCGGCAGCGTGCTGCGGCAGCGATTCGGACCGTACGCACTGCGTCTGGCACAATCGGTCGCGAGTACGTGCGCAGCTGCGGCCCCTCTCACCGCGCTGAGCGTGTCCACCCGAGTGACCGGCGACGTGCCCCACGCGCCCGCCGCGTCGCTCACCCGTCAACACTCCTGGAGCACCGACCCACGTGGCCACCAAGATCAAGCTCATGCGCCTGGGCAAGATGCGCGCGCCTTACTACCGGATCGTCGTCGCCGACGCCCGGACCAAGCGGGACGGCCGGTCCATCGAGACCATCGGCAAGTACCACCCCAAGGAGGACCCCTCGTTCATCGAGGTCGACTCGGAGCGGGTGCAGTACTGGCTCGGGGTCGGTGCCCAGCCCACCGAAGCCGTCGCCGCGATCCTGCGGGTGACCGGCGACTGGCAGCAGTTCAAGGGTGAGCCGGCGCCTGAGCCGATGAAGGTCAAGGCGCCCAAGCCCGACCGCCGTGCGCTCTTCGAGGCCGCCTCCAAGCTGGGTGCCGAAGAGGTTGCCGGCGGCGAAGCCACGACGCCCAAGAAGCGGGCCGCACGTCCGGCCAAGGCGAGCGCCGACAAGGGCGCCGACAAGGCCGCCGACAAGGCCGCCGAGAAGCCGGCCGCCAAGGCAACCGACAAGTCCGAGGACAAGCCGGCCGCCAAGTCTGAGGACAAGCCGGCCAAGGCAGCCAAGGCCGAAGCGCCTGCCGAAGACGCCGCCCCGGTGGAGGGCTAAGTGCTCGAGGAGGCTCTCGAGCACCTCGTACGCGGCATCGTCGAGCATCCCGACGACGTCCACGTCGAGCTCCGCACCGATCGCCGCGGCCGGACGCTGGAGTTGCGGGTCCATCCCGAGGACCTCGGCAAGGTCATCGGACGGGCCGGACGCACCGCCAAGGCGCTCCGCCAGGTGATGGGAGCCGTGGGCGGCAAGGGCCTGCGGGTCGACGTCGTCGACACCGACGCACGCTAGTCACGGACCAGCCGATGCTGCTCGTTGTTGGCAGGATCGGGCGGGCGCACGGCGTACGCGGCGAGGTCTTCGTCGGGCTGCGCACCGACGACCCCGACACCAGATTCGCGCCGGGTACGACCCTGCTCACCGACCCCCAAGAGGTCGGGCCGTTGACGGTCGTATCCGCGCGCAGGCACTCCGGGCGCTACATCGTGGCGTTCGAGGGCGTCACCGACCGCGATGGCGCGGCCGGACTCACCGGCACTGCACTCGTCGTCGACTCTGCTGACCTCCCACCGACCGGCGACCCAGATGAGTTCCACGACGCGCAGTTGCTGGGCCTGCGGGTGCAGGACGCCGATGGTGTCGAGATCGGTGAGTTGGCCGACGTCGTCCACGGACCCGGTGGCGACCTGCTGGTCATCCGCCGAACGGCTGAAGGCCGCGACGTGCTCGTCCCATTCGTCCGCGAGATGGTGCCTACGGTCGACGTGGCCGCAGGGCTGATCGTCATCGACCCACCGGACGGGCTGCTGCAGCTATGAGAATCGACGCGATCACGATCTTTCCCGGCTACCTCGCGCCGCTGTCGGAGTCCCTGCTCGGCAAGGCACGCGAGCGGGGCCTGGTCGACCTCCGGGTGCACGACCTGCGTACCTGGACCGACGACGTGCACCGCACCGTGGACGACACGCCGTACGGCGGCGGCCCGGGCATGGTGATGCGGCCCGAGCCCTGGGGCGCCGCACTCGGCGAGATTGCCCCGCCGGGTTCCGCGCCGCCGCGGCTGGTGATCCCCACGCCGGCCGGACGCCTCTTCACCCAGTCCCAGGCGGAGGACTACGCCCGCGAGCCTTGGCTGATCTTCGCCTGTGGCAGGTACGAGGGGATCGACGCGCGAGTGGTCGAAGCCGCCAGGGAGCGGATGCCGGTCGACGAGGTGTCGGTCGGTGACTTCGTCCTCGCCGGCGGGGAGGTGGCCGTACTCGTGATGGTCGAGGCGGTGACCCGGCTCCTCGCTGGCGTGGTCGGCAACGCCGAGTCCGTCGCGGACGACTCGTTCGCGGCCGGGCTGCTCGAAGGACCGTCCTACACCCGGCCGGAAACCTGGGCCGGGCGCAGCGTTCCCGAGGTGCTGCTCTCCGGTGACCACCGTAAGATCGCCCGCTGGCGCCGTGACCAGGCACTCCAACGCACCGCTGCCCGACGGCCTGACCTGCTGCGGCTGCTGCCGGCCGAGGCATTGTCGGCCGATGACCGCGCGGCCCTCGCCGATGCGGGTTACCCGCCGACCGAACCAGGGACGGATGGCTAGTGGCAGATCAGAGGACCCTGCGCGACCTGGTCCGGCGACCGGGCAAGGAGGGCAAGAAGCGACTGCCGTTCTGGCAGGAACTGCCGATCCTGGCCGTGACCGCCGTCGTGCTGGCGCTCATCATCAAGACGTTCCTCGTCCAGACGTTCTACATCCCGTCGGGCTCGATGGAGAACACCCTGCATCTGCAGGACCGGGTGCTGGTCAACAAGGTGGTCTACGACCTGCGTACCCCCCGCCGTGGCGAGATCGTGGTGTTCACCAGCCCCGACTGGGGCCCCGACCAGGACTACATCAAGCGCGTCATCGGGCTGCCAGGTGACACGGTGCAGTGCTGCGACGCGCGCGGCCGGGTGATGGTCAACGGTAAGCCGATCGACGAGCCGTACATCTTCCAGAACAACCCGATGGCCGACCGCAGCTTCGATCCGGTGAAGGTGCCGAGCGGCCGGCTGTGGGTGATGGGGGACCACCGGGGCCAGTCCGGGGACTCGCGAGCACATGTGGAGGACCGCTACAGCGGGACGATCGCAACCGACCACGTCGTGGGGCGGGCCTTCGCGATCGTGTGGCCACCAAGCCGGATGACCACATTGTCCGTGCCCGAATCGCTGAAGTGACCGGCGGGCCGACCTGATTTCGCCTGACCGACCTCGATGTGGCACCCTAGAAGCGATGCTGCGGGGTCTGTCCCGCCTGAGCACCTGTCCCACGCCCGGTGGCGCGCTGGCCGCGCGCGCCGACAGCCGGGCCTGACGACAGCCGAAGTCCGACGAGACAGAGAGCGAAGCCGCGATGAACACCCTGGACGCACTCGACGCCGCACAGCTGCGTTCGGAGATCCCGGACTTCCGTCCCGGGGACACCCTCAAGGTGCACGTCCGTGTCGTCGAGGGCAACCGCTCCCGGATCCAGATCTTCCAGGGCGTGGTCATTCGCCGACAGGGCGGTGGCTCGCGGGAGACGTTCACGGTTCGCAAGGTCAGCTTCGGCGTCGGCGTCGAGCGCACCTTCCCCGTACACACCCCCGTGATCGATCGGATCGAGGTTGTGACCCGTGGTGACGTGCGCCGGGCCAAGCTCTACTACCTGCGCAACCTGCGTGGCAAGAAGGCCAAGATCAAGGAATTGCGGGAGACGCCGACCCGCTGACCGAGCATCAGTAGCCGCGGGTCAACGGCCCCGGGGCGTCTACTCTGGCAGGCAATGGCACACGTCGACAGCGGTCAGCTACCCGCGGGCAACCCGGAGTTCGTTCCGCGGACGCGCGCCGAGCGTCGTCGACTGGAGGAGCAGCAGGCCAAACGCCACCGCAGGCGTGATCGCCCGTCGGCACCCCCTCCGTCCGGGCGACGTGGCCGGCGTGATCGCAAGAAGCCGCTGCCGTTCTGGCAGGAGTTCCCCGCGCTCATCCTGATCGCGATCGTGCTGGCGCTGCTCATCAAGACCTTCCTCGTCCAAGCCTTCTACATCCCCTCCGAGTCCATGCAGAACACCCTGCAGGTACGCGACCGGGTTCTTGTCAACAAGCTTGTCTACGACTTCCGCGGGCCCAGGCGCGGGGAGGTCATCGTCTTCAACGGCGTGCAGTGGCAGCCCGAGGTGCCCGTGTCCGAGCCAGGTAACCCGTTGGCGCGCGGTCTGCGCACGATCAGCAGTGCTGTGGGGCTCGGCCCGCCCAACGAGAAGGACTACATCAAGCGGGTGATCGGCCTGCCGGGGGACACGGTCGCCTGCTGCGACACGGCGGGCCGGGTCACCGTCAACGACCGGCCGCTGGACGAGCCGTACATCCTCGACAACACCCCCGAGGCCCAGCGCGCGTTCGGACCGGTCAAGGTGCCGGCTGGGCGGCTGTGGGTGATGGGTGACCACCGAGGCGTGTCGGCGGACTCGCGCGCCCACGAGCAGGACAAGTGGCACGGGACCATCCCCATCGCCAATGTGGTCGGGCGCGCCTTCGTCATCGTGTGGCCGGTCGGACGCGCGGGTGGGCTGCCGGTGCCGTCGGCCCTGCAGCACAGCGCCCTGCATTCCGGTGCCGATCCGCCAGGTGGTGGCTCCGGGGTGTTGCGAGCGATCGTGCTGCCCGCTCTGCCCCTGCTCCCGATCGGGGCGGTCGCCGTACGCCGGCGACGTCGCCGCTAGCGCATGAACCCCGATGCGCCGATCCTGCGCCACGGGGCGCGGGTGCTCCTGGTGGACTCCCTCGACCGGGTCCTGCTGTTCCGCGGCAGGGATCCCGGCCGGCCCGACGTCGACCCGTACTGGTTCACCGTGGGTGGCGGCCTGGATCCCGGCGAGACGTCGGAGCAGGCGGCCATTCGCGAGACGTACGAAGAGACCGGCTTGCGGCTGGCCACCGGCGATCTGGTCGGGCCGGTATGGGAGGACGTGGCCGAGTTCCCATTCGATGGGCGACGCTACCGCCAGCCTCAGGTATTTTTTCTCGTCAGGGTCGAGACTTGGCAGGTGGACACGTCGGCGTTCGCAGAAGTCGAGGTACGCACCATCGATCAGCACCGCTGGTGGAGTGCCGACGATCTCGACTGCACCAGCGACATCTATTTTCCGCCGGAACTGCCAGCGCTGCTGCGTCGCGTGCTCTCCGCCGCACCGAAGGAGCGCTGAGGTGATCCGGCCAGGTCGTACGCTCGTACGCCGCGACACCGGATTGTTCGCTCTCGAGGGCGCGCTGCGCCGCAGCGGCTTCGACGTGATCGCCGGCACCGACGAAGCCGGTCGCGGTGCCTGCGCGGGTCCGCTGGTCGTCGCCGCCTGCGTGCTGCCCGAGGGGCGACGCGGCATCGTGCCCGGCCTGGCAGATTCCAAATTGCTCAACCCGGTCGTACGCGAAGAGGTCTACGCCGAGGTGGTCGCTCGCGCCCGGTCCTGGGCGGTGGTCAGCATCGAGGCGGGCGAGGTGGACCGGCGCGGCCTGCACAAGTGCAACCTCGAGGGCATGCGGCGCGCGCTCGCCCTGCTCGATCCGCCGCCGTCGTACATCCTCAGCGACGGCTTCCCGGTGACCGGACTGCCGGCGCCGGGGCTGGCGATCTGGAAGGGCGACCGGGTCGCTGCCTGCATCGCGGCAGCGTCGGTGATCGCCAAGGTCACCCGCGATCGGATCATGGTGCAAATGCACGATCAGTTCCCAACCTATGACTTTGCGCAACACAAGGGATATGTCACCCCAGAGCACTCAGCTGCGCTGCTCGAGCACGGCCCGTGCCCCCAGCACAGGTACTCCTACGTCAACGTCGCTCGGGTCAGTCAGAATGGGGTCATGCAACTGGCCGGGGCGGAGACCCATGAGTTCTGAGGATCTTGAAAAGTACGAGACCGAGATGGAGCTGCAGCTCTATCGGGAGTACCGCGACATCGTGCGTCAGTTCGCCTACGTCGTGGAGACCGAGCGGCGCTTCTATCTCGCCAACAGCGTCGACCTCAAGGTCCGCAATGCCGACGGTGAGGTGTTCTTCGAGCTCACGATGGGCGACGCCTGGGTGTGGGACATGTACCGCCCGGCCAGGTTCGTCAAGCACGTCCGCGTCGTGACGTTCAAGGACGTCAACGTCGAGGAGCTCGAGAAGCCCGACATCGAACTGCCCGCGGGTGGCGACGGCTTCGGTGGGTAGGTCAGCCAGATGACCGAATCACCCGACGCTGACGCACCGCACGCCGCCGCGGAGTCCGACACGCAGAGCCGTGCTGCCAACCAGGTCCGCAACGAACACATCCCGCCGCGGGGAGTCGACGACGAACTCCCGAGTTCCGGCCGCAACCAGCCCGACTCCGTGGCGGAGGGCGCTGCGCCCGGCATGCATTCGGACCGGCCTCAGGCCGGGGTTCCCGACACCACGGTCACCGATACGACGCCTGCACCAGGCACGTCCGAGGCGATGCCACCGGTCCAGGGCACGCACACCCCTGACGTCGGGCCGGGCGGCGACGATCTCGACACGGACGATCCCGCCTCACGCGGCGGCGCGGCGGGCACCAGATAGCCTCTGCCGGCTGCGGCCGTCAAGCTGGCATCAACAGGGGGTTGACCGTCCACAGCTGACGGCCCATCCGGCCTGCTGAGCCCGAGATGCGGTGAGGCTGCTGGCCATGGCAGAAAAGGATCGCTTCGGGCGCTACGGCGAGGACATCGCCGCCAGTCATCTCGCCGGCGCCGGCATGGTGGTGCTGGCCCGCAACTGGCGGTGCGCCGATGGTGAGTTGGACATCGTCGCTCGCGACGGCTCCACGTTGGTCTTCTGTGAGGTCAAGACCAGGTCCGGGCTCGGCTACGGCTCGCCCTTCGACGCGGTCGTCCCCGCCAAGGCCCGGCGCATCAGACGCCTGGCAGCGGCCTGGCTGGCCGAGGCCGACCGTGGGTGGCCGGATCTACGCTTCGACGTCATCAGCGTTCTGCAGCCGCGTGGCTGCCAGCCCACCGTCGAGCACTTGCGGGGGGCCTTCTGATGGCGCTGGCCCGCGCCGTCTCGGTGGCGCTCGTCGGGGTGGTCGGCCACCTGGTCGAGGTCGAGGCCGACCTCGCTCAGGGCCTGCCGGGACTAGCGATCGTCGGCCTGCCCGACACAGCGCTGCTCGAGGCACGCGATCGGGTTCGCGCGGCAGTCGTCAACAGCGGGCAGGCTTGGCCGTCCAAGCGGATCACTCTCGGACTCTCACCGGCCACGCTGCCCAAACACGGCAGCGGGTTCGACCTCGCCATGGCCGCCGCCATCCTTGCCGCCGCGGGTGTCGCCCCCGCGGCTGCGCTGCAGGACAGGGCGGTGATCGGGGAGTTGGGTCTCGACGGTCGCGTACGCGCCGTCCGTGGGGCCTTGCCCGCCGCAGTCGCGGCCGGCCGCGCCGGGCTGCGCGGGATCGTCGTCCCCACGGACAACATGAGGGAAGCCGCGTTGGTCCCTGGTCTCGCCGTCGACGGGGTGCAATCGCTGAGCGCTCTGGTGGCATGGATGCGCGGTGAGCCGTCCGCCACGGACATCGTCTCGGGGGTGCCTGTGGAGGCTGCGTCCACTGCCGACTGGCCCGACCTGGCCGACGTCGTCGCCCAGGAGGTGGGCCGGATCGCCATCGAGGTGGCTGCCGCGGGCGGACATCACCTGTTCCTGCTCGGCCCGCCTGGGGCGGGCAAGACGATGCTGGCAGAGCGACTCCCCGGCATCCTGCCCCCGCTCGACATCGAGGCAGCGCTCGAGGTCACTGCGGTCCACTCCGTCGCCGGTGTGCTTCCGCCGTCGGCACCGCTGATCGACCGGCCGCCCTATCAGGCGCCACACCACACAGCCAGCGTGGCTGCTCTCGTCGGAGGCGGCAGTGGTCTGGCCCGTCCTGGAGCCCTGTCCCTGGCGCACCGCGGCGTGCTCTTTCTCGACGAGGCGCCTGAGTTCCCGCACGGCGTCCTCGACGCCCTGCGCCAGCCGCTCGAGCGAGGCGAGATCGTGCTGGCCCGATCCGGTGGGGCCGTCAGGTATCCGTCCCGGGTCCAGCTGGTGATGGCGGCCAACCCGTGCCCGTGCGCCAGCCCGCAGGGGGATCAGGCCTGCAC
>JBAVXU010000147.1:0-5444 GCA_049698415.1 Mycobacteriales bacterium
CCGTACGCCCTCGCGAGAAGCGGATTGAACGACGCGGCGAGTGACACGGTGGCGGGCATCGCGGTCGCCGGGCGCTGGGTCGTGGCCCGAAGCGAGTCGCGCAGCCCGAGGCCGCCGTCGGAGAGCACGAGCGGTGGGACGCCGAGCCTGGCGATGCCCGGGACGTACCCGACGGCGCCGGAACTGCTCGGCGGCTCGACCCCGATCATGAGCTGCACCTTTTCGTCCAGCGTCATCGCGGCCAGCAGCTTGGAGATCCTCGACTCGACCGGGATCGAGGAGTTGAGCCACGGCCGGGCACCGGCGGCTTCGGCCGCGCCGGTGCTGCGGGTCAGGCCTGGGACGAGCAGTGCAGCCAGCACCAGGCCGGCGATGGAGGCGATGGGCCAGCGGCGCTTTCTGCCCGGCCCCATAGCCCGGACCCTACGCGGCATTCGGCGGTTGATCTGCGTGCCGTGAGGGCTAGTACCAGCCGTAGGCCTGCGAGTGCCCCCATGCGTTGCACGGCGAGCCGTACCTGCCCTTGATGTAGCCCAGACCCCAGCGGATCTGCGTGATCGGGTTGGTCCGCCAGTCGCTGCCTTCGGATGCCATCTTCGAGCCGGGCAACGCCTGGGGGATTCCGTACGCTCCGCTGGAGCTGTTCTGGGCGCGGTAGTTCCACTGGGACTCTCGCCACCACAGCCGATCCAGGCACGTCCACTGCTCGCCGGTCCAGCCGCGGGTGGCGGCCAGGAGCCGACCGGCGCTGCGCGGGTCGTGCCGAGCCGAACGCGCAGCATGTGCCGCCGCGATGCGCGGATCCAGCCGGGGCGGAGCGATCACCTCGATGGCCAGATGCGCGGTGGATCCCAGCATGGCCCGCTGGTCGGGTGCGGAGTAGTTCGAGGCGGCGGACGAGCCGGCCAGCGCCGTTGCCCGCTCGACGGCGGGTGCTTGGGCCAGGCCGATGAAAATCGCTACTGTGACCGTTGCGAGGGCAGTCGCATAGCGGGCGATGGGTCGCGGTCTGCCGGATGCGGACGGCTGCCGATGGCGAGGCGTCGGGCGCTCGGAGTACTCCGGAGCGGCGCGGTGACGGGATTGACCGGCGCGGTGTGCAGGCATCGTGGAGGGCTAACCCAAATCAGTCGATTCCAGGGCGACCCGTGCACCTTACCCGTGCATCTGCATGAGCGAAATCCCAGTCGCTGAGCGTGTTAGTCCCGCAACCGTATGCTTTCGCCTGCTACGTGGCAGGGACCGGCCGCTTGTCCGTGATCGGCCGTCGAGCCGGCGCGTCAGCCCATGCCGCGGTTGCGCCGTCGTTATCGTGGCGCCGAAAGGCCAGGTGCGAACCCACGCGGGCCGGGCGACGGGAGTTGTCATGACCGGTGGCCTGAGGAGTCTCGGAGTATTGCGTCAGGCCCGATGGCGTGCTGTGACGCTGACTGTGGCAGCGATCGCCGTCGCAGGATGCGGTGGGGACGGTCAGGATGCAGCCAAGGCCGTCACATCGACCAGCCCGAGCGGCTCGGCCTCGGCCGGCGAACCGCACCAACTCGTGATCGAAACGCGGATGACCGCGTCCAAGGTCACGCTCCTCGCGGCATCCACCATCGGTGGTTCACCGTTCTGTCTCGGCGGCACGATCGGCGACACGCACGGCAACGGCGAGATCGGGCTGGTGGACCGGACGTTCTCCTGTCCGGACGGCACGCTGAGGATGGGCTTCGATCCCCAGGTGCCAGTAGGGAACACCCAAAGTGGGCCATGGAGGATCGTCAGCGGCACCGGTGTCTATCAGAGGTGGCACGGCACCGGTGTGATGCAAATCCGGTACGACGCCAGCGACACCAGCGACCACCCCACAAACGGTCAAGAGCGGTTCACGGGGACTGTTACGTACTAGTGCGTTCCCGGGAGGGACCTTCGGCCTCGTCTGCGTTGAGGAACTCGGCCACCGCCGCCCGCTCTATCCAGTCGGCGTACTCATCGACGGGAGGTCAGGCAGGCCGCGACAGGCTCCGACAACTTGGCAACTGATGACCGGCCGCCCCGTCAATGACGGTGACGAATGCTCGCGGCCGGCGGACGCGCTGACACCGCGCCCGGCCGACAGTTCGACTCAGTTCTCCAGGACTGCCTTCATGCGGCCGAGGGTGATCTGCATGCCGTCGGTCAGTTCCCGCAGGCGAGCGGCGACGAGGTTCCCAGCATTCTCGCGGTCGCTGTCGGCCAGGAGTCGCAGGCCGCTCAGGCCGTCAGGCAGGTGCCGGAACGTGACGGTGACGCGGCAGCTGACGGGAGTTGCCGAGGCGATCTCATATAGCCAGTGGGTCGCCGGGCTGCCGTCATAACGGTCCCCGACGACGAACCCGAACGAACGGCCGGGATCAGCGACCACGATGGTGCATGGGCGCACCCAGATGAGCTCGCCGGTCGCGGTCCGCGCGCGGTTGGTCCCCTCGAAGCGGGCACCGACGTGCACTCCGCGGTCGGGGCCGATCCATCGGGCTCCGACGCACTCAGGGCTGAATTCGCCGATGCGGGTGACGTCGGCCACCAGCGCCCATGCGTCCTCTGCCGCGCATGCGATCTCGGTCGTCGCGCACCCCACGCTGCGAGCGAAGAGTTCCCGGTTGCTGGCATCGGGCACCGGGCGCAGGCCGTGTTGTCCCCAACGGGACACCTCGGTGCCCACGGGCTCAGGAGGCCGGAGCCGGTGCAGGCAACACGCCGAGCTGCTGCAGCTGGCTGAGCTGGTCGACCACGTGCCAGTGCTCGGCCATGCGTCCATCGGTGAGCCGGTGAATGTCGATCCCGGAGATTGTGTAAGACCGATTGGTAGGCGGAATGCCCATGAACGAGCCCGAGTGGGTGCCACTGCTGCTCCACCGCACGACGACACGATCGCCCTCGGCGACGACATCCTCGATCGAAAAGCTGCACGGAGAGAACGCCTCGAGCAGCGCTGCCACGCGCGCCTTCAGGTCTGCTCGCCCGTTGCCCTGCCCGGGGAACGGGTCGTTCTCGATGTAGGCGTCGACTGCGAGCTCGTCGATGAGGGCAAGATCGCCCGCGTTCAGCGCCTCGTCGTAGTAGCGGCGGACGACAGTCTTGTTGTTCTCGGTGCTCATGATGACCTGCTTCCTGGTGGATAGTTGGGCCAGAGAGGAGCGTTCCATTGAGAGCCGGCCGACACCACGACGTGTCCCACCGTCTGACCCACCGACCTCCAAGCCCCCCGGGCCAACGGCCGGCAGCCGTTCGGGCAACTCGATGAGCGACGCAACGCTCGCCGAACAGCTCCGCGCGCATCGCGCCGCCGCCGGGCTCACGCAAGCGGAGCTCGCTGAGCGTGCCGGGATCAGTGAACGCGCGGTCAGCGACATCGAGCGTGGCCTGCGCCGGCACGCGTACGCCGTCACCGCTCGGTCTCTCGCCGATGCACTGGGACTCGGGCCGGCCGACGCTGCCGTGTTCGAGGCCGCAGCCAGACCTGCACGCTCCACGTCCGTGACGTCCACCGGGCCTGTGTGGGGCACAGACTGGCGCAACCTTCGACGTACGTCGATGCTCGGGCGCGAAAGCGAGCTCGACCAAGTCCTGGACGCACTCACCGACCAG
The DNA here is from genome assembly GCA_049698415.1 of Mycobacteriales bacterium. Classification (GTDB taxonomy): domain Bacteria; phylum Actinomycetota; class Actinomycetes; order Mycobacteriales; family QHCA01; genus QHCA01. Next base: position 3,610 of record JBAVXU010000147.1, read on the forward strand.
AGCACCCGTCTGCTGACGATCACGGGAACGGGTGGCGTAGGGAAGTCCCGTCTGGCAGCCGAGGTCTGCTGGCGCATCGAGAGCGACGAACCGGGACGGGTGCTCTGGGTTCCGCTGGCAGGGCTGCCCCAGTCAGACCTGCTTCTCGCGACGGTGGCCACGGCGCTGGGTGTGAGCGCGGTGGCCGGGGAGGAGCTTCCGGCCGCGCTGGCACGCGTGCTCGACCAGCGCAGGACGCTTCTGGTGCTCGACACGTTCGAGCGGCTGCTCGAGGCCGCACCCGTCCTGGGCGTTTTGCTCGACGTGGCTACCGAACTGCAAGTACTCGTCACCAGCCGGGCGCCACTGCGTATCCGCGGTGAAAGGGAGCAGCCACTCAACGCGCTGCCGGAGCTGGTGGCGGCTGAGCTTTTCCGAGAGCGGGTCAGGTCCGCACGGCCCGGGCTCATCCTCGATGATGGTGACTCCGCCAAGCTGATCGCCGACATCTGCCGCCCCCTCGCCGGTGTGCCACTCGCATTGGAGCTTGCCGCTTCACGGCTCCGACACATGCCGCTCCACCTCCTGAGCATCGAGCTCGAACGACCGCTGCAGGTGCTGACCGACGGTGAGCGCGACCTCCCAGAACGGCAACGCACGATGCGCAGCACGATCGGCTGGAGCCACGACCTTCTTGGCGCGGGCGACAAAGCGGTGTTCCGCCGGCTGGCGCAGTTCGCGGGGGGATGGACGCTCACCGCCGCCGAGCAAATCTGTGCCGACGGCCGCGTGATCGCGGCGATCAGCCGGCTGTGCGAGCACGGGTTGGTCCAGCCTGATCCAGCCACGTCGCCAGCACGTTGGCATTTCCTCGACCCGATCCGCGAGTACGCGGCCGAGCAACTTGCCGCGTCGCCCGAGCGCGACGCCGTCACACGGCGGCACGCGGAGTTCTATGCCGAGCTCGCCGCGACAGCGGCTCCGCTGCTGCTCGGCAGGGAACAGGCCGAGACCCGGAAGCTGCTACGGAACGAGGTCGCAAACTTCCGCGCCGCCCTGGGTTCGGCAACCCAGGCGGGTGGCGATCCTGAGGTGGCGCTGCGGGCCGTCGGCGCGTTGTGGATGTTCTGGCGGCTCGAAGGCGCCTTCGAAGAAGGCCGGATCTGGATCGAGCGATCACTTGACCTACCGGGGGCCGACGACTCGCCATCCCGCGCGAACGCACTCTGGGGTGCAGCCTGGCTGAGCTACCAGCGGGGTGACGTGGCGACTGCGACCGCCTACGGGGAGGAGTTGCTCGAACGGTCGCCTGCACCTGAGGCCGCACCCGACCGTCGCAACGCCATCACCATTCTCGGGCATGTCGCGATCGCTCAGGGACGGTTCGACGATGCCTTGTCACTGCTCGAGGAGGCGCTCGAACTCGCGCGAGCGAGCAACGCGAACTGGCACATCGCCACCTCGCTGCTCAACCTCGGCACCGTGCTGCTCCGGCAGACTGACCCACGGCGTGCTGTGGAGGTGTTGGAGGAGGCGGTCGCGGCTCATCGCGCCATCGGCGACCGGCACTTCGTCGCTCACTCACTGATTGAGCTCGGTTACGCCTTCCTGATCTGGGGCAGGGCCGAGGAGGCCGCGGCTCGCTTCGCCGAAGCAACCCGCACATTTCTCGATCTGGAGGAGCGGTGGGGCGCGGCTGAGGCGGTCGCGGCATTCGCCGTCCTCGCCTCCGTATGCGGTGACATGGAGACCGCGGCGGTGCTGTCTGGAGCGAGCGAGGAGGCGTACGCCGAGATGGCCACGCGGGTGATGGTTCCCGACGCAGAGCTCGGCGCGCCGTTCGTGGCCCATGCGCG
>JBAVXU010000148.1:0-14897 GCA_049698415.1 Mycobacteriales bacterium
GGCAAATGGTGATGTCCAGCCAGGGCACCGCGAGGGTGGCCGACAGCGTGGCCGACGGCGTCGTGACCGTGACGGAGAGCGGGACGGGCCGATTCGCCCAGCGGATCACGGCCGGTGCCCTCGAGTGGGCTGCCGACGAGCCGGAATCCGCCGGCGGCAACGGCAGCGCACCCGACCCGTACGACCTCCTGCTGTCCGCGCTCGGGGCATGCACGTCCATCACCCTGCGCATGTACGCGCAACGAAAGGGATGGGACGTCGGGCGCATCGCGGTGACGCTGCGCCGCGACCGGGTCTACGCAGAGGACTGCGCCAACTGCGAGACGTCGGATGGCCGACTCGAACGGATCGTTCGTGAGATCACGATCGAGGGTGACCTGACTGCCGATCAGCGCCACTCGCTGCTGTCGATCGCCGACAGGTGCCCGGTCCACCGGACGCTGCACTCAGAAGTCGTCATCGAAACGGACCTCTTCTGAGGGGCGAAGAAAAGCACCTCTCAATTTCCGAAATTCGGCCGCCATGTGTCGTTATCCGCTGGATTCTTGCTTTACCGGAATTCCAGAAATTGCCGCGCCATGCCTCCACACGTTGACACGATGATTTCGCCGACTCGGTGAGCTACGTACTCGCCGCGGCTCAGGGCGAATCTGATGTGTGACGATCACACCAGCAGATCCTGATTCGTACGCACCCAGGTCGTCGACTCGACCGGCCGGGTCATCGCGTTCTCGAACCCGATCTGGCTACTTCGCGAGACCCCACCACGTGGCATTCCCGCGGCGAGGGCCTACTGATCAAGCCCTGGCCGCCGCGGGCGACTGGTGGCGGTGCGCAACCCTAGGCAGCGCTGCAGTACTGCGCCTGCTTGCCGATCACCTTGTAGACGCAATCGGATGCCTCGAGCAGCATGAGCACGGCCTCGCGGTTGCGCGACGTCTCACGTCCGATGACCTCGTCGGGGGGATAGAACCCACCACCGGCCGATGAGGTGGGGTACATCTCGAAGGTGTACGTGAAGATCTTGTGGACTCCCCACAGCCAGTCGTTGATCGTCCCGTCGGTGATGTAGAGGTCCGAGGCCTGCTCAGGGGTGTAGCCGTTGGTGGCTGCCATCTGCTGGCCCAGCGTCGCGTGCGCGTTGCGGTCGTCGGCCGTCAGCCCAGGGCCGGTGTCGCTGTAGGTGTAGCCGTACGGCCAGAGCACCAACTCCGAGTAGGTGTGGAAGTCGATGTTGGACTTGATCTGCTGCTTGCCGCCGATGACCCGGGAGTTGACGAAGTTGGAGACGGCCGTGGTCTCGGGTGCGGAGAAAGCCGACTTCCCGCGATAGGTCTCGGACGACGTGCTGCCCGACGAACCTCCACAGCAGCCCCACTTGTAGCCCCAGTTGCGGTTGAGGTCCGTGCCGACATAGGACGAGCCGGTGTTGGGCTGGCGGTTCTTGCGCCAGGAGCGGTAGGACCCGGTGGCGACGTCGTACTCCGCGCCGTCGGGGTTGACGCTGAACACGATCCAGATCTCGCGACTGTCGACGATGGCCTTGATCCGCGGATCGCTGGCGTACTTGCTGGTCATCTCGTTGAGGATGTACAGACACATCTCGACGGTCAGATGCTCGCGGGCGTGCTGGTTGCAGGTGAACAGCACCTCGGGCTCCTTCTCGTCCACCGCGACGTTGTCGGAGATCTTCACCGCCCACAGGTCGCGGTTCTCGTAGGACTTGCCGATCGAGAAGCGGGAGACCAACGACGGATATGCCGCGGCCACGTTGGCGGTCTCGGCGCTCATCTCGGCGTAGGTGTGATAGCCCGAATCGGCCGGCGGGAACCCGGCGGCCCGGGCAGTGGTCTTAGGCGCCTGGTCGGTGACTGCAGTGACCTCATAGCCCTTGCCGGAGATCGCCGCTGCCTCTGCCGCGGTGGCCCGGATCAGCACCCTGCTGTCCTCGCGCTCGATGACGTCGGCGCCGGTCGAGGTGACCGCGGTGCGGTCGGCTCGGGTCACGACCTTGTCGACCTGATAGGTCTTGACGGAGGGCGCAGCAGCAGCGGCGGACGCGGAAGCACCGGCCGGCACCAGGCTCAAGGACAGGCCGGCCGCAGCGAGCGCGATGAGGATACGAACCCGGAGTCTCAGCATCGTGCGCCTCCCGCGTCGGCTGCGTGAAGGTCGCGACGCGCTGGTGGAGGACCGCAACCCCAACAACACGCAGAGCATGACGTACGCGACATGTCGTCGTCTACCAAATCATCAGGAATCCTTCCTTTCAGCCCAGCCGTGGTGTGACGGCCACACGCAACGAGGTCGCCAGGAAGTCACAATCGCGTCACAAGCGCGCTGAGACCCGCTGCGCCGCCCGGTCAGTCGTAGATTCACCCTCACAGCACTTCTGGATAGGGTGCGGCACACATACGAGCCGGTTCGTCCGGTTGGATGATCGCCAGCCCGGTTTGGCTGGCGCCAAGTCAAGCGACAGGGGTTAAGACGTGAGACACGTTCGCAAAGCACTCGTCGTAGTGAGTTGCGCGGCGCTCGCAGTGACTCTGGGCTCATGTGCCCAGAGCAAGCGGGTGACCAGCACCGGCAAGACTGGCGGCACGCTCACCTTCGGGGCGGCCGGCAAGCCGAAGAACTTCGATCCCATCTTCAACGACGACGGCGAGAGTTTCCGGCCCATCCGCCAGATGTACGAAACGCTGATCGCCCACAAGCCGGGCACGGCGGATCTCGCACCCGGTCTCGCGGAGAAGTGGTCGGTCAGCGCTGACGGCAAGGACATCACGTTCAACCTGCGCAAGGGCGTGAAGTTCACCGACGGCACCGCACTCGACGGCAAGGCCGTCTGCTACAACACCGACCGCTGGTTCAACATGAAGGGCGCGGCCGCACAAAGCCAGATGATCTATTACGGCGACGTCTTCGAGGGCTTCGCCAAGAACGAGGGCGACGCCGCGGGCACGCCGGTCTACAAGAGTTGCGAGGCCCCTGACGCCAACACCGCCGTGGTGCACCTCAACAAGTTCAAGGGTGCCTTCCCGGCAGCCTTCACGTTGACGTCGCTGTCCATCGGCAGCCCGACGGCGATGCAGAAGTACGACGCCAACACGGTTACCCAGAGCGGTGACAGCTTCACCTACAGCGCCTACGCCAACCTGCACCCGACCGGCACCGGCCCGTTCAAGTTCCAGAGCTACGACGTCAACAGCGGAACGACGACGCTGGTCCGCAACAACGACTACTGGGGCCCCAAGGCCAAGGTCGACAAGCTGATCATCAGGACCATCGCTGATGACAACACCCGCAAGCAGGAGCTCGAAGCGGGCTCGATCGACATCATGGACTTCCCGAACCCGCAGGACTGGGCCGGGCTGAAGGCCAAGGGCTTCAACGTCCAGGTGCGACCGGCGTTCAACATCCTCTACATGGGCATCAACCAGAAGAACACCCCGGCCCTGCGGGATCTGAGGGTCCGGCAGGCACTCGCCTACGCGATCAACAGGGACCAGCTGGTCAAGACCAAGCTGCCTGAGGGCGCATCGGTCGCCACGCAGTTCATGCCGGACACGGTTGACGGTTACGCCAGTGACGTCCAGAAGTACAACTACGACCCGGCCAAGGCCAAGGAACTGCTCAAGGCCGCCAATGCGACCAACCTGACCCTGAAGTTCTACTACCCATCAGAGGTCACCCGCCCGTACATGCCTGACCCCAAGAGCATCTACACCGCGATCTCGGCCGACCTGACTGCTGTCGGCATCAAGATCGTCCCTGTGGTGCGGCCGTGGAACGGCGGATACAAGGACGACATCCAGAAGGCCGGCAAGCAGGACCTGCACATCATCGGCTGGACGGGTGACTACAACGACGCGGGCAACTTCGTCGGAACGTTCTTCGGTCGGGCGAAGCCGGAATTCGGCTTCAACAGCCCGGCGCTGTTCGCGGCGCTGTCAGCCGCGGACGCTCAGACCGACCCCGCCAAGCACACCTCGGACTACGAGCAGGTCAACCGCGACATCATGGGGAAGTACCTGCCGGCCATCCCGATCTCACACTCGCCGCCGGCGATCGTGAGCACCTCGAAGATCAAGGGACTGAACCCGAGCCCGCTCACAGACGAGCGCTTCGACACAGTCTCGAAGGGCTGATCTGTCTCCCGTATTGACATGAGATAGTTTCACCCCGCGGCCCGGGCCAGGCACTGTGCACGATGCCTGGCCCGGGCCGTTCCACTCAGCCGAAGAGGGTTCATGGTCCGGTTCATCGTGCGGCGCCTGTTGTGGCTGTTCCCCACGCTGCTCGCTCTGTCGTTCCTGCTTTTCGCCTGGCTGCGCTCACTGCCAGGTGGTCCGTCTGCGGCGCTCCTGGGCGATAAGGCCACGCCTGAACGAATCGCGGCGTTGAACAAGACGCTCGGGCTCGACCAACCCATCCCGATCCAGTATCTGCACTTCCTCAAGCGCATGTTGACCGGTGACTTCGGCGCCTCGCTCTCGAGTGCGCAGACGGTCACCTCCGAGTTGGCCGCGGCGTTCCCGGCCACCATTGAACTCAGCCTGGCCGCGCTGATCTTCGCCATCGGCCTGGGGATCCCGCTGGGCTACCTCGCCGCCCGCCGCCGGGGCGGCATCTTCGACAACGCAGCGATCATCGGCACCCTGATCGGAGTCTCGGTCCCGGTGTTCTTCCTGGGTTTCATGGGCCAGAAGGTCTTCGCCAGCGGGCTCGGCTGGCTGCCGGTCTCCGGCCGCCTCACCGCCGGGCTCGACCACACCAACGTGACCGGCTTCATCATTCTCGACTCGATCATGACCCGCGAATGGGACGTGCTGATCAACGGCCTGGAGCATCTGTTGATGCCGGCGCTCGTCCTCGGCACCATCCCGCTGGCGGTGATCGTCCGGATCACCCGCGCGGCGGTCCTCGACGTCGTCAACGAGGACTACGTACGCACCGCGGAGGCCAAGGGGCTGCACGCGCGGACCGTCCGGGGGCGACACATCATGCGCAACGCGCTGCTCCCCGTGGCGACGACCATCGGCCTGCAGACCGGCCTGTTGCTCGCGGGCGCGGTGCTCACCGAGAAGGTCTTCGCCTGGGGCGGCCTGGGTTCGCTGCTCGCCGAGGGCATCACCCGCCGCGACTACCCCCGGTTGCAGGCGCTCATCCTGGTGGCGGCGACCGTCTACGTGGTGGTCAACCTGCTGGTCGACATCTCCTACGCCATCATCGATCCGAGAGTGCGGGTGCGATGACCGGTCTCGGCACGCAGAAGAAGGATCGCCTCGACACGCTGGCTGCGTCGGCTGCGCCCGGCGTCAGCCTGACCCGCGACGCCTTCCGCCGGCTGATCCGCAACCCGGTCGCCCTCACCGGCGCGTTCATCATCGTCGTCTTCCTCCTGCTCGCATTGCTCTCGGCCTACATCGCGCCCAAGGATCCGTACGTCCGCTACCTGATCGACGAGATCAGGCCGGGCAAGATCCCCGGCTCCCGCAACGGCTTCCCGCTCGGCGTCGACCAGGAGGGCCGCGACGTCCTCAGCCGGCTCATCGTGGGTGCCCGCCAATCACTGATCGTCGGCGTCATGGCCACCCTGATCGGGCTCACCTTCGGCATGGTGATCGGCGGTGTGGCCGGTGCTGTCGGTGGCTGGCTCGATGCGGTGCTCATGCGCTTCATGGACCTGCTGCTGTCCATCCCGAGCCTGCTGCTGGCGATCTCGATCGCCGCGGTCTTCCGCCACCCCAACCAGTGGACCGTCATCGTCGCGGTGGCAGTCGTGTCCATCCCGATCTTCGCCCGCTTGTTGCGCGGCTCGATGCTGGCCCAGCGGGGCAGCGACCACGTGCTCGCCGCCCGCGCTCTGGGCGTCAAACAGAAGACGATCGTCTTCCGGCACATGCTGCCCAATTCGCTCTCGCCGGTGATCGTGCAGGCCACCTTGACCCTTGCGGTGTCCATCCTCGATGCGGCCGCTCTGTCCTTCCTCGGCCTGGGCGACCAGGACGTCAACCGAGCCGAGTGGGGCGCGATGCTGGGCGATTCGCAGCGATTCCTCGATGTACGCCCCGAACTCGCCTACTACCCCGCGCTGTGCATCATCGTGGTGGCGCTCGGTTTCACCCTGCTCGGCGAGGCCATGCGCGAAGCCCTCGACCCCAAGAATCGGCGGTGACCATGTCGTTTCTCGAGGTACGCGACCTGTCGGTGACGTTCACCCGCGGTGGCATCGCCGAGACCAAGGCCGTCGACGGGCTCAGCTTCTCCGTCGACGCCGGCAAGACCGTCGGACTGGTCGGCGAGTCCGGTTGCGGCAAGTCGGTGACCTCGCTGGCGATCATGGGGCTGCTGCCCAAGCGGGGCGTACGTGTCACCGGCGAGGTGCTTTTCGAAGGCACCAACCTGCTCAAGCTCAAGGACCGCGACATGCGAGACCGCCGCGGCCGTGACATCGGAATGATCTTTCAGGACCCACTCAACTCGCTGAACCCGGTGATCCCGATCGGCCGGCAGGTGACGGAGGTGCTCGAGCGACACCGTCAGCTCAGCGGCAAGGCGGCGAAGATCGAGGCCGAACGCCTGCTGACCGAAGTGGGCATCCCGGATCCGCACCGTCGGCTGTCGGAGTACCCCCACCAACTGTCCGGCGGGATGCGCCAGCGCGCGCTGATCGCCACGGCACTGGCCTGCAGTCCGCGGTTGCTGATCGCCGACGAGCCGACGACCGCGCTTGACGTCACGATCCAGGCCCAGATCCTCGCCCTGCTCAAGCGGCTCGTCGACGAGTCCGACACCGCTCTGATCATGATCACGCACGACCTGGGAGTGGTCGCCGGACTGTGCGACTCGGTCAACGTGCTGTACGCCGGACGGGTGGTCGAGACGGCCAAGCGGCACCTGCTCTTCGCTGACCCGCGCCATCCGTACACCCACGGCCTGCTCGCATCCGTACCCCGGCTGGACACCGTCAAGGGCAGCAAGCTCAATGCCATCCGCGGCTCGGTCAACGACAACATCCCGTGGACCTCGGGGTGCGCCTTCGCCCCGCGCTGCGACCACGAGATCGAGACCTGCACCCAGCAGACGCCCACCCTCGACGACGACGGGCAGCGCCTGCTGCGGTGCTTCAACCCGGTGGTTCCAGCCAAGCAGGGAGCGACCGCATGAGCGCGGCCACGGCTCCAGCAGCGCCCGAGCCGACGGCGCCCGAACCGACAGCGCCCGAGGAGCCTGCGACCACTGCGGCGCCCGACGGCGAGCCGTTGGTCGACCTGCGCGACCTGCAGGTGCACTTCCCGATCCGTAGCGGGATCATCCTCGACCGCACCATCGGCTACGTCTACGCCGTCGACGGTGTTTCCCTGGTCATCCACCGCGGCGAGACCTACGGACTGGTCGGTGAGTCCGGCTGCGGCAAGACAACGCTGGGTCGCGGCCTGCTCAGGCTGGTCGAGCCGACCGGTGGTTACGCATTCTTCGACGGCGTGGACCTGCGCACGCTCAAGGGCGAGGACCTGCGGCACATGCGCAAGCGCATGCAGATGGTCTTCCAGGATCCGCTGTCGAGTCTCGACCCGCGGCAGAGCATCGAGTCGATCCTGTCCGAAGGTCTCAAGGCGCACGGGCTGTACGGCAAGTCTGCCGGAGCGCACACCACATTGCGCGAGTCACTCGACGCCGTGGGGCTGCCGACCAACGCGCTGAAGAAGTACCCCCATGAGTTCTCCGGTGGCCAGCGGCAGCGGATCGGGATCGCCCGCGCGCTGGTGCTGCGCCCGGACCTGATCGTCGCCGACGAACCTGTTTCGGCATTGGACGTGTCGATCCAGGCCCAGGTGATCAACCTGCTCGAGGACCTGCAGGAGCAGTTCGGACTGACCTACCTGGTCATCGCGCACGACCTCGCGGTCGTACGCCACATCTGCGACCGGGTCGGCGTGATGTACCTCGGCAGCTTGGTCGAGGAGACCAGCAGCGACAGCCTGTACGCCACCCCGCTGCATCCGTACACCAAGGCGCTGATGTCGGCCGTGCCAGTGCCCGACCCGGTCGTCGAGGACGACCGCCAGCAGATCCTGCTCGCAGGCGACCTGCCCTCACCGGCCAATCCGCCCAGCGGGTGCCGGTTTCACACCCGCTGCCCCTGGCGCCAGGAGACCCGGTGCGACACCGAGCGGCCGGAGCTGCGCGAGCTGGCGCCAGGTCACCGGGTCGCGTGCCACTACGCCGAAGACATCCGCGACGGCAAGATCGAGGCGCACGAGGTGGCCGCCGAGTTGGTGCACTCCACCGACGGCGGGGGCGTCGGACCGGGGGTCACCAACATCACCGCGGAGATCTCAGGCACGCTGCCGCCCGGACACTGAGGGACGAACCTTCATGATCGGCAGGTAGTTGCCAACGCTCCTGCCGGGAAGTGCGACGATGAAACCGTGGTGATCCGCCCGCAGGACCTCGTCGAGGTCGTCGCCGAAGCTTCCGGCGATGGCTCCCAGCCCGTGCTCGTCCACGCCATGCACGGGTTCATCGACGCCGGCAGCGGCGGCCGGATCGCGGCCGAGCACCTGCTGAGCACCCTCGACAACACGATGGTGGCGCGGTTCGACATCGACCTGCTGATGGACTACCGCTCGCGGCGACCGGCGATGGTCTTCGAGGACCAGGCGTTCACGGCCTACGAAGAGCCGCTGCTGGCCGTGCACCGAGTGCTGGATGCCGTAGGCGTGCCGTTCCTGCTGCTCTCCGGTCCCGAGCCCGACCTGATGTGGCTGCGGTTCGTCGACGCCGTCGACCACCTGCTCGACGTGTTCGGCGTTCGCCTGACGGTGGGGCTGACCGCGATCCCGTGGGCGACCCCGCACACCCGGAGCCTGGGCGTGATCGCTCACAGCGCCGACCCCGCGCTCGTTCAGGGCTACGAAGCCTTCGGCGCTGCCGTACGCGTCCCCGGGCACGTCGACGTCCTGCTCGAGCAACGGCTGGGCGAGCGCGGCCGGGCGACCATGGGCTTCGCCGGCCAGGTGCCGCACTACCTCTCCCAGGTGGAGTATCCCGACGCGGCGGCGAGCCTTCTGCACTCGCTGGCCGGTGCCACCGGGCTGCAACTGCCCAGCGAGCCCCTGGTCGAAGCCGGCGTCGAGGTGCGGCGGGTGATCGACGCGCAGATCGCCGAGTCCGAGGAGACGCTGAGCGTCGTCCACGTGCTCGAGGAGCAGTACGACGCGCAGATGCGCGCCCGGGCGAGCGGCGCGGACGCCTCTGACAGCGACCTGAGCACGACCACCGGCGATGACCTGGCTGCGCAGTTCGAGCGGTTCCTGGCCGAGCGTGACCGCGGCAGCGGCGCCAACTGACCCGCCGGCGGAGGCGATGACCGGGCCACCGTTGCCGAGGACGGGTTGATGGCTCGGCCGGCCGAATTCCGTACGGCTTGGGCGCGCACGGTCGACACGCCGCTGCGCGCTTTCCTGCGTACCGAGGCGAGCAGCGCGGCGGTCCTCCTGGTCGCGGCCGTCGCTGCCCTCGTGTGGGTCAATCTCGACGCGGCGTCCTACGTCGGCCTGTGGCGCAGCGACCTGTCGGTACGACTCGGCGCGTTCGAACTCTCCGCCACCTTGCGTGAGTGGGTCAACAGCGGGCTGATGACGTTCTTCTTCTTCGTGGTCGGCCTTGAAGCCCGCCGCGAATTCGACATGGGCGAGCTTCGTGAGCGGCGCCGGGTGACGCTTCCGGTGCTGGCCGGGCTCGGCGGGATGGCCCTGCCGGTGCTGATCTATCTCGCGATCAACGCCGGGCACGCATCGGCGCAGGGCTGGGGCGCGGCGATGTCGACCGACACCGCGTTCGCCCTCGGAATCCTCGCACTGGTCGGGCCGCACTTCCCGGACCGGTTGCGGGTCTTCATGCTCACCATCGTCGTGATCGACGACCTGATCGCGCTCGCGGTGATCGCCTTCGTCTACAGCGAGCGGGTGTCGTTCACACCGTTGCTGGTTGCACTCGGCTTCCTCGGCGCCGTGCTGATTCTGCGGGCTGCGGGCGTACGACGTGGCCTCGCCTACCTCGTACTCGGCGTCGGCGCCTGGGTGGCGATGTTCTCCTCGGGGGTGGACCCGGTCGTCGTGGGCGTGGTGATGGGACTGCTCACCTACGCCTACCCCGCCGCCCGAGGCGACCTCGAACGCGCCAGCGACCTGTTCCGCCAGTTCCGCGAGCAGCCGACTCCGGAGTTGGCGCGCAATGCCCGGCAGAGCGTCGAGTCGTCGATCTCCCCCAACGAGCGCCTGCAGTTGCTGTATCACCCGTGGACGAGTTACGTGATCGTGCCGGTGTTCGCGCTCGCCAACATCGGCATCGTTATCAACGGTGCCTTCCTCGCCCGGGCGTTCACCTCGCCGATCACGCTCGGCATCCTGATCGGGTACGTCGTGGGCAAGCCGGCCGGGATCCTCGCCGTGTCGGCGCTGGTCACCAAACTCTCGCGCGGGCGGCTGCGCCCGCCGGTCGGCTGGGCGGCAGTCGGGGGGGCGGGCACACTCGCGGGCATCGGCTTCACCGTCGGCCTGCTGATCGCGACGCTGGCCTTCAGCGGCACGGAGTTGGAGGAGGCCAAGCTCGGCATCCTGTCCGCGGCTGTTGGCGCCTCGGTGATCACCTGGGTGCTCTTCCGCGTCACGGCGCTACTGCCCAAGCCGCTGCGGGTCGCAGCGCTGTTCGGCAGGTCGGAGAACGTCGTCGACCTCGCCGTACCGGTGGATCCCGACCGCGATCACATCCGCGGCGCCCACGACTCACCGATCACGCTGCTGGAGTACGGCGACCTCGAGTGCCCGTACTGCCATCAGGCCGAGGCGGTCATCCGCGAGGTGCTGCGGGAGTCCGACGTGAGATACGTCTGGCGACACCTCCCACTCGTCGACGTCCACCCGCATGCGCAAATGGCGGCCGAGGCGTCCGAGGCCGCTGCCGCGCAGGGGATGTTCTGGGAGATGCACGACGCGCTCTTCGAGCATCAGGACGACCTCACCCCGCCCGCCCTCGTCCGTACCGCCCGTACCCTCGGTCTCGACGTCGAGCGGTTCCGCAAGGACCTGCACCGGCGCAATCGGGCCGGCCGGGTCGCCGAGGACGTCGACTCCGCAGACCTGAGCAACGTCTCCGGAACGCCGACGTTCTTCGTCAACGGGCAGCGCCACCAGGGCGAGTTCGACATCGAGAGCCTGTCGACCGCGGTCCGCCTGGCTCGGGCCCGGCTGGTGACCAGGAACCGCTGACCCGGGCACCCCCCAGTCGGGTCATCGTCATCTGGTCCGTACGGCCTATTGCCTGCCCTTTCGGTGCGGGTACACGGTGGTTCCATCCTGAGAAGACTGGAGAGCCTGATGGCTGGATTCGTACAGATCATCGAGTTCGAGACGTCGCGCATCGACGAGGTCAGGGCGTTGGCCGCGGAGTTCCGCGACGAACAGGACGGAGCCCGAAACGGAATGGTCGTCAGGGGCACGTTCGGTTCGGACCGCGACAGGCCGGGTCATCACGTCAACATCGTGGAGTTCGAGTCCTACGAGAAGGCGATGGAGAACTCCAACCGGCCCGAGACCAGCAAGTTCGCCGCCAGGTTGGCCGAACTCTGCGACAGCCCGCCGAAGTTCACCAACCTCGACGTCGAGGAGCGCTGGGAGTAGGTCCCCCGACCGGGCACGAACCCGGTGCTCGGCGAAGACGGTACGACGGCAACCGTTATGGTTTTCGGCATGCCCGCTGACAAGGAAGACCCGATCGCCGACACGGGGATGTTCCGTGCGTTCGTCGCCAAGGGCGAGCCCGATCGCGCCCAACCCAAGTCCCTTGCCGCGCCAGCGATCGTGGCGCTGCTGATCGCGGTCGTGCTCGCCATCCTGCTGATCTGGTGGCTGTCCTCGTAGCTGGCGGAGTAACAGGCGCCGCTGCTAGGAGTCCGCGACGAAAGGGCCGCTCCGGTCGCTTCAGGTGACGGTGGCGCGGTGTTCGATATGTTGGGTGAGCTGCTGGGCGAAAAGTTCCATGAGTCGGGTGGTCGTTCCGTCGAGGTCTCGACTGGCGACGCTAGCTCCACAGAGCGTGCCGAACACCTCACCGTCATCGCGGTAGACGGGGACGCTGACATAGGTTTGGAGGCCGAGGTTTCGCGCGATCGCGCTGTCGGGATACACCCCGGGAACGTCGTTGGTGAGTTGGGGACCACCCTCGAGGAGGACACGGCGACACAGGGTGTCCGACCAGTCCGCGCGCAGGCCTTCGGGTATCTGAAGGGTTGCGGTGTTGCGTGCGTAGCGGACCTCCTGCTCGTCGCTGAGCCAGTGAATCTCGGTGAGGTAGGTGGACTCCAGACCGGTGAGTCGTTCGAGTTCGGCCAGGAGCGGCCGGGTGATCTCTTCGAGCGTTGATGCGGCCACGCTTGCTTGGTGGCTGACGGGCAGACGGTGCTCGGTCGGTGCGAGTGCGGGGAGCATCGATGTGCCCAGCAGGGCGTGCAAGGCATCAGGTGGGAGGGGGCGGCTGAAGAGGTAACCCTGTCCTTGCTGGCATCCTTGCTGTTGGAGGAATCGGAGTTGCGCGACGGTTTCGATGCCTTCGGCGACGACGTTCAATCCGAGCCCCGTGGCCATGGCGAGCATGCCGGTGATCAGCGGGCAGTTCAATCGATCGAGGGTGATCTCGCGGACGAAGGAGCGGTCGATCTTGAGGGTGTCGAGGGGGAAGTCCTGAAGGCGGCTGAGCATGGAGTAGCCGGTCCCGAAGTCGTCGATGGCGATGCTGATGCCGAGTGCACGAAGCTCTTTGAGAGCCTCGCTTGCCGCGACGGCCTCCTCGATGGCGGCGGTCTCGGTGACTTCGACTTCGAGGAGGGCCGGGTCGAAGCTGGTCTCCTCCAACGCGGCGGTGATCCGATCGACCAGCCCACCGGATTGGAAATGATGACCGGAGAGGTTGACCGCCACCCGCAGCGGTGGTTCCGATGTCTCGTTCCACTGGCGGACCTGGGCGAGGGCGGTACGTAACACCCAGTCGTCGATGGTGATGATGAGACCGGTTTCCTCGGCGAGAGCGATGAACTCGTCGGGTGCGACAAGACCTCGGGTCGGGTGGTGCCAGCGCACCAGAGCCTCGACCCCGACGATGGACCCGGATCGCAGCTCGATCTGAGGTTGGTAATAGACGACGAACTGCTTCTCGGCGATCGCTTGGCGTAGCTCGCCTCGGAGGTCGTAGCGGCGTTGCACCGCCTCCAGCATCGCGGGGACGAACATCTCGTATTGGTCCTTGCCCCGAGACTTCGCCACGTACATCGCGACATCTGCCGACTGCAGAAGCATGGCGGCCTCGACGCCGCCGGCACCGTTGGACGCGAGACCCATGCTGACGGTGACCGACACTCGCGTTCCGGACACGTCGATGGGGAGGCGCACCGATGCCATGATGCGCTGCGCGATGAGATCGTCGGCGCCGGCGTCGGCGTCTTCAATCAGAACGGCAAACTCATCGCCACCCAAGCGGGCGACGGTATCCGTCGGTCGTGCACAAGCTCGTATCCGATCGGCAATAACTCGAAGGACTTCGTCACCGGCTTCGTGGCCCATCGTGTCATTGATGGCTTTGAAGTCGTCGATATCCAGGAACAACAGCCCCAGAAACGACAGATGCCGATCCGACCGAGCATCTGCCTGCTCCAAGCGATCCTGGAACAACGCGCGGTTGGGAAAACCCGTGAGCGGGTCCGTGAACGCCTGTCGGATCAGCTCCGCCTCGGCAGCCCTGTTCTCGGTGACGTCGTGCATGGCGACAACCGCACCGAGCTTGTTTCCCGCTGCGTCGCGAATGGCGCGTCCGGTCGCCTGAACGAAGCGACGAGGCCGGTCGTGGGGAGCGATCACCATGTTCACGGAGTCGACGAGTTCGCCATTGAGGGCACGCAGCAGCGGAATCTCCTCCATCGGCATGGGCGTGGTCCCATCGGCAGCGAACAGATCGAAGTGTTCGGCCCACTGCTCAGCAGGTACTGATTCGACAGGAAGACCATGGAGACGTTCCGTGGCGGCGTTGAACAAGGTGAGGACCCCGTGCGAGTCGCACGCCACAATGCCATCCTGCAGGCTCTCCAAGGTGGCGGAAAGGAACTCCTGATCCGCGAGGGAGCGACCGCGGGAGCTGTCAACCTCGCGGACCAGGCGACGTGTCCACCTGCCCAGCCGTCCCAGCCACGCAATCAGCCCAACCAGGCACGCCAGCGCCAACGCCCCCGCGATGAGCAGGCTTCGTTCGGCGTCGCCCTGCGCCCGCCCAGCGTCGGAACGGGCGTGCCTCGCGGCCGCCGCGACCTTGACGGTGGCGTCGGCCTGTGAAACTTCGAGTCGCAGAAACGTGCCCTCGAAGACTTGCAAGGGCTGGTGGACCGCCGAGGGATTGCTGACCGCCAGGTCGACAATGCGCTGCGCCTCTATCGCGTAGGCCTCCAGACCCGGGCGCAAACCGTTCAGCAGTTTGCCGATATCGCCCGCCACGGCCAAGGACTTGATCTGCATCAAGTCGCTATGGAGTTGCGCGGCATGTTCCTCGACATCGCTGCGGATGTCGTCGGACGCATCAATAGCCTGGCCACTTGGAGTGCTTGCGATCAACGCAGCTGCCAACACATCGGAGCGCAGCGCGTCGTGCATCATGTCGGCATCCTGGTGATAACGCTGTGCACTGGCCAGCACCCCCGCCGATGCCCTGTCCGCCCTGATCGACTCCAGCCCCGTCCATGACGTGACGCTCAAGGCCACGAACAAGACCACCACGCCGGCGATGGCCAGGACCAGACGGCGGCGCAACGCCTGCGAGGCTATCCCAAGGCGCGACGGACCCCCTGATGC
>JBAVXU010000149.1:0-2786 GCA_049698415.1 Mycobacteriales bacterium
GCGTAGATCGCCGCCCGGGCCAGCGGCATGTAGTTCTCCCAGCAGATCAGCCCGCCGATCACGCCGAAGGGCGTGGTGACCGTGCCCAGCTCCGAACCGTCGCCCATGCCCCACACAACGCGTTCGCCGCCGGTGGGCATCAGCTTGCGGTGCCGTTGTGCGAGACGGCCTTGCGGGTCGAAGTACAGCAAGGTGTTGTAGAGCGTGCCGCCCTCGCGCTCGTTGACCCCGATGACGACGTACGCCGAAGCCTCGGCCGCGGCGGCGGCCAACCGCTCCACCGTCGGCCCGGGTATCTCCACCGCCTGCGAATAGAACAGCTTCATGTACGCCGAGTCGTCCCACGCGGGAGTCCGCCACACCCAGTCCGGATAGGTGGGAATGAAGGACTCGGGAAAGACGATCAGCTCAGCGCCGTGGGCGCTCGCCTCCTTGACGAGGTCGCAGACCTTGTCGGTCGTGGCCTCCCGGTCGATGAACACCGGCGTGGCTTGGACGGCTGCCACCATGACCATGTCGCGCCTCCTCTGCCGAGCTCCGAGCTTCCCACCTCCGGTGCGCGGCTGGTATTGCCTTCATGTCCGGTTCGCCTTCTCCGACGGAAATCACTGACAAATCGGCAGGCATTTCGACCGCATCAAGCAATTGCGCCGAACCGATTGACCGGAAATCCGAGCACGGGGATATTCGTTAGCAGCCCCAAGGGGGCCTCATCCCGCGTGACGACCGGGTGGCCGCATCACGCGGACCGTTCACACGCTGGAGGACGACATGGCCGACCTCAATCCGCAGCCGCTGCCTCCCGTACGAGTCCACGTCACCAGGGACGTGGCCTTCGACCTCGACAAGATGCAGAGGGTGACCGCAACCGTGCTCGGCAAGCTCGGATGCGGGGGATGCCACTCGGGGCGCATCTTGGAATTCATCCACCTCGAGGAATTCGTCGTGGACCCGAAGTCGCTGAAGGTATCCGAGGTGCTGGGCCCCATGGGCCGCTGAGGTGTCTCGTCCCGCACTGGGGGTCGGACTCGTCTACTGGCCCGTCCTGGCGCCCTTGTTCGAAGCGGGAAACGACACCGTCGGGATCCTTGAACTCGAGCCGGAAACGCTCTGGGAAAAGGTCGCTCCGCGTCCGGATCACTGGCGCTACCGGGTCAACGAGTCGCTGATGGCGCAGGTCGCCGGTCTCACGCAAGCGAAGTTGGTGCATGGGATCGGCCACCCGCTCGGCGGCAGCGTCGCGGATCCGGTCGAACACCTGTCCCTGCTGGCCGGAGTCGTCGACCAGCTCGATCCGGCCTGGGTGAGCGAGCACCTGAGCTTCAACCGGGTACGCACGCCGCGGGCTGTGCAGGAGGTCGGCTTCCTGCTGCCGCCTGCTCAGACCGCGGCCGGCGTCGGGGTTGCCGCTGGGAATATCCGCAACCGTCAGCGTGTCCTCCGGCGACCTGTTGCCTTCGAGACCGGCGTCAACTATCTGCGCCCCCGGGCCGCTGAGATGGATGACGGGACGTTCTTCGGCGCTGTGGCCCTGGCGGCCGACGCCGGCATTCTGCTGGACCTGCACAACCTGTGGTGCAACGAGCGCAACGGCCGGCAACGGGTGTCCGACGTGCTGGAGCAACTGCCGTTGGATCGGGTCTGGGAGGTGCACCTGGCGGGCGGCATGCCGCTCGCGGGGTACTGGTTGGACGCGCACAGCGGTCTCGTACCCGAACCGTTGATGGAACTCGCCGCCGACGTCATGGCCCGGCTGAGCAATGTGGGCGCGCTGCTGTTCGAGATCCTTCCCGAGCATGTGCCGACGGTCGGTCTGGACGGGGTTCACCGGCAACTCGTTGCGCTCCGCCAGTTGTGGGATCTGCGCCCGTCCCGAACTGTTCGGGTCCCAGTGCAGCCGCACCGACAGTCAGCGGAGCAGCCCGACTCGCGGGATGTCGCCGCTGTCGCTGCGTGGGAGACGGCGTTGGTCGGGGCGCTCGGGGTGCCCTCACCGGGCGAGTCGGCGCTGGCCGGGACGCTGCGTGGCGATCCCGGGATCCCGATCTTTCGGCAACTCATCGGCGATGCCAGGAGGGGCTTCCTGGCGCGCACCATGCGGTACACCACGACCGCGCTGCTGGCCGGGCTCGGCGGCCAGCAGACCCGCGAACTCCTCGACAGCTACCTCGCGAGCTCGCCACCCGACGCGTACGCGGCTGTCGAGGCGCATCAGTTCGCGTGTTTCCTCAGCGAGCGCCCGCACGTGCTGCGGCGGGTTCCCTACCTTGCCGAAGTTCTGGAGTTCGAGCACGGGCTGGTGAGGGCCACCATCTTCGGTCAGGACAGCGAACTGCACTGGACCGCGGATCCGACGGCGATCCTCGGCGCGCTCGATGATGGCGACTTGCCGCCGCAGCTACCGCCGGCACACACGAGGATGCGCATCGCAGCGTCGGCGCCCTCGCGCGACAGCCGCTCCTGACAGCGGCATCGCGCGAGGCCAGTCGACCGGTTTCCTTGCACCACGACCCGGCCGTGGTCGACGATCGCGAGCCGGTCGGCCAACTGGTCGGCCTCGTCGCGGCGAACCGACAGCAATTCGTAGTGGATTGTTCACTCGCGGTACTTGTGGTCGATTGGGTGTTTGCGATCTGATCGTCCGTATCACATCGGGCACCCGACCCGCCCTTCCTCCGAGCTGATCGGCTCACAGCGACGGGGAACCACCATGCGGGCACCCAAGCGCCGACACGTCCTGATCGCCACGGCCGGCCTCCTCCTGGTCGCCACGGGAACGACCGCTT
>JBAVXU010000150.1:0-31689 GCA_049698415.1 Mycobacteriales bacterium
GCGAACGGGATCACGCCGAGCCGGATGAAATCGTGGCGAGACATCGACGTCGCGATGAACTCGATGGCGCAGCAGGCCAACCCGAAGTTGAACACCCACAGCGAATATCGCCGCCCCCAGTTGAGGACGAACTTCACCGGGTCGGGCAGCGTCGGGTTGTGGGTCAGGTCCAATTCAGCACCTGCTTACGCCAGGCGTACAACAGCCCGATCGCCAGGAAGCCGACGAAGACCCCCATCTCGGCCAGCGCACCCACCCCGAACGCCGGGCGGGCGTAGATCGTCGCCCACGGGAACAGGAAGATCGCCTCGACGGCGAAGACGACGTAGAGGAAGGCGTAGACGTAGTAGCGCACCTGCGTCTGCGACCAGTCGGGTGCGCCCGGGTCGACCCCGCACTCATAGGTAAGCAGTTTCTCCGGCGTGGGCCGGTGCGGGCGCAGCAGCCAGTTGGCCGACAGGGCGACGCAGACGAAGCCGATCCCGACCAGCAGGAGAACACCCAGCGTGGTGTAACCGCCGAAGTAACCGGTCATGCGTCCACCTCGAAGCAGGCCGGGTCGGGGCTGGCCTGGGAGAAACCCTAGTGCCCGCGCGGGCGCCCCCGGTCAGCAGCCGGGCCGTGTCGGACTCAGCGCCGCATCCGCAGCAGAGTCACGCCCGTGGTCGTCCGAACCTCGATGGCCGCCAGGTCCGCGGCATGCAGGGACGTCGAGCCGGTGACCTTGGCCTCGCCGTAGGGAAGTACCGCCCAGGAAGCGATCTGCTCGGCCTTGCCGGCCCGGTCCAACGCCACCAGCACCCAACCGCGGTTGCCGTCGACCTCACCGGAGTACGTACACCGCAGGTCCACCTGGGTGCCCCACGGGCGGTCGCTCAGCGCTGCCGTAGCCCGGACCGGGAGGTCAGTGACCCGATCCATGGCGACCTGCCTGGGCGTGGCCGACGCGGCGGTATGCGAGCCGTCGGACTGCAGTACGGCCGGGCCGAGCAGCGCCGCGGCCACGACCGCGGCTGCTGCCGCGACGGCACCCACCCGGATGCGCCAGCGCCGTCTGCGTCGCTCGGCCTCGACCGCGCGCAACAGGGTGGGAAGCAGGACGGCCGGAGGCGGGCCGACGCCGTCGACCAGTTCGGTCGGCAACTGGGCCAGCAGGCCGGGCAGGCCGGCGACCTCGTTCAACCCCGACCCGCAGGTGGGGCAACCCGGCAGGTGCTCCTCGTAGCTGCGACGCTCCTGCGCGGACATGGCACCGAGCAGGTAGGCGCCGTCGTGGCGGGAGTACGGGCAGGTCATGGAGTCACTCCCATCTCCTGAAGCGCCAGACGCAACGAGCGCAGGGCATAGTGGGTCCGCGACTTGACCGTGCCCTCGGGCACGCCGAGGAGGGCGGCCGCCTCGAGAACGGAGTGACCGCGATAGAAGCACTCCACCAGGACACTTCGGTGCTCAGGGGTCAACCGGTCGAGAGCCTCGGCGAGCAGCCACGTCTGCATCGCCTCGTCGACCCCGTCGGGGGCCGGCACCTCCGGCACCCGGTCGGTGATCACCTCGGGGCGGATGGACCTGGCCCGCCACTCGTCGATCACGATGTGCCGCGCGGTGGTGAACAGCCACGCTCGTGGAGATCCGCGCTCGGTGTCGAGCACCTCGGGATGCCGCCAGGCGCGCAGCAGGGTTTCCTGTACGACGTCCTGCGCCCGGTCCCGGTCACCGCCGGTGAGCCGCAGGGCGTACGCCCAGACCGCGGGCGCGTGCTTGTCGTGCAGCGCGCGCATCAGGTCCGGCTGGTACGTCGTCACTCCTACCTCCTGCCTTTCACACGCTGCCACTCGCCGGCAGGTTCAACCGCCCAGACCGGGAACAAGCCCACCCGGTTGCGCAGTTGGCCCAAGAGTGTCTGATTCGCGCCGTGGTCTCGCGTTCGGCGCCGGGGCCTACATCCTGTGGGGGCTGTTCCCGCTCTACTGGCCGCTGCTCAAGCCGGCCGGGCCGCTGGAGATCCTCGCCCACCGTTTCGTCTGGTCACTCGTCGTCGTGCTCATCATCCTCGCGATCCAGCGTCGGTGGCGGTGGATCCCGGCCTTGCTCCGGCGCCCGCGCCGGGTCGCCATGCTCGTGCTCGCAGCGGTGTTCATCGCCGCCAACTGGTGGACCTACATCTACGGCGTCAACACCGGCCGGGTCGTCGAGACCTCGCTGGGGTACTTCATCAATCCCCTGGTCACCGTGATGATGGGTGTCGTGCTGCTGCGCGAGCGGCTGCGCCGGGTGCAGTGGCTGGCCCTGGGGCTGGGCGCCATCGCGGTTCTCGTCCTCGCCATCGACTACGGCCGGCTGCCGTGGATCGCGCTCGTCCTGGCGTTCAGCTTCGCGTCGTACGGCCTGATCAAGAAGGTCTTGTCGATGGATGCGGTGCAGAGCCTGACCGCCGAGACCGCAGTGCTCTTCCTGCCGGCGTTGGGCGTGCTGCTGCTGATGGGCGGTGGCACGTTCACCCTGCACGGACCAGCCCAAGACACTCTGCTGGCCACGTCTGGTGTCGTCACGGCGATCCCGTTGCTGCTCTTCGGGGCGTCAGCCAGGCGACTGCCGCTGAGCACACTCGGCCTTCTGCAGTACTTCGGGCCGGCCCTGCAGTTCATCATCGGGGTCGGGGTCTATCACGAGCCGATGCCGTTGTCCCGGCTGCTCGGGTTCGCACTGGTGTGGGCGGCACTGGTCATGCTGACGGTGGACGGCCTGCGCAACGGCCGACGGCGCAGTCGTACGCCGGAGGCATTGGAGCCGGTGGCCGGCTGAGCGGACGCGGGGTCAGGACAGGACGTCCCGGGTGCTGAACCTCGCCCAGGCGAGCAGCCCGAAGACCAGCACGTAGCCCAGTTGCAGCACCAGCCCGGAGAACAGTTGCGGGGTATAGATCGGCTGGCGCAGCAGATCTCCGAACGCCAGCCAGTAGTGGGTGAAAAGCCACGGGTGCACGGCGTGGAGTTGCGGGATCGAATCCACGATCTGACTGACGATCGCCAGGGTGACCGTCGCCGCCATCGCGGCTATCGGGACGTCGGTGAGCGTCGAGATGAACACCCCGATGGTGGCCAGTCCGGCCAGCGACAGGCCGAGGTATCCCGCGACGAGCAGGGCGCGGCCCAGCGCCGCCCCCGAGCCGATCGTGTCGCCGGACAGCAGCGTCACCGGTCCGAGCGGGAACAACGCGGCGCCGAACGCCATCCCGACCAGCGCGACGGTGAACGCGGCGACCAGGCAGAACACGATGGCCGTGCCGAGCTTGACCAACAGCAGCCGGATCCGGCCGGTCGGCACCACCAGCAGATAGCGCAGCGTGCCCTGATTGGCCTCGCCGGCCACACTGTCGCCCGCGACGACGCCGACGGCCAGTGGAAGGAACAGCGGCAGGGTGACGACGAGGCCGGCCAACGCGACGAACAGACCGTTGGATGCGACTTGGTAGAGGAAAGGCGGCCCCTCGTTGGGTCCCGGCGCGCTGAAGATCTTGACCGCGACCGCGAGCAGTGCGGGTATGCCGGCCAGCCCGGCCAGGATCGCCAGTGTCCGCAGCCGCCGGAACAACGTCAGCAACTCCGAGCGGAACAGGCCGGTCCGGTTCCTCGCCGTCGCGCGCTCCGGCCGGACGGTCGCGATCACCTCACTCTGTGACATCGAAACCCTCACCCGTCAGCGCGACGAAGGCTTCTTCGAGCGAAGGACGCTGCACGCCCAGCGCCTGCACGCGGACGCCGGCCTCCACCAGGGCCGCGCACGCCACATCCGGAGGGATGCTGTCGGCAGTTCCGGTCACCTCGTCACCGTCAACGGAGACGTCGGGGATGCCGAGCCGCTTGAGCGTCGAGAGCGCCAGGTCGGGGTCCGGCGTGCGTACGACCAGATGCCCGACCGCCGCGGCGCGCAGGCTCTCGACCGTGCCGACTGCGACCAACTTGCCGTGTGAGAGCACGGCTGCGTGCGTGCACACCTGCTCGACCTCGGCCAGCAGGTGACTGGACAGGAACACCGTCGAGCCCTCCTCGGCCACCGAGCGCACCAGCGAGCGGATCTCGCGCGTCCCCTGCGGATCGAGTCCGTTCGTCGGCTCGTCAAGAACGAGCAGGTCGCGGGGCCGCAGCAGAGCAGCCGCCAGTCCGAGGCGCTGCCGCATGCCCAGGGAGTACGCCTTGTACTTCTTTCCTCGAGCGGCGAGCAGGCCGACGCGTTCGAGCGACTCGCTCACCCGTGCCGGTCTGGTCCTGGGATCGGCGGTCCGGTCAGCGGCGTCGAGCCGGGCAAGATTGGCCGAGCCGGACAGGAACGGGTAACAGGCCGGACCCTCGATCAACGCGCCCACGCGTGGCAGGGCCGTCGAGGCGCCGTTGGGCATCTCCTCGCCGAGCAGGCTCACACTGCCCGCCGTCGGTGAGATCAGCCCGAGCATCATCCGGATCGTGGTGGTCTTGCCGCTCCCGTTCGGACCCAAGAATCCGAAAACGCTGCCCTGCGGCACGTTGAGGTCGAGCCCGGCGACCGCGACCTGGCCGCCCCGGAACCGCTTGGTCAGCCCGCGGGTGACGACCGCGTCGCGTACCTCAGACGTCACCGAGGACCGGCGGCGTTGGCCAGCCTTAGCATCGCCGGCACGGTCACTGCACCGGCGAAGATCCGCCCGTCATCGGTGATCAGCACGGTGAGCAGGCGGGTGGTGATCACGTTGCCGGAGCCGAACCGACCGGTCTCGGACCGAGCGCCCTTGAGGAAGCCCCCGATCCGAGGATCGCTGATTGCGCCACCGGGCAGGCCGCGGATCTCGACCACGCTGGCCCATCCCGATCCGAGGACGGTCGGGGCTGCGCCGTTGGCCAGCCGGTCCTGAAGCGCCTTGCCGCGCAGGGCCAAGCCAGGAACGGCGTCGCGTGGCTGCGCCTTGTCCGGGCCGGTGTCGCCCAGCCACAGCGGGGCAGGGTGGCTCTTGGCGCCGGAAGGGCGCTTGATGCCGGGGACGCTGCGCTCGGTGACCTTGGCTCCCGCGGGCGCGCGGAACGTGAACACACTGGCGGCCGGCGTGGCGGTGAAGAACTTGGTGAAGCCGATGTCGATGGCCGGCTTGCCTCCGCTGCGGGTGTGCACGGTGACTCGCAGCGGCAGCCCGGTGCTCGAGTCGACGTACAGGTCGGCCCGCTCGATCAGGCTGTCTGCGGTCTTGGGTGCGATGCGCAGGTCGTACGCCGACCGCCCGGCGACAGTCGCCGCGGTGCCGACGCTGATCTGCGTCGTCGGGCCGATGGCCTTGACCAGCGTCTGGGCCAACGCCTGCGGTGTGGCTTCCGGCATGGTGTTTTTCGGCGCCTGACCCGGCTTCGCGCCGGGGCGGTCGGCGGGCGGCGCTGGGAGGCGGGTGTGTGTGGCCTTGTTGGTCGCGCTGGACCATTGCCAGATGTCGCGCCCGTTGTGGACGACCTTGGTCTCGGCGAGGTCGCCGAGCAGATCGACTCGCTGGCGCTGCGGACCGTCGAAGAACACGCGCAGCGTGTGGTCTCCGGCCAGCAGTTCCTGCGGGTCCAAGGAACCCTTGCCGCCGCCCGGCAGCGCAGGAAGGCCGAGGTCTGCGCGGGTGCGTACGACGCCCGAGAAGCTCTTGACGTCGGCATTGGCGACCTTGGCGAGCAACTGCGCGGCGCTCAGCTTGGCCAGCGACGGCGCGGCATCGGCGAGCGTCGCGCGCAGGCCGGCGACCGCGAACAGGACGAGGAGGGCGATGAGGGGAACGAGCCAACGAACCAGGCGCGGGCGAGTGAAGGTCACCACTCCAGCGTCCGCCGAAAGAGGCCTCAGCGCAACAAAGTGCCTTGTGCGGGACATGTGCAGGCTCGGCGCGACCGCTCGGCGGGCCTCAGCCGGTGCGTGCGACGACGAAATCGGCCAGCGACTCCAGCGCGGTACGGGCCGACACGTCCGGCAGCGGTTCGAGCAAATCCCGTGCCTGGGAGGCGTAAGAGGCGAGGGTCGCCCGCGCCTTGGCCTGCGCGGGTGAACGACGCAGCAGGTCCAGCGCCTCGGCGTGCAACGCGTCGTCGGCCAGCGGCTTGGCGATCAGGTCGCGCAGCCGAGCCTCGTCCGGGTCGTCGGAGCCCAAGGCGTAGAGGACCGGGAGTGTCGGAACCCCTTCGCGCAGGTCGGTGCCCGGCGTCTTGCCCGACTCGGCGGCCTCGGAGGTGATGTCGAGCAGGTCGTCGGAGAGTTGGAAGGCCACCCCGATGATCTCGCCGTAGGCCGTGAGGATGTCGGTGGTCGCCTCGTCCGCGCCACCGAACATCGCGCCGAATCGGCCGGAGGTGGCGATCAGCGACCCGGTCTTCTCCGCCACCACGTCGAGATAGTGCGCCACCGAATCCACATCGGCCGGCGCTCCGGTGGTCTCGTGGATCTGACCCATCACGAGCCGTTCGAACGTACGCGCCTGGATGCGCACGGCTTCCGGCCCGAGGTCGGCCAGGATGTCGGAGGCCCGGGCGAACAGGAAGTCGCCGGTGAGGATCGCCACCGTGTTGGTCCACCGCGCGTTGGCCGACACGGCACCCCGGCGCACGTCGGCCTCGTCCATGACGTCGTCGTGATAGAGCGTCGCCAGGTGCGTCAGCTCGACCACCACGGCAGCCGGCACCACCGACGGGCAGGTCATGTCGCCGAAGGCGGCGGCGAGCAGGACCACGAGCGGGCGGAACCGCTTGCCGCCCGCCTGCAGCAGATGCCGCCCCGTCTCGTCGACCAGGCCGTCGTCGGATCTGACCGCGGCGAGCAGCCGCTCCTCGACGAGGGTGAGTCCGGCGCGTACGGCGGCTTCGAGCTCGGGGTCGCGGAACTCGATCCCGGCAATGCCGCTGGCGCTGCTCACCGGCTAGCCGACGAACCTGGCCGCGGTGTCGGCCAACTCCAGCAGCGGCTGGGGCGCGACACCCATCACGATCGTCACAAGGACGCCGAACGTCACAGCCGCCGAGGTGAACGCGCCGGGCACCGTCACCGTCGGGCCGGTCTCGGCCGGATCGGTGAGGTACATCAGCACGATGATCCGGAGGTACGGGAAGGCGAGCACCGCGCTGGCGAGCACGCCGACGATCACCAGCGGGGTCGCCCCGCCCTCGACGGCCGCCGAGAACACCGCGAACTTGCTGGTGAACCCACTGGTCAGCGGCAGGCCGGCGAACGCGAGCAGGAACAGCGTGAAGACCGCAGCCGTGAGCGGCGACCTGCGACCCAGGCCGGCCCACTGCGACAGGTGTGTCGCCTCGCCGTCCGGGTCGCGCACCAGGGTCACGACGGCGAACGCACCGATCGTCATGAAGCCGTAGGCCAGCAGATAGAACAGCGTGCTGGACACGCCGGCGGTGTTCAGGGCGACCACGCCGACCATGATGAACCCGGCGTTGGCGACCGAGGAGTAGGCGAGCAAGCGCTTCATGTCGGTCTGGGTGACCGCGAGCACCGAACCGACCACCATCGACACGATGGCCACGCCCCAGATGAGCGGCCGCCAGTCCCACCTGGTGTTGGCGAAGGCGACGTAGAGCACGCGGGTGATCGCTCCGAACGCCGCGACCTTGGTGCAGGCCGCCATCAGCGCTGTCACCGGGGTGGGCGCACCTTGATAGACGTCCGGGGTCCAGGAGTGGAAGGGCGCGATACCGGCCTTGAACAGCAACCCGACGACGAGCAGCGCCAGGCCGAGCAGGAGCAGCACGATGTCGCCCTCGGACGCGGTCGCCGCGTCGAAGATGCCACGCAGTTTCACCGTGCCGGCGTAGCCGTACAGCAGTGCCACGCCGTACAGGAAGAACGCCGACGCGAAGGCACCGAGCAGGAAGTACTTGACCGCCGCCTCCTGCGAGAGCAACCGCCGCCGCCGCGACAGCGCACACAGGAGGTACAGCGGGAGCGAGAGCACCTCCAGCGCGACGAACATCAGCAGCAGGTCGTTGGCCGAGGCGAACAGCATCATGCCCGCGAGGGCGAAGATCGTCAGCGGGAAGGCCTCGGTCTGGGAGTAGGTCGCCGTGGCCAGCCTGCGGTCGCTGGCGGAGCCGACCGTCATCGCCGCCTGCGCCACCAGGGCGCCGCCACTGTCGACCGAGCGCTCGGCCAGGAGCAGCACGCTGGCGATTCCGAGCACGCCGAGAGTCCCCTGGACGAACAGAGCGGGGCCGTCGACTGCGAGCGCGCCGCCCGCGGTCGTCTGGTGTGTGCCCGCGACCAGAATCACAGCCACGACGGAGGCGACCAGCCCGCCGAGGGCGACGACCACCTGCGCCGGGTGCCGGAAGGCCCGCGGAGCGAACGCCTCGATGAGCACCCCGACGCAGGCCGCGCCGAACAGGATCAGCATCGGCGACAGCGCGGCGTAGGCGATCTTGGGTGCGGTGAAGTTGTCGGCGGCCAGCGCGTCGACCGAACTCGTCAGCGTGCTCATCTACTTCTCACCCTTGGCCGTTGGTGCCGGATCGGTCACGCCGACGTCCTGCATGGTCGCCTTGACGGCCGGCGTGATGACGTCGATCACCGGCTTCGGATAGACGCCCATCGCGACGACGAGTGACAGCACCGGCGCGATCACCCACGCCTCCCGGGCCGACATGTCGCGCATCTTGGGCAGCGCGGGATTCGCCGGCCCGTGCATGGTGCGTTGGTACATCAGGAGTACGTAGAGCGCGGCCAGGATGATGCCCAGTGTCGCGATCACCGCGACCGGCCGGTTGACGGTGAACGTCCCCACCAGGACCAGGAACTCGCTGACGAAGGTGTTCGTGCCGGGCAACGCCAGGGCCGACAGGCCGGCCAGCAGGAACACGCCGGCGACGAGCGGTGCCTTGGTGGACATGCCGCCGTAGTCGCCCACCAACCGGCTGCCGCGCCGGGCGATCAGGAAGCCGACGACGAGGAACAGCGCGCCCGTCGACAGCCCGTGATTGACCATGTAGAGAACTGCCCCGGTGCCGCCCTGGCTCGTGAAGGCGAAGATCCCCAGCGCGATGAAGCCGAAGTGTGCAACGGAGGTGTAGGCCACCAGCCGCTTGAGATCCTTTTGGCCCATCGCCAGCGCTGCGCCGTAGATGATGCCGACCAGGGCCAGGACGAAGACCAGCGGCGCGAAGGTCTGCGAGGCGTCGGGGAACAGAGGGAGGCACCAGCGCAGGAAGCCGTACGTCCCGACCTTGTCCAGGACTCCGACGAGAAGCACCGCCGGGCCGATCGGCGCCTCGGCACCGGCATCCGGCAGCCAGGTGTGGAACGGCACCAGCGGAGCCTTGATGGCGAAGGCCACGAAGAAGCCGAGGAAGAGCCAGTTCTGGGTGCCGGTCGAGATCTTCAGCCCCACCAGGTCGCCGAAGGCGAAGCTGTTGACGCCCTGGTCCTTGCCGACGACGTAGAGCGCGATGACCGCCGCGAGCATGATCAGGCCGCCGGCGAGGGAGTAGAGGAAGAACTTCATGGCGGCGTACTGCCGTCGCGGCCCGCCGTAGGACCCGATCAGGAAGTACATCGGGACCAGCATCGCCTCGAAGAACACGTAGAACAGGAACAGGTCCGTTGCGGCGAAGACTCCGACGGTGCATGCCTGCAGCGCCAGCAGCAACGCGAAGAACGCGCGCACCGATCGCCGCCCCGGCTCGGCGTCGTGCCAGGAGGCGAGGACGACCACCGGCATCAGCACGGCCACCAGCGCGATGAGGACGAGCGCGATGCCGTCGGCGCCGAAGCCGAACTTCACCCCGAACTGCGGGATCCAGGTGTAGTCGTCGATGAACTGGAAGCGCGCGCCGCCCGCGGCGAACCGGACGCACATGACGATGGCGAGACCCAACTCGACCAGGGTGAACCCCAGCGCGATGACTTTGACCATCTGCCGCGGGCGGGTGTTGGGCACGAGCATGACGCCAGCCGCGCCGACCAGCGGCAGCACGGTGAGAATCGGCAGGTAGGGCAAGCTCATCCGAGCTTCACCGCCAGTAGGGCAGCGACGACAGCCACCGTGCCTCCGAGCATCGTGAGGGCGTACGAGCGGACGAAGCCCGTCTGGGTCTTGCGTAGCCGGCCGGACCCGCCGCCGACCATGGCGGCGAAGCCGTTGACCAGACCGTCGACGCCACGGTTGTCGAACCACACCGACAGCCGGGTCAGCCACTGACCGGGCCGCATGAGGACGACCTCGTTGAAGGTGTCGGCGTAGAGGTTGTTGCGCGCGGCGACGGTGGTCGGCGCGACTGAGGTCGGTGCCGTCATCGGAACGGGCCGCATGCCGAACGCGTACCACCCGCCGGCCGCCCCGCCGATGACCACCAGCAGCGTCAACACGGTGAGGACCAGCGGCGACACGGTGTGCAGGCCGGTCTCGACGGACTTGCCGACCGAGGGCTCGAGCCAGTGCTGCAGCCCACCGCCGAAGACCAGCAACCCACCGGCCGCGACCGAGCCGAGCGACAGCACGATCATCGGCACGGTCATCACCTGCGGCGACTCGTGCGGGTGTACGTCGTCGGTCCAGCGGCGCTTGCCGAAGAACGTCATGACCATCAACCGGGTCATGTAGAACGCGGTCAGCCCGGCACCGGCGAGGGCGGCGACGCCGAGGATCCAACCCGAGATGCCGCCCTTGTCGAAGGCGGCCTCGATGATCTTGTCCTTGGAGAAGAACCCGGAGAACGGCACCATGCCGATGAGCGCGAGGTAGCCCGCCATCATCGTCCAGAACGTGACGGGCATGACCGAGCGCAGCCCACCGAAGCGCCGCATGTCGACCTGGTCGTTCATTCCGTGCATCACCGATCCGGCCCCCAGGAACAGGCCGGCCTTGAAGAAGCCGTGGCAGAGCAGGTGCAGGATGCCGATCGCGTAGCCGGCCGGTCCGAGGCCCACCGCCAGGAACATGTAGCCGATCTGACTGACCGTCGACCAGGCGAGCACCCGCTTGATGTCGTCCTTGGCGCAGCCGACGACGCTGCCGATCAGCAAGGTCACGGCACCGATGACGGTGACCGCGGTGCGGCCGTCCTGGGTCAGGTCGAACACCGGCGCCGAGCGGGCGATCAGATAGACCCCGGCGGTGACCATGGTTGCGGCGTGGATCAGTGCCGAAACGGGAGTCGGGCCTTCCATCGCGTCCGGCAACCAGCCCTGCAGCGGGAACTGGCCGGACTTGCCACACGCCCCGAGCAGCAACAGCAGCGCGAGCGCGAGCAGCGTGCCGCCACCGAGGGCGCCGACACCGGCGAACACGCCGGCGAACGACGTAGTGCCCAGGGTCGCGAACATCAGGAAGATCGCCAGCGTCAGGCCGACGTCGCCGACCCGGTTGAAGATGAACGCCTTCTTGGCGGCGGTGGCGGCTGCGGGCTTGGCGTACCAGAACGCGATCAGCAGGTAGGACGCGAGACCGACGCCCTCCCAGCCGACGTACAGCGCGAGGTAGCTGTTGGCCAGCACGAGCAGCAACATCGCGGAGACGAACAGGTTCATGTAGCCGAAGAAGCGCCGCCGGCCCGGATCGTGAGCCATGTAGCCGACGGAATAGACGTGGATCAGGAAGCCCACGCCGGTGATCAGCAGGACGAACACCGCCGAGAGCGGGTCGTAGAGCAGGCCCATCTCGACCTTGAAGCCGCCCACGTTGATCCAGTCGAACAGCGTGACGGTGACTGCGCGATCCGACAGTCCGCGCAGGGAGAAGAAGTAGACGAGTGCCAGGACGAAGCTGAGCCCGACCGTCGCACAGCCCATCAGGTGTGCCCAGCGGTCGGCGCGCCGTCCCGCGAGCAGGGCGACGGCGGCACCGAGCAGCGGGAGGGCGAGGAGCAGCCAGGCGCTGGTCAGCACGCCCGAAGCACTGGTGTAGGGCTCCGCTGCGGCAAGCACAGTAGACACGGCCATCCTCGGGTCAGTACTTCAGCAGGTTGGCGTCGTCGACCGAGGCCGAGCGGCGGGTACGGAAGATCGACATGATGATGGCGAGGCCGACGACGACCTCGGCGGCGGCCACCACCATGACGAAGAACGCCATGATCTGACCGTCGAGGCTGCCGCGGATCCGCGAGAAGGTGATCAGCGTCAGGTTGACGGCGTTGAGCATCAACTCGATGCACATGAACACCACAATCGCGTTGCGGCGCACGAGCACGCCGACGGCGCCGATGGAGAACAGCGCCGCGGACAGCAACAGGTAGTAGGTCGGTGTCATGTCTGGTCCTTCGTACGCGCCTGCTCGACCGAGATCGGCCTCATCACTGCGCCGGGGCCCTCCGACTCGCCCTCGGGTCGGGTGCCCCTGCGAAGTTCGGTGCCCACGCCGGACCCGTCCGGGAGCAGCGCCGGGGTCGCGACCGAGTTGGAGGTCGCGAAAACTCCCGGCCCCGGCAGCGGTCCGGGATACCCGCCGTCGCGGAACCGCTGGCGGGACAGGTCGCGCTGGCTGCTCCGCTCGTCCTTGGGTCGTTCGATGTGCGCCAGCACCATCGCGCCCACCGCGGCCGTGATCAGCAGGGCGCTGGTCACCTCGAAGGCGAACACGTACCGGGTGAACAGCAGCCCGGCCAACTCGCCGACGTTGGTCTTGTAGCCGGCCTGAGCACCCAGGCCCTTGGCGTTGCCCAGGCTCTGCACCGACGACAACGCCTGGGTCAGTGCCGCGGTGACGAGGCCGGCGAAGCCGACGCCGAACACCGCCGCCGCAACGCGTTGTCCACGTAGCGTCTCGACGATCGAGTCGCTGGCATCACGACCGACCAGCATGAGTACGAACAGGAACAGGATCATGATCGCGCCGGTGTAGACGATGATCTGCACGACGCCGATGAACGGCCCCTGCTGGAGCACGTAGAACACGCCCAGGCTGAGCATCGTCATCACGAGGAACAGCGCCGAGTGCACGGCGTTGCGGGCCAGCACCATGCCGATCGCACCGGCCAGTGCGATCGGGGCGAGGATCCAGAACGCGATGGCCTCGCCCGTGCTGACGGTCTGCGCCGATTGGGCGACCGCGAGGGCGGCGCTCACCGGGTGCTCCCGGCCGCGCCCGGCTCACCCGTCGGATTCGGCTGACGGGCGCCGGTGACGCTGGGATCCTGCACCCCGCTAGCGGGGAGGTCGGCTTCGGCTGCGTCCGAACTCTCGGTCGTCTGGGCGCCGGCCGACGCACCCGGGTTGCCCATGGCACCCACGTAGTAGTCCCTTTCGGTCTCGCCGAGCCGCATCGGGTGCGGTGGCTGTTCCATGCCGGGCAACAGCGGGGCCAGGAGGTTCTCCTTGGTGTAGATCAGATCCTGGCGGCTGTCGGAGGCCAGTTCGTACTCGTTGGACATCGTCAGCGCCCGGGTCGGGCAGGCCTCGATGCACAGGCCGCAGAAGATGCACCGCGCGTAGTTGATCTGATAGACGGCGCCGTAGCGCTCGCCCGGTGAGAAACGTTGCTCGTCGGTGTTGTCAGCGCCCTCCACGAAGATCGCGTCGGCCGGGCAGGCCCACGCGCAGAGTTCGCAACCGACGCACTTCTCCAGCCCGTCGGGGTGGCGGTTGAGCACATGCCGGCCGTGATAGCGCGGCGCCGTCGGCTTGACCTCGTTGGGGTACTGCTCGGTGGCAACCTTCTTGAACATCGTCGAGAAGGTCAGGCCGAACCCCTTCAGCGAATCAAGCATCGGCAGGCCCTTCGTCGCCGGCGACCTCATCGGTCGCCGGGTCACCCGCGCTTCGGGCACCGGTGGAGGCCAGCTCCGCCTGCTTCATCCGCGGTGACGGAGGTACCACGAGATCCATCGGGGGGACGGGGAAGGACTTCTCGCCCGCCTCTTCCTCGTCGCCGGCCTCCGCCGCACCGCGGCTGCCGTCGGGCCACAGGAAGACGATCAGCAGTGCGATGGCCAGTGGGATGCCGATGATCTGCAGCAGCTTGCCCCGGTCGTAGTTCTGCGCGCCGATCACCCGGACGGCGTCGACCAGCAGGATCCACAGCAGGCTCAGCGGGACGAGGACCTTCCAGCCCAGCGCCATGAACTGGTCGTAGCGCAACCGTGGCAGGGTGCCGCGCAGCCAGATGAAGACGAACAGCGCGAGAAGCACCTTGCCGGTGAACCACAACAGCGGCCACCAGCCGGAGTTGGCGCCGTCCCACAGTGAGACCGGCCAGGGCGCCCGCCAGCCGCCGAGGAACAGCGTCGTCGCCAGCGCCGAGACCGTGACCATGTTGATGTACTCCGCCAGGAAGAACAGCGCGAACTTCAGCGAGGAGTACTCCGTGTGGAAGCCGCCGACCAATTCCGACTCCGCCTCGGGCAGGTCGAACGGCGCCCGGTTGGTCTCCCCGACTGCGGCGATCGCGTAGATGATGAAGCTCGGCGCTAGCAGGATCGCGTACCACGAGGGCAACTGGAGGCCGAGGCCGAACAACTGCACCGACGTGCCGTTGGCCTGGGCCGAGACGATCTCGCTGGTCGAGAGCGACGACGCGGTGAGGAACACCGGCACCATCGACAGGCCCATCGCCACTTCGTAGGACACCATCTGTGCCGCACTGCGCAGCGCGCCCAGCAAGGGGTAGGTCGACCCGCTGGCCCAGCCGGCCAGCACGATTCCGTAGATCCCGAAGGACGAACAGGCGAAGATGAACAGCACCGCAACCGGCAGGTCGGTGAGCTGCAGCGGCGTGTGGTGGCCGAACACGCTGACCGTCGGGCCGAACGGGATTACCGCGAAGGCCAGGAAGGCCGGGATCGTCGACAGGATCGGCGCCAGGATGAAGACCGGCTTGTCGACCATGACCGGCACGAGGTCTTCCTTGAACGCCAACTTGATTCCGTCAGCGAGGCTCTGCAGCAGCCCGAACGGGCCGACCCGGTTGGGGCCGATGCGGTTCTGCATGCGCCCGACGACCCGGCGCTCCATCCAGATCGTGAACAGCGTCATCACGACGAGGAAGCCGAAGACAGCGACGACCTTGACCAGCACGAGCCAGATCGGCTCCGCGCCGAAGTTCTCGAGCTTGGTCGTCTCGGCGGCGGTGGTCACCGGTCACCTCCGGGCGCGATGTGTACGACGGAGCCGGCATCGGCGCCGAGGTCGGTGCGGACCGCCGAGCCGGGTGAGCGGGTCGGCAACCACACGACGCGATCGGGTAGGTCGGCGAGCACGAGCGGCAGCGTGATGCTGCCGCGCTCGGTCGACACGGTGACCGGCTCGCCGGCGACGGCGCCGATCTCGGCAGCGGTGGCCTCGGACAGGTGGACCCGTGGTCGCTTCGCGGTGCCGGCCAGGTGTGGTTCGTCGCGCTGCAGAGTCCCCTCGTCGAGCAGCCAGTGCCAGGTGGCGAGGATCGCGTCGCCCTTTGCCGGCGTCGGCGGCGGCTCGGTGGTGGTGGACCACATCGGCGGCCGGGCCACCGTCGTCGCTCCACCGAAATCGTCCCACTGCTGGTGGATAGAGGCGACGCTCGCCGTGCCCAACTCGATGCCCAGCTCACCTGCCAGTGCGTCGAGGATGCGCGCATCGCTCATCGCAGCGGTGCCACGCAGCACCGTCTCGAACTGCCGGGCCCGGCCCTCCCAGTCGACGAAGGTGCCTTCCTTCTCCACCGCGGGCGCGACGGGAAGGACAACGTCAGCACGGGCGGTCACGGCGGACGGCAACAGCTCCAGGCTGACCAGGAAACCGGCTGCGGCGAGGGCCTCCTCGGCAAGTGCCGGGTCGGGCAGGTCGGCCGGGTCGACACCGCCGACCAGAAGCGCCGACAGCTCGCCGTCGCGGGCCGCGGTCAGGATGCCGGTGGTGTCGCGACCGGTTGCGGCCGGCAGCGTGTCGCAGTCCCAGGTACGGATCAGATCGGCGGCCGCGTCCGAATCGGCGGCCATCCGACCACCGGGCAGCAGGTTGGGCAGCGCCGCCGCCTCGATGGCACCGCGCTCACCGGCCCGCCGCGGCACCCATGCCAGCTTCGCCCCGGTCTCGCTCGCCAGTTGCGACGCGGCCGACAGCGCACCCGGCACGGTCGCCAGCCGCTCCCCGACGAGGATGACGGCTCCGGTCGCCCGCAACGCGCCGGCAGCCTCGAGGACGTCGTCGCCCTCGTTGCGCAGGGCGTCGAGGACGGCGGGCTCGCCTCCGGGCACGGTGCGCATCAAGCCGGCACCGAGCTTGCGGAGCCCGTTGGTCGTGAACGGCGAAATGCTGAACACCCTGGTGCCGGATGCGCGAACGGCTTTGCGCAGCCGCAGGAAGATGATCGGCGACTCCTCCTCGGGCTCAAGGCCGACCAGCAGCACCGCCGGTGCGGACTCGAGCTCGGAGTACGTCACGCCGCCGGCCGCGGGAGCCGACCGCACGACGTGCGCAGCGATGAAGTCGAGTTCCTCGTCGGAGTGCGGGCGGGCCCTCATGTCGACGTCGTTGGTGTCGAGGGCGACCCGGGCGAACTTCGCGTAGGCATAGGCGTCCTCGACCGTGAGCCGCCCGCCGGGCAGCACGCCCACCCCGGCACCGTTGTCCCGAGCCTCGCGCAGCCCTTCGGCGGCGCGCTCGAGCGCCTCGGGCCAGGAGGCGGCGACGAGTTCGCCAGCCGAGTTGCGGATCAGTGGCGTGGTCAACCGGTCGCGCGACGCGGAGTAGGTGAACGCCCACCGGCCCTTGTCGCAGTTCCACTCCTCGTTGACCGCCGGGTCGTCGCCGGCCAGCCGGCGCAGCACCTTGCCGCGTCGCCAGTCGGTACGCATGGCGCACCCGGAGGCACAGTGCTCGCAGGCCGACGGGGTCGACTGGAGGTCGAACGGCCGGGCGCGGAAGCGGTAGGCGGCCCCCGTCAGCGCGCCGACCGGGCAGATCTGCACGGTGTTGCCCGAGAAGTACGACTCGAACGGCTCGTCCTCGTAGATCGCCACCTGCTCGAGCGCACCGCGTTCGAACAACTCGATGAACGGGTCGCCGGCGATCTCCTTCGAGAACCGGGTGCACCGGGCGCACAGCACACAGCGCTCCCGGTCGAGCAGCACCTGCGAGGAGATGGCCAGCGGCTTGGGATAGGTGCGCTTGACGTCGTGGAAGCGACTGTCGGCCCGGCCGTGCGCCATCGCTTGGTTCTGCAGCGGGCACTCGCCGCCCTTGTCGCACACCGGGCAGTCGAGCGGGTGGTTGATGAGCAGCATCTCCATGTTGCCCTGCTGCGCCTTGTCGGCGACCGGCGAGGTGAGCTGCGTCTTGACGACCATCCCGTCGGTGACGGCGACCGTGCAGGAGGCCACCGGCTTGCGCTGGCCCTCGACCTCGACGATGCACTGACGGCAGGCGCCGACCGGCTCGAGCAACGGGTGGTCGCAGAACCGCGGGATGACGACCCCCACCTGCTCGGCGGCCCTGATGATCAAGGTGCCCTCGGGCACCTGCACCTGGAAGCCGTCGACGGTGACGGTGACGTAGCCCGGCGGTGCCTGGGCAGCCGGCTGCACCGGCTTCTCGGAGGTCGTGGTCACTGGCCCGGCACCCCCGCCAGCGCCTTGCGCCGGCTGAACGGGCAGCCACCGCCTTCGTAGTGCGCGATGTACTCGTCGCGGAAGTACTGGATCGACGAGATGATCGGGCTGGTGGCGCCGTCGCCGAGGGCGCAGAACGCCCGGCCGAAGATGTTGTCGCAGGTGTCGAGCAGGGTGTCGATGTCCTCCGCAGTGCCCTCGCCGATCTCGAGCCGCTCGAGGATCTGCTCCATCCAGTACGTCCCCTCGCGGCACGGTGTGCACTTGCCGCACGACTCGTGGGCGTAGAACTCCGTGAACCTGCGCGCCGCCCGCACGATGCAAGTGTTCTGGTCGAAGATCATCAATGCGGTCGTGCCCAGCAACGAACCCGCCGCGACCATGCCCTCGAAGTCCAGCGGGGCGTCGAGGTGCTCCGCGGTGAGGAACGGCGTCGACGAGCCACCGGGGGTCCAGAACTTCAGCTCGGATCCAGCGCGCATCCCGCCGGCGAGGTCGATGAGTTCGCGCAGCGTGGTGCCCAGCGGCGCTTCGTACTGGCCGGGGTTGGTGATGTGCCCGGACAGACTGAAGATCTTGGGGCCGGCGGACTTCTCGGTGCCCATCGACTTGAACCAGTCAGCGCCTCCGAGAACGATGAACGGCACGCTGGCGATCGACTCGACGTTGTTGACCACCGTGGGTGCGGCGTACAGCCCGTGGGTCGCGGGGAACGGCGGGCGCAGTCGCGGCTGGCCGCGATAGCCCTCGAGGGAGTCCAGCAGCGCCGTCTCCTCGCCGCAGATGTACGCACCCGCTCCACTGTGGACGGTGATCTCGAGGTCGAAGCCCGAGCCGAGGATGTCCGCGCCGAGGTAACCGGCGGCATAGGCCTCGGCGATCGCGGCATCGAGGCGGCGGCGGCCGTGCACGAACTCCCCGCGCAGATAGATGAACGCGTGGTTGGACCGCACGGCGTAGGACGCGATGATCACGCCCTCGATCAGCGAGTGCGGGTCAGCCATCATCAACGGGCAGTCCTTGCAGGTGCCCGGCTCCCCCTCGTCGGCGTTGACCACGAGGTAGTGCGGCTTGGCCGCCTGCCCCTCGGTGCCCTGGGGGATGAAGCCCCACTTCATGCCGGTCGGGAAGCCTGCTCCACCGCGGCCGCGCAGGCCGGAGTCCTTGACGAGGCCGATGACCGCGTCCGGCTCCATGTCGAGGGCCTTGCGCAGAGCGAGGTACCCCTCGGTGCGCTCGTAGGTCTCGAGAGTCCATGACTTGGGCAGCGCCCAGCGCTTGGTGAGTACGGGAGTCAGTGGCATGGCTAGCCCACCTTGCCCGACGTGCCGGAGCTGCCGGACCGCGGTGCGGCGGAGTCCACCGGCTCGGGGTAGGGCGGGGCCTGCTCGCCACGTTCGGCGGCGACGCGCAGCCCGACCAGCGTCGGCTCACCCGCGGGGCCCTCGCCCACGGCGTCGGGACGACGATCGCCGAAGCCGGCCAGCAGTCGCTCGACCTCGCGGAACGTGCACAGGCTGGCGCCGCGGGTGGGCTTGGGCAGCTCACCACCGGCCAGTGCGTCGACGAGTTCGCGTGCGGACTCGGGCGTCTGGTTGTCGAAGAACTCGTAGTTGACCGTCAGCACCGGCGCGTAGTCGCACGCGGCCAGGCACTCGGCGTGCTCGAGGGTGACGTTGGCCTTGTCCGAGGTCTCGTTGTGACCCACGCCCAGGTGCTCCGAGAGCGCCTCGAAGATCTCGTCGCCACCAAGGATGCCGCACAGCGTGTTGGTGCAGACACTGACGAGGTAGTCACCGGTCGGGCGGCGTTTGTACATCGTGTAGAACGTGACGACCGCGCCGACCTCGGCCTTGGTGAGGCCGAGTTCCTCCGCGCACAGCGCGACTCCGGCCGGGGTGACGTAGCCCTCCTCGGCCTGCACCAGGTGCAGCATCGGCAGCAGGGCGGAGCGGGGTTGGGGATAGCGCGCGATGATCTCGCGGGCCTGGATGCGGGTCTGCTCGGTCAGCGCCATCAGCGGTCCACCCCACCCATGACGGGATCGAGTGACGCGACCGCGGCGATCGCGTCGGCGATCAAGCCGCCCTCGCACAACGCTCCGACGGCCTGCAGGTTGACGAAGGACGGATCGCGCCAGTGCACGCGGTAGGGCCGGGTGCCGCCGTCGCTGACGACGTGGAACCCGAGCTCGCCGCGCGGCGACTCGATCGGGACGTAGACCTGGCCGACCGGCACTCGGAACCCCTCTGTGACCAGCTTGAAGTGGTGGATCAGCGCCTCCATCGACTGGCCCATGATGTGGCGTACGTGGTCGAGGGAGTTACCCAGCCCGTCGGCGCCGAGCGCCAGCTGGGCCGGCCAGGCGATCTTCTTGTCCGCGACCATGATCGGCCCGGGGGCCAGCCGGTCGAGGGACTGCTCGACGATCCGCAACGACTCGCGAATCTCCTGGACCCGCACGGTGTAGCGGCCCCAGGCGTCGGCGCTGTTGGCGGTCACCACGTCGAAGTCGTAGCTGTCGTAGCCGCAGTAGGGTTGCACCTTGCGCAGGTCCCACGGCAGCCCGGCCGAACGCAGCACCGGGCCGGTCACGCCGAGCGCGACGCACCCGGACACGTCGAGGTAGGCGACGTTCTGCAGCCGCTTCTGCCAGATCGGCTGCCCGGTGAGCAGTTGTTCGTACTCGTCGACCCGGGTGCGCATGTACGGGATGAACTCGCGGATCCGCTCCACCGCACCGGGCGGGAGATCCTGCGACACCCCGCCCGGCCGGATGTAGGCCATGTTCATCCGCAGGCCGGTGACCATCTCGAAGATGTCGAGGACGTGCTCGCGGTCGCGGAAGCCCATCGTCATCATGGTCAGCGCGCCGATCTCCATGCCGCCGGTGGCCAGCCAGACCAGGTGCGACGCGACCCGCTGCAGCTCCATCATCATGACCCGGATCGTGGTCGCCCGAGGCGGTGCCTCGATGTCGAGCAGCTTCTCGACCGCGAGGCAGTAGCCGACCTCGTTGAAGATGTTGGAGAGGTAGTCGGCGCGGGTGACGAAGGTGACGCCCTGGGTCCAGTTGCGGTATTCGGTGTTCTTCTCGATGCCGGTGTGGAGATAGCCGATCACGGTGCGGGCTTGCGTGACCGTCTCGCCTTCGAGCTCCAGCACCAGCCGGAGCACCCCGTGCGTCGAAGGGTGCTGCGGACCCATGTTGACGACCAGGCGTTCTTCGCTGATCGGGTCGCGCTCACCGATCACGGAGTCCCAGTCGCCGCCGGTCACGGTGTAGACGCGGCCTTCGGTGGTCTCGCGTTCGGCGGCGTAGGGGTCGGTCTCCGGGTGCCGGGTGGTCATCGGTAGGACCTCCGCTCGTCAGGCGGTGGGATCTCGGCGCCTTTGTACTCGACCGGCACGCCGCCGAGGGGATAGTCCTTGCGCTGCGGGAAGCCGTCCCAGTCGTCGGGCATCAGGATGCGGGTCAGCGCCGGGTGGCCGTCGAAGACGATGCCGAACATGTCGTAGGTCTCGCGCTCCTGCCAGTCGGCAGTGGGATAGACCGCGGTCACGCTCGGCACGTGCGGGTCCTCGACCGTCGTCGAGACCTCGAGGCGGATGCGCCGGCGGTAGGTCATCGAAGTGAGGTGATAGACGACGTGCAACCGCTCGTCCTGGTCGATGTAGTCGACCCCGGACACGCTGGAGCACAACTCGAAGCGCAGCGCAGGATCGTCGCGCAGCGACTGGCACACCTCGGCGATGCGGTCCTTGCGGACGTACATCGTCAGCTCACCGCGATCGACGACCACGCGCAGGATGGCGTCGCTGAACCCGGGGTAGGCCTCCTCCAGGGCATCGGTGACGTCGTCGTAGTAGCCGCCGTACGGGCGCTCGGACGAGCCGGGGACGACCTGCTTGCGCACCAGCCCGCCGTAGCCGGAGGTGTCGCCGGTGCCGGTGACGCCGAACATCCCGTGTTGCACCCGGCCCGGAACCGGCTGGCCGGTGGTCTCCGCCACCTGGGTCACCTGGCCGGGCGGCGGCGGCACCGGTGCGTCCTGGGGGGTCGCTGTGCCGTCACCGGCCTTGTCGACGTCGGTCACTTCTTTGCGAACCTCTCCGACGACGGCGTGACGCCGTAGCGAGGTCCGCCTTCGATCTCCTTGGCCCGCTTCGCACCCAGCGGCTCGTGCTGGATCTTCTCGTGCAGCCGCAGGATGGCGTCGATGAGCATCTCGGGCCGCGGTGGGCAGCCGGGGAGATAGATGTCGACCGGCACGACGTGGTCGACGCCCTGCACGATCGCGTAGTTGTTGAACATGCCGCCGCTGCTCGCGCAGACGCCCATCGACAGCACCCACTTGGGCTCGGGCATCTGGTCGTAGATCTGGCGCAGGACCGGCGCCATCTTCTGGCTCACCCGGCCGGCCACGATCATCAGGTCTGCTTGCCGGGGTGACGCGCGGAAGACCTCCATGCCGAACCGGGCGAGGTCGTAGCGCGGGGCGCCGGCGGTCATCATCTCGATCGCGCAGCACGCCAGACCGAAGGTCGCGGGCCACAGCGATGACTTGCGGCTCCAGTTGACCAGCTTCTCGACGCTGGTCAGCAGGATCCCGCTCGGCAGTTTCTCTTCGAGTCCCATGTCAGTCCCAGTCCAACCCGCCGCGCCGCCAGACGTAGACGTAGGCGATGAAAACCGTGGCGATGAACAGCACCATCTCGACCAAGCCGAAGACCCCGAGCCGCTGGTTGGCCACCGCCCACGGGTAGAGGAAAATGATCTCGATATCGAAGATGATGAACAGCATCGCGGTCAGATAGAACTTGACCGGGAACCGTCCCCCGCCGATCGGCTGCGGGGTGGGCTCGATCCCGCACTCGTAGGCATCGAGCTTGGCCCGGTTGTAGCGCTTGGGCCCGATGAAGCCGGCCGCCGCCACGGAGAAGATCGCGAAGCCGGCAGCGAGGGCGAACAGTGCGACGACGGGGATGTAGGGCGTCAGCACGTTGTCCTCCTAACGGCTGTTATCGGATGTCGGGCAAATCGGGGTCAGACTACGGGGGCGGTGGGTCGGTGCGGCCAGCACCCCAAGTCACACGGCGGGTGCCAGCCGGGTCAGGCCGTTGATCACTCGGTCCATCGCGTCACCACCGCGCGGGTCGGTGAGATTGGCCATCAGCTTGAGTGCGAACTTCATCAGCACCGGGTGCGGCAGCCCGTGCCGGGTGATCAACTTCATGACGGCCGGCTGACCGATCAGGTCGACGAACACCCCGCCCAGCCTGTAGTAGCCGCCGTACGCGGACTTCAGCGCCTGGGGATAGGCCTGCAGCGCGCGCTCGCGGCTCAGCCCGGGCGAGCGGTCCAACGCCTGGACCACCACTTCGGCGGCCATCTCGCCGGCCTCCATGGCGTAGGCGATGCCCTCGCCGTTGAACGGATTGACGCAGCCACCGGCGTCACCCACGAGGAGCATGCCGCGGGTGTAGTGCGGCTTGCGGTTGAAGCCCATCGGCAGCCCGCCGCCACGGACCGGACCGGTCGCGTTGGACTCGGTGAAGCCCCACTCCTCAGGCAAGCCGTCGAGCCAGCTCGTCAGCAGCTTGCGGTAGTCGGTGTTGCGGAAGGCGCCGGAGGAATTGAGGATGCCGAGCCCGACGTTGGAGGTGCCGTCGCCGACGCCGAAGATCCACCCGTAGCCGGGCAACAGCCGCTCGCGGGCGTCGGTGCGATCCCACAGCTCCAGCCACGACTCCAGGTAGTCGTCGTCGTGGCGGGGGGTCTTGTAGTAACGGCGTACGGCCACTCCCATCGGCCGGTCGTCACGCTTGGTGATGCCGAGGCTCAACGCCAGTCGGCCCGAGACGCCGTCCGCCGCGACGACCAGCGGGGCGCGATAGGTGGTCGGCACCTTGTCCGGGCCCACCTTGGCCTCGACTCCGACGACCCGGCCGGCGGTGTCGAGAACCGGACCGGTGACGGTGGTCAGCTCGTGTAGTTGGGCTCCGGCCTTCTGCGCCTGCCGGATCAGCAATTCGTCGAGGTCTGCCCGCGGCCGGACCAGGCCGTAGTCGGGATAGCTGGCGAGCTCCGGCCAGGGCAGCTCGAGGCGCATGCCGCCGCCAAGGCAGCGCAGGCCCCTGTTGCGGATCCAGCCGGCCTCCTCGCGGGTGTCGATGCCCATCTGGATCAGCGCCTTGACCGAGCGCGGGGTCAGGCCGTCGCCGCAGACCTTCTCGCGCGGGTAGGACGACTTCTCGCAGATCACGACGTCGAGACCGGCGGTGGCGAGGTAGTAGGCCGTGGCGGCCCCGCCGGGCCCACCGCCGACAACGATGACGTCGGCTTCGGTCGTCGCTGTCATGTGGCCATCACCTGGTTCCCCAACCGCTTGTGAATATCTTCACGAGACGCTTTCGCCAGTCTAACGACGGTCTGCGGCCGCGCGCGACCTCCGGTGGCAGGCGGGCGGATGCTGTGGACCGGACCCCGCCTGTGGACAGCCGTTCCAGGGTGTCCGGAGCGGCACCGATCATGTCGGACGTGCCCCAGCAGACCCTTGCCGCCGCCCGGTCGGGATTGCTGGACGGTCTCGGTGCCGTGCAATCCGGCGTGGTGAGCCGCGGCCAGTTGCGGATGCTGGGGATCGACCGGTGGCAGGTACGCGACCACGTACGCGCCGGCCGCTGGCGTGCGCTCGGCTCGCGCGTGGTCGTGTTGCACCGCGGTGAGCTGACCACCGTCCAGTGGCGTTGGGCCGCGGTGTTGCACGCCGGTTCGACGGCGGCGCTCGCGCGGCGCAGCGCACTCGAGGCCGCCGGG
Source organism: Mycobacteriales bacterium (assembly GCA_049698415.1). Lineage (GTDB taxonomy): Bacteria > Actinomycetota > Actinomycetes > Mycobacteriales > QHCA01 > QHCA01. The sequence continues at coordinate 24,331 of JBAVXU010000150.1, forward strand.
CTGCGCGGCTGGCCGGCCGGTCCGGTTCATGTCGTTGTCAGCCGGGGCGTACACGTGCCGGAGCTCGCCGGGGTCGTCGTGCACGAATCACGCTGGGTCGAGGACGCCCACATCGACCGGGTCGCGAGTCCGCCGCGGGTACGCGTGGAGTGGGCGGCCATCGACGCGGCATCTGCGCCCGAGGCCCGGACCGGTTGCGCCCTCCTCGCGGCCGTCGTGCAGCAGCGACTGACGACAGCGGCGCGCCTGCACGCTGCCCTGCTCGCCGCGCCACGAGCCAAGAACCGGCGGCTCCTCCTATCCGTGCTGGCCGACATCGTTGGCGGCTCCCAGGCACTGACCGAGATCGACTTCGCCCGGCTGTGCCGGGCTGCCAACCTGCCGCCCCCGGAGCGGCAGGTGATCCGTACCGATCGCTACGGCCGGCGCAGATACCTCGACGCTGAGTGGCGGCTGGCCGACGGCAGCGCGCTGGTGGTGGAGATCGACGGCGCACTGCACCTCCAGGCGATGACGTACTGGGATGACATGGACCGGCAGAACGAGTTGGTGATCAGTGGCGACCGCGTTCTGCGATTCCCGAGCGCGACGTTGCGGCTGCGGCCAGATCACGTCGTCGAGCAACTCCGACGAGCGCTTCGGTAGGCAGCGACCGACCGCCGGCGCCGGGTCGTGGGGAGGAGATCAGCGGGTGGCGCGGTGCAGGGCGACGATGCCGCCGGTCAGGTTGCGCCACTGCACCTGCTTCCATCCGGCAGTGCTCACCCGCGCGGCCAATCGTTGCTGGTCCGGCCACGCCTGAATCGACTCCGCCAGATAGACGTACGCGTCCGGATTGCTGCTCACCCGGCGTGCGAGCTCGGGTAGCGCCCGCATGAGGTACTCCACGTAGACCGTGCGGAACGGCGCCCAGGTGGGCCGGCTGAACTCGCAGACCACGAGCCGCCCGCCCGCCCGGGTCACCCGGGCCAGCTCCCGCAGTGCGTCATCGAGTGAGGCCACGTTGCGCAGGCCGAATGAGATCGTCACCGCGTCGAAGGACGCATCGGCGAACGGCAGCTTCAGGGCGTCGCCGGCCACCAGCGGGACCCCGCGGCCGCGGCCCTTGGCCAGCATGCCGAGGGAGAAGTCCAGCGCCACGACCGTGGCCCCCGAGCGGGCCAGTTCGACCGAGGAGACCGCCGTGCCAGCTGCGACGTCGAGCACCCGCTCCCCCGGCTTCAGGTCGAGCGCGGTTCGGGTCACCCGGCGCCACCTGCGGTCCTGGCCCATCGAGAGCACGGTGTTGGTCAGGTCATAGCGCCCGGCAACGCCGTCGAACATCGCCGCCACCTCATCCGGTCGCTTGTCCAGCGATGCCCGGCGTGCCCTGTCTGCCACGGTGCCGAGCGTGTCACAGGTGAGATCCGTCTCCGCGGGGGTAGGCCGCCTGGCATGGAGCGCATCGACGTACGAGATCGCCGATTACTTCCCGGAGTACGACGGCGAGTTGGTCACCCGGATGTCGGGGTAGCAGCCAGGTGAACCGGAACCGGACCCGCACTCGTACCCTCGCAATGTGACTACCGCGGCGGTCCCCGGCCTGCGCTCGCTGGTGCGCACGGTTCCGGTCGACGATCCCGGCGATCTGCTCGACCACCTGCCGGACACCGCACCCCTGAGCTGGCTGCGCGGCGGCGACGGCCTGGTGGCATGGGGCCAGGCGGCCCGGCTCGACATCGGCCGGGGACCCGGGAGGATCGAGCAGGCGGAAGGCTGGTGGGCCGACACCTGCGCCCGGCTCGAGGTCGAGGACGACGTCGAGATGGCCGGCACCGGCCCGGTGGCCTTCGGCAGCCTCACGTTCGACCCGGCGTCATCCGGCTCGGTGCTCATCGTTCCGCGAGTCGTGCTGGGCAGGCGGGACGGGCAGGCCTGGCTGACGACGATCGGCCGGACGCCACCGCCACTGACCTCGCCGCGGCCGGTGTCGGCCCCCAGCCGGGTGCGCTACGCCGACGGCTCGCTGCCCGCAGGTGAGTGGCAGCACGCGGTGCGATCGGCCGTCCGAACAATTCGCGACGGCCAGTTGGAAAAGGTTGTGCTGGCCCGCGATCTGATCGCCACCAGCGACACCGACGTCGACCCCCGTTTCCTGTTGCACCGCTTGGCGGCGCGCTTCCCCGGCTGCTTCACCTTCGCCTGCGACGGGTTGGTCGGCGCGACCCCGGAGTTGTTGGTACGCCGTCAGGGTTTCGACGTCCAGTCCGGCGTCCTTGCCGGTTCGGTCCGCAGGGGTCGCGACGCCGATCAGGACGCCGAGTTGGGAGCTTGGCTCCTCGCGTCGGCGAAGGACCGGCAGGAGCATGCGATCTCGGTACGCTCGGTCGCCGAGGCCCTGGCGCCCTTCTGCGCCGATCTCGATGTGCCGGAGCAACCCGAGCTGGTCTCACTCGCCAACGTGCAGCATCTCTCGACCGACGTCACCGGCCGGCTCTCCGGCGCGGCAACGGTGCTGGAACTCCTCGATGCGCTGCATCCGACAGCCGCTGTCTGCGGTACGCCGACAGAGGCCGCCGCGGCGTTCATCCGTCGCCGCGAGGGGATGGACCGCGGCCGTTACACCGGCCCGGTCGGCTGGACCGATGCGGCGGGCAACGGCGAGTGGGGCATCGCGCTGCGCTGCGCCGAGTTGACCGGCCCGTCAGTACGCCTGTTCGCCGGTTGCGGCATCGTCGCGGACTCCGACCCCGACGAGGAGCTGGCCGAGGCGCAGGTCAAGCTCGCCGCCATGCGCGACGCCCTCGAAGGCGTCTGAGCCGGCTGCGCCTGCGCCGGGCACTCCACGAAGTGGGACATACAGGCAGAAGCCGTATATGGTGCGCTGGAGTTGCACGAGTCGGATGTGCAGCCAGGGGCACGGCTGCGAGGAGGCGCCTGCGATGGGGAGTGGCCTGGAAGTCCAGCCCGACGACTTGCGCAACGCCGCCTCGGACAAGGCACTCGGGTCCAACAAGTTGCAGCCATGGATGTGGGACGTCAACAAGTTCAGAACCCGTTCAAACCCGACCTGTGGCGTGCCAACCACGTGAGCAACATCCTGCTCGGCGGGATCCTCGCCGGCGGGATCGGCAAGATCGCCACCAGCTTCAAGGGTTCGAGCCTGGTGACCGGGTCGTCAGGGCTCAAGGCCACCGCCGTCCGGTTGGGTGGCAACAGCCTTGCCGGGGCAACCGGCGGCGCCTTCGGCAGCGGCGTGACGCAGTACTGGCTGCTCGACAAGCCGCTCGACGACAAGGACGCGGCCAACGCGGCGAAGACCACGATCATGGTGTCCGGCGTCGCGGCACCGGCCAACCGGCTGACCCCGTACAACACGCTGGCCAGCCCGATCGTGCCGTCCTCCGGCGCCTTGACGACCGGGGACTGGGTACGTCAACTGACCGGCGTGCCGGTCGCGATCGCTCCCGCTCCCGCGCCGAGCAGGTGACCCGCCGCAGCGCCGCGGTCAGCCGTTCACGGCGGCGCTGACCGCCGCCTGCAGCCGCTCGTGCAGCCGCGCGGTCTGCTGCCGCCGGGCGCGAACCTCGACGATGCGGATCCCCTCACCCTTGACGGCCACAGGTAGCTCGGCGAGGTCGTCCAGGAGGGTGTAGCCGGTGGATGTGGCAGCAGCCAGTTGTCGCAGGTCGACACCGTGCGGCGTGCCGAAAACCCGCTCGAACGCGGGCACACCGGCCTGCTCCAGGGTGGAGAAGATCCCGCCGCCGTCATTGTTGGCGACGACCAGAACCAGGTCGGGACGCGGCTCGTCGGGTCCGATCACCAGGCCGCCCTGATCGTGCAGCAGCGTCAGGTCCCCGAGCAGTGCGAAGGCCGGGCCACCGTGGGCCAGGGCCGCACCGATGGCGGTGGACACCAAGCCGTCGATGCCTGAGAGCCCCCGGTTGCCCACGACTCGGACACCTTCGCGGGCTGCGGCGTACGCCTCGATGTCTCGTACGGGCCGACTGGAACCGGCCAGCACGAGCGCACCGTCTGGAACCGCCGCCATGAGGTCGCGGGCAAGGCGGGGTTCCGACGACGGCTCGCTGTCGAGGATCGCGTCGACGGCGTCGCGGGCAGCCGATTCGGCGCCGAGCCAGTCCGCCAGCCACCCGGTCGCCTCGCGTGCGGCGGGTGCCGTCGGCACGTCGGCCCAGACCTCGTCGGCGCTACGCGTGGGGTCGGCCCAGTCCGGCGCCGGGTCGACCACGATCTGCCGTTTCGCGGTGCCGAGGTAGTCGATCAGCGAGCGGGACAGCCCGGGCTTGCCGATCGTCACCGCCAGGTCGGCCCGGTGCTGCCCGGCAAAGCCCGGGTCCGCGAGGAGCAGCGGGTACGTCGTGACAGCGTTGTCGCCACGGCGCGCGTTGCCGGTGGGCTCGCTGAGCACCGGCCAACCCAGCCGCGTGGCCAGCAGCAGACCGGCGTCGGCCGCAGCGAGTCCGGTGCCGTGTCCGACGACCACGACTCCCCGCTCGGGGGCGTCCTCGAGCGACGGCACGATGTGTTGTGGCCACACCCGCGATGTCCAGGGCCGGCCACCAGGCCGGCCGTCCAGCGGCTCGATCCACTCGCCGTCACCGCCCACCAACGGCGCGCGGAACGCGAGGTTGAGATGCACCGGGCCGCCGACCTCACCACCGATCGCCAGGGACAACGCCCGTGCGGTCAGCGAGCGCCAGTACTGCACGGCGCCGACCCGGTGTTCGGCAACGCCCACTTCGAAGAACGCCGCCGCATCGCCGTACATCTTGAGCTGGTCGGTCGTCTGATTGGCGCCGGTGCCGCGCAGTTCCGGCGGCCGATCGGCGGTGAGCACGACCAGCGGCAGGTGCGAGTGCGCCGCCTCGAGTACTGCCGGGTGCAGGTTGGCCGCAGCGGTGCCAGAGGTGCACAGCACCGGAACCGGCCGGCCCGAGACCTGGATCAGTCCCACGGCGAGGAAGCCGGCAGAGCGCTCGTCGATGCGGACGTGCAGTCGGATGCGGGGTTCGGCGGCGAGTGCCAGCGCCAGCGGAGCCGACCGGGACCCGGGCGAGAGGACCGCCTCCCGCACGCCTCCGCGTACCAACTCGTCGATGAGTACGCGGGCCAGCGCGGTGGCCGGATTCACCGCCGATGCTCCTGCGAAGGTTGCATCCAGCCATCGTCGCAGTGAACCCCTGGTGATCGGCCATCGGTTGCCGAGCGCGGCGAGGAGAACTCCGGCAAAGAGGGCGTAACCGCCCTGATTGCGACAACCAACCCGCGCTTATACGCTTCGCGCGCACCGGAAAATCGGGTTATTGCCCGATCGACGGAGGATTGGAGCAGTAGATGACGATCAGTATCGAGCGTGGACAACTGCCCGCCGCGGCGGGCAGTTTCCAACAGGCGGGTGAGGCGATCAGTGCGGAGGTGGACCGCCTGATCGACCAACTGGACGCCATGGACTGGGACGGTGACGCACACAAGGCGTTCCAGACCCTGCACGCCCTGTGGGCCAGCAAGACCAAGGTGCACCAGGACAAGCTGCGCGCGGCCGGCGAAGCCCTCGTCGTTGCCGACAGGCGGCACACCACCACCGACGAGGCCAACAAGGAATCATCGACCAGGTTCACGGCCAGCATCCAAGGCGCACTCGGGAGTTCCTCATGAGCGACCGGATCAGGATGGATTTCGGCAGCATGGCGATGGGCGAGGCCGCCATCGCAAGCAGTGACGCCAAGCTCCGCGGCACTGCGGCAGAGATCAAGGCTGCCACCGCCAAGCTCGCTTCCTGGGAAGGCGCCGACTCGGCCGGCTACCAGGCGTACCAAAAGGCGTGGGACTCGATTTTCGACGACGTCCTCGTCGCCCTCAACGGTATGCGGCAGATCGTCGGGACCTCGGCAGACAACGGTCGGACGACCGAAAAAGCCAACGCTGACATGTTCAACCTCTGACAGCTGCACGTCGACGTAGCGTCCGCCGCGGCCATCCTTCTACGGAGGGGCGGCCGCAGCGGACGTTAGTCGTTTCAGCCACCATTCGCGGCGCGCGGGCGACGCGGCGAGCTGAGCCAGCGCGGCCGGATCGACCGTTGGCCGCCGCACCCCGATCTCCCCGCCGACAGCCACCAGCGGGTCGGCCACGACATCGGCCCCCAGCAGCGCGACAGTGGCCAGCCCGCAGGCGTAGGGCAGCGCGGGCAAGGCCGCTGCCAGTGCCAGCCCGGCGGCGATGCCCACAGATGTCTCCAGCGCCGACGACACCACGACCGGAAGCCCGCAGGCCTCGGCCACGGCAAGCGCGCGCCGGACTCCCCCCAGCGGCTGCACCTTGAGCACCACGATGTCGGCGGCCTCCAGGCCGGCCACCCGGAGCGGATCCTGCGCGGTACGCACCGACTCGTCGGCAGCCAGCGGCACATCGACCCGGCGCCGCAACAGCGCCATCTCCTCCAGGCTCGCGCAGGGCTGCTCGACGTACTCCAGGTCGAAGCCGGCGAGCGCCGTGATCGCGGCGACCGCTTCGTCGACCGACCACCGGCCGTTGACGTCGATCCTGACCCGCCCGTCCGGTCCGATCGCGGCGCGGACCGCCTCGACGCGCGCGATGTCCTCGGCGAGGTCCTGACCCACCTCGGCCACCTTGACCTTGGCGGTGCGGCAGCCACCCGACGCGGCGACGATGGCGGCGGCCTGTTCCGCTCCAACGGCCGGCACGGTGACGTTGACCGGGATCGAGTCGCGCACTCCCGCCGGCCAGCCGAGCCCGGCCGCCTCGCGGGCGGCCGCCAGCCAGTGCGCGGCCACCGCCGGTGGGTACTCCGGGAACGGCGAGAACTCCCCCCATCCGGCCGGCCCGCGCAGCAGCAGGCCTTCGCGCACGTCGATGCCGCGGAAGCGGGTGCGCATCGGGATGGAGTAGACGAACGTGTCGGCCGGGTCGAGCTCCGCTGGCAGGGGCGCCGTCATCAGATCACTAGCCTATGGGCATGGTCTCCGAGCTGTTCGACGCTCAGGCATGGGTCCCGGTCACCGGGTTCGACTTCACCGACATCACCTACCACCGGCATCGTGAGCACGGCACCGTACGCGTCGCCTTCGACCGGCCGGAGGTACGCAACGCCTTCCGCCCGCACACCGTCGACGAGCTCTACCGCGCGCTGGATCACGCCCGGATGTCACCCGACGTCGGCTGCGTGCTGATCACCGGGAACGGGCCGTCGCCCAAGGACGGCGGCTGGGCGTTCTGCTCCGGCGGCGACCAGCGCATCCGCGGCCGGACCGGCTACCAGTACGCGTCCGGCGAGACCGGCGACACCATCGAGCCCGGACGCGCCGGGCGCCTGCACATCCTGGAGTGCCAGCG
>JBAVXU010000151.1:0-8651 GCA_049698415.1 Mycobacteriales bacterium
CGGTAAGGCTGGTGCCAGGCCTGCGACCAAGTCCGGTGGCAAGAAGGGCGGCCCACCGCGCGGCCGCGCCCCTGTCGCGCCGATCAAGCCCGGACTGCCCTGGGGCATGATCGCGATCGGGATCGCCATCGCGATCTTCGCCGTCGCTGTCATCGGTTACGCGGCCTACACCGTCAACCAGGCAGGCAAACCGCCCCAGGACCGGATCAGCGGAGTGCAGAACTTCCGCAAGACCGAGAAGCTCAGCCGCAATCACGTCAAGGGCCACGTGAAGTACCCGCAGTCACCGCCGGTCGGCGGCGACCACAACTCGTTGTGGCAGAACTGCACCGGCAACGTCTATCTGGCGCAAATTGCCAACGAGCACGCGGTGCACTCCATGGAGCACGGCGCGGTGTGGATCACCTACCGGCCCGATCTGCCCAAGAACCAGATTGCCAAGCTCTCGGGCAAGGTCGAGAACGTCCCATACATGATGATGAGCCCCTACCCCGGCCAGAAGTCGCCGATCTCGTTGCAGGCGTGGGGCTACCAGCTCGCGGTCAAGGACGCCTCGGACAAGCGGATCGGCGAGTTCATCACGGGATTCCGGGAGAAGGCCTCGGTCGAGCCGGGCTCGGTCTGCTCAGGCGGCACCCTGAAGACCGGCACGGATCTGAAGACGGCTCCGGGCTAAAGGGCGGCAAAGCTCCGGGCTAGAGCGCGGCGAGGCGCCGGACCACGCCAACCAGGTCGTCCGGTTCGAACGGCTTAGTGACATAGGCGTCGGCGCCCATGTCCTCGCCACGCTGCAGGTCCGCGGCCTGCGCCCGGGCGGAGACAAGGATCAACCGCATCCCGCTGGTACGCGGATCGGACCGCAGCCGCCGAGCGACCTCGAGGCCGTCCAAGCGGGGCATCATCACGTCGAGAACGACGACGTCAGGCTTCAGCTCGACCGCCAGGTTGAGGGCCTCTTCACCATCGGCGGCGAGATGGACCTCGAAGCCCTCGAGCTCGAGGTTGATCCCGATGAGTTGCCGGATCACCATGTCGTCATCGACGACCAGCACGCGTGATGGACGGTCAGTCACGGGCAGAAGCATGGCACGACCGCACGGAGCGGTGTCACAAGCGTTGGCTGCTAAGGTCGAATCCGCCCCGGCCCCCGTAGCTCAGGGGATAGAGCACCGCCCTCCGGAGGCGGTGGCGCAGGTTCGAATCCTGCCGGGGGCACTCAGAGTGATCGAAATGACTACAAGTAGTTTCGGGACAATCCGGGACGTCCCCGATGAGGGCGCCTCCGCCTCATGGACTCGGCGCCTTGGAGGCGCTCCTATGTAGACAACTGCACAACCCTCAGCAACCCCCGGTCATGCCGAACAGCGGATGGGATGACAACTGCACCCGGCTGGACGGTGACCGCGACGTGACAAGCCCATGCCCCGGTTGCGGCGGGGTGTTCTCCGACACCGGAGGACCAATCCATCGATATATGACGAGCAGCACCGGGTGCTGGCTCGGCTTCGGAAGACTGCTCGCTGCGGACTACTCCTCCCGGGAGCGGATGACATGGCACCAACTCGTCGTGGATTCCTACGCCGCGCTGCATCCGGGTACCGGAGAGCTCCCGCATCAGGTCCAATCCGTCGGCTTGCCCCTGATGACCCTGCGTCTCTTCTTGGAGAACGACATGGTCCCTTCACTGGGCACCGCGTTGCACAAGAACATGGTCCATAAGCCGAGCTTTCATCGGTTGGAGCGTTCTGGGTCGGGTGCGCTGACCTGGCAGCACGTCCCTACGGCCGGTGATCCTGCGGCGGCCCGTGTGGCAGCGTTCGCCTGGTGTCGGGCTGTCTGGGACAGCTATGAGGCAGAGCAGCCGACTGTGAGGTGCTGGCTGCGCCAATCAGGCTACGAGTTGACCGCAGGCACAGCCCAGAGGGCACCTCTCGCCACCGACGAGCTCGTTCGCGCAGGTGAACGAGCTGCCTCGGCCTGATGCACGCTGAGGTGGACGGTCAGCAGACCTCCTTCGCTGTGCGGTGATCCGGCTACCTTCTGCGAACGAATCGTCCCCGCGCGTAGATGTTGATGATCACGATCATGACGAGACCGGCGACGACGGCTAGGGCGTCAGCAGCGCGAGAGACCCCGAGCGCGCCCGCCGTGAGTCCGGCCGCGCCGAGGACTGCCACGGCCCCGCCGAGGTAGCAGAACATGCGCTCTTGGAAGGCCCACGCCTGCGGGATGAAGTGCAACCCCACGACCGCGGCGATCAACGCCGAGCGCAACTCGCTCTGACGTGTCGCGGTGAGGATGCGCGATCCGACGGCGATGACAGCAAGTTCGACGAGGACGCAGCTGCAGTAGACCGAGAGCACGCGCTCGCGGTCTAGCGAGCGCTCCGAGGCCCACAGGGCGGATGTAATGCCTGCCCCAACGCCTCGGGTCAGCGACAAGCGGTGGCTCACCGACCTCGGGGCCGTAGCGGCGCTGCGCGGCCGTTGGCTCGCCGGTTGCCTTCCTCAGGACGTACTCGTCGCCATGTGCTTGTCCACCTCATCGGCCTGGCCACACGCAACTTTCTGCAGCAAGCGAGGCGTCTCACCTGGGCAACGCTGCGTCGCAGTATGGCCGTGTCCGTGATGGCCACCCGGTCCTTCATGCTGAAACCCAGGAGAACCGGCGCCACGGCGTCGCACCACCAGGATGTGGGTGCCAGGCGAATGCTTGCCTTGCTTCTGGGCGTGGCGCACGCCGCTCATGCTTGATATCGGGGCGCCGGGCCGATAAAGGCAATTCGGGCGTGCCTCGCACCAGGCGGAACGGAGCCCAAGTCTGCGAAAGCCGGCGAGGGCGCGGACTCAGGCCTGCCGGCGCACTTCGCAGGCTCATTCGGCGTGCTGGGTGACGTTGATGATGGCGCCGTTTGGATCACGGACGAAGAAGCGGCGTAAGCCCCAGCCTTCGTCGGTGAGCGGATACGTGATCTCGGCACCCGCTTCGACGGCGCGTGCATAGACCTCGTTTACATCGTCGACCTCGATCGACACCTCGGGGTGTTGATGCGCTTTGACGTCCAGCGCCATGACGCTGAGTTGGACCTCGTGCTGCTCGGTGCCGAAGAAGATGATCCAATCCAGTCCCTGGCCGCCGTCGAGCCCGATGACGTCGTTGTAGAAGGTCTTGCTCGACTCGAAATCGCTCGACAAGATATTGGGCTTGATTCGCTTGACGGCCATCCTTTGATGCTACGAACGGTGACAATCGTTTGGCCCTCGCGCCTTATCGAGCCGACAGCGCGCAAGGGACCAGCCACCTCCCGACGGCCTCGTCTGCTGCGAGGTGGCTGGGCTGTTCTGCCGGTCGACGCACCGGCCTGACAGACCATGGAGTTGCTGCTAGCGTCCGCGGTGCAGATCGCGATTCGAGGAGGTGGTACCCGTGCACACAGGCACAAGGGTGCTCCTCGTGAGAGTCACGGTCAGGCGGTAGTCGTCGTCCGGGAGCACCGTCCAGGTCCTCTCCCGAAGGGCACGACCATGCAGATCACTTCCGAGCAGCGCGTCGAAGGCGGCGTCCTCGAGCGCCGAATCACGTTCGGCGAAATCCCCGGCATCTTATGGACACCCGCATCAGCAACCACCTCGGCGCACGCCCCGCTGATATTGCTCGGGCACCCAGGCGACCTGGGCAAGATGTATCCACGACTCGCAGCGAGGGCCCGACACTCGGTGGCTGCAGGCTTTGCCGCGGCGACCATCGAGTTGCCTGGGAGCGGAGACCGGCCGCCCCTACCCGCGGTCGAACAGGCCCGCTCTGAGCTGCGACGGGCGCTGCGGGCTGGCGAGCCGGTGAATAACGGGCTCATCGACCGCCTCGTGCTGCCACTGGTCGACAGGGCCATCCCGGAGTGGCAGTCCGCCCTCGACGCCCTCCTTGCGCTCCCCGAGATCGGTGGCCCGGTCGGATTCGCGGGAGGAATCATTGCCATCGCCGTCCGGCTGGTGGTGGTCGAGCCGCGCATCGCGGCGGCACTTCTGTTCGCCGGCAGTTTCGTGCCTCGCAGCACGTTCGCGGAAGCCAGGCAGGTCACCGTTCCGCTGCACGTCCTGCTGCAGTGGGACGACGAGGGAAACGACAGGCAGACGGCACTAGACCTGTTCGACGCCTTTGGCTCAGAGCAGAAGGCCCTGCACGCCAACATGGGCGGGCACACCGGTGTCCCGGACTTTGAGGGTGACAACGCAAACCGATTCTTCGCCCGGCACCTCGGCTGAGACGGCGACGGCCCTCGCGAGGTCTCGGCTGGACGCCGCTTTGGGTGCCGCGCCCGGCTGCAACGCCGCTTCTGCCGCCGGCAATGCCCGAGGACCCTTGAACGAGCTTGCGGATTAGAGTGCTGCCGAGCGAGGCGGAACCAGTTGGGTTGAATTCCTCGGGCTGTCAGGGACGCGGCTCCATGCATTTTCGGGCTACGTCCGGCCGGGGGCTTGCGGCAAGGCCCCGTCGGTGAGGCAGAGTCGCCAGCCGCGCCGCTGGTGTGCGTGACCTTGGAGGTCTACTACGTGGACGTTGTTGTCGTGGGTGCGGGTCCGACGGGCATGATGCTCGCGGCGGACCTGGCAGTAGCCGGTGTCGACGTCATGGTGGTGGAGCGTCGTCCTTCCTCAGACTTGGTGGGGTCTCGAGCAGGCGGGTTCCACGCACGGACGCTGGAGATCTTCGATCAGCGAGGAGTCGTGGACCGGTTCCTCGCGGACGGCACGACGCACCCGGTGCCACACGTTGGGGCGGCCTCCGGCATGGCCTTCTTGGACATCAGCGACTTCCCGACTCGCCACCCCTACACGCTCGGCCTCTTCCAGAACGATATTGAGCGAATCCTCGCTACGTGGATCGAGGACCTGAAGGTCCCCATAAAGCGCGGCCGCACGGTGATCGGGATGTCTCAGGTCGACTCCGGGGTGGACGTCAGCCTCAACGACGGCAGCGTGTTGCGCACGTCCTATCTCGTCGGCGCCGATGGCGGGCGAAGCCTGATCCGGAAGTTGGCGGGCATCGAGTTCCCCGGGTGGGAGGCGAGCATGAGCGCAATGATCGCCGAAGTCGAGCTGTCCGAGCCGACACCCTCTGGAATCACCTACGACGAGCGCGGGCTGCACGGGCTCAGCCTGATGGCTGACGGGCGCACCACCCGAGTCATCACGACCGAACGCGAGGTCTACCACTCGGACGAACCCACGCTCGAGGACCTACAGGCGCAGCTACGCGGGGTTTTCGGCACCGATTTCGGCGCGCACAACCCGACCTGGATCTCGAGGTTCACCGACGCGACCAGGCAGGCGGCCGAGTACCGACAGGGTCGTGTGTTGCTGGCAGGCGATGCGGCACACATCCACTCGCCGGCCGGTGGGCAGGGAATCGGACTCGGCATTCAGGATGCGGTGAACCTGAGCTGGAAGTTGGCGCAGGTGGTCCACGGCGAGTCCCCCGACAGCCTCCTGGACACCTACCGCGCCGAACGGCATCCCGCGACGGCCCGTGCGCTGGAGTACACGATGGCGACCAGTGCACTGCACCGGCCCGGACCGAGGGTCTCGGCGCTGCGCGAGCAGGTGCAGTGGTTCGGGACGTTCCCCGAAGTGCGGATCAACCTGGCAGGACTCATCACAGGACTGGACGTCCACTACGACCTCGGGACCGGGCACCCGCTACTCGGCAGACGGATGCCCGATCTCGACCTCCTGGTCGGCGGACGACAGGTTCGCGTCTACTCGTTCCTGCGCGACGTGCGACCAGTCCTGATCAACTTCGCAGACGCCAGGAGCCCTGACCTAGACCTCTGGGCAGAGCGCGTCCAGCTCGTTGACGCGGCATACGGCGGTGACTGGCTGCTGCCGGTCCTCGGGCACGTCAGTGCGCCTACGGGAGTCCTGGTCAGGCCGGACGGGTACGTCGCTTGGGTGGGTGAAGGTACGACGTCCGGCCAGCTCGACGCCCTCGACCGGTGGTGCGGGCCTCAGCCGACGTAGCCGAAACGGCAGGTCAACTGCCATTAGCTCGTTCGCGTCGGTAGTCTGCCGGGGTCGCCGGCTGTAGACGGCGGCGCATCGCAGGAGGAGTCCGCGATCGGGCCTGCCCTCGGTTCGATGAGACGCCGTCGCGTCCGCCGCCTCGCGAGGTGGTCGGCTGCAGTCGTTTGCGCATGCTCACTGGCGACTGCCGGCTACCTGGTGTACGTGGGCGTGCGCCGTCAGCAGCCGGTGGCGCTGCCTGCTCTGAATGGCAGATACCAGGTAGGCAGGGTGATGTATGACTGGACTGACCGGAGCCGGGTGGATCCTCTCGCGCCGCGACCGGCGAGCAGCCGCGCACTTTCGGTGTGGCTCTGGTATCCGACGAGTTCAGCAGCGGCGGGCTCACCCGCGCCGTACGCGCCCGGCGCCTGGCAGCACTTGCACTTGCCCGGCGTCGCGGGGTGGTTCGAGAGCGACTTCGCGAAGGTCGACAACCACGCCAGGGGGCATGCGCCCGTCGCCGCCGGCCGCTTCCCAGTGGTCATCTTCGAACCAGGCTTAGGGTTTTCAGCCCCGCAGTACCAGGTGCTCGCGGAAGACCTTGCCAGCCACGGCTATCTGGTCGCCGGGGTGACGCCGACCTACAGCGCCAACGTCAGCGTGCTGGGCGGTCGAGTCCTGCACCGGACGCCAGCAGGCAACCCAGCCGACCTCGGCGGGCACAGCGGCAGGGCGGAGGCCGAGGCCGATCGGCTCGTGGAGGTCTGGGCCGCGGACGGGCACTTCGTCGCAGCCAACGTGGCGGAGCTGGCCCGAACCCCAGCGCTTTCCAGGCGCATCGACACCACAGCAGTCGCCTATGTGGGTCACTCCTTCGGCGGGGCTGCGTCCCTGCAAGCCTGCGCCACCGACCCCCGTTGCCAAGCTGCCGTTGACGTGGACGGCACCCAGTTCGGGACAGTCGTCCACATCGGCCTCCACGTCCCCTTCATGATCTTGACCTCGGCCGGCTCCTGCGTCAGTGGGACCTGTCGGGTCGGTGGCAAGGAGGACGACGCCAGGCCGTGGGCATCCAGGACGCGACGGTCAGTCATCACCTCACCGCAATGGAATCGGCCGGCCTCGTGACGCGGGTACGTGAGGCCGCAAACAAGAGGATCGTCATTGTTCGTCTCACGGACGCGGGTGAGGAGATGTTCGACCGGCTTCGGGGCGCGGCGGTGGCTTTCGACAACCGGTTGCGGGCCGGGTTGACCGACAACCAGCAGGGCAACCTAGAGCGAACTCTTGCGCTGCTTCAGGCGAATGCGACGGCGGCAACCTCAGCAGAATGACCTCCGAGGCGGTGTCGAGACGCCTCCAGGTGACTGGCTGCTGCCAGTCCTCGGGCACGTCAGCGCTCCCAGTGGAGTCCTCGTCAGGCCCGGCGGGTACGTCGCTTGCGTAGGTGAAGGCACGACATCCGGCCAACGCGAAGCCTCGACCGTTGGTGCGGGTCTCGGCCGACATAGCCAAAGAGGCAGGTCAACGGGGTGCCAGGGCCAGAGCCGACTTGCTCATCAAAGTCGGCTCCAGGCGGTCACCGGGGGACCAAGTCGATCCATCAACCGGGCGCCGTGCATCCAGAAGCACCAAAGCCTCGCTCACGAACGCACTCTTCTGCCACGGAGCGAGCGCAGACGCCGTACATGAGCACGCAGCCGCACTCCGTCCTGGTTCCGACGGGACTTGGGCCCGCGTGACTTCCTCCGTGCGGAGCTGCACCGGGGTGGTCACACGAGGGGACCGGAATATCGTTGCTCGGCCCGACTACCGAAGCAGACCTTCGGGATTGCTGCGCGAACGTTGACCGCACCATCGGACAAAGACCAGATGTGATGACTCCGAAGACAGAGACGGACGCGGCTCTCGTGTCGCGGTCCCGTGCCGATCCTGCCCACTTCAACGGATTGTTCAACCGGCACGCCGTCGCCGTGCACCGCTTCCTGTCCCGTCGCGGCGGGACGCAGCTCGCCGACGACGTCCTGGGCGAGGTCTTCACCCAGGCCTTTGCCGCACGCGACCGCTACGACACCGACCGAGAGAGCGCTCTACCGTGGCTCTACGGCATCGCGCACAACTTGTTGCGCACCGAGTTGCGCAGCAAGGAGCGGGAGCGGTCTGTGACCGCGCGGTGGGCTGCCCGCGTCGGAACGGACGCGCCGCTCGAGGACTTGGTGGCGCGCTTGGATGCGGAGCGCCAGCCTGTGCTGGCCGCGGTCGCGACCCTCTCCGCCGACGAGCGCGAGGTGCTGCTGCTCGTCGCCTGGGAGGACCTGACGCCCAGTCAGGCCGCTGCCGTCCTCGGCATCCCCGCGGGCACGGCCCGCTCCCGCCTGCATCGAGCCCGCGCCCTCCTGCGCGATGCCCTGAATTCCGGCGCCACCGACACCACCTACCGCAAGGAGATGCACGCATGAACGAACTTGAGCTCCTCCGCGACGCCGACCCCGTCGCTGCTGACCCCACTCCGGCCGTCCTGACCCGTGCCCGGGCCGCACTCGTGGCCCAGACGACCGGCAGCAACCCCGGCAACACGCTGCCGCTGCCCGCACGCCGGGCGAACCGCAGGCACTGGTCGGCCGCCGTCGCCTCCGCTGCCGCGGTCGC
>JBAVXU010000152.1:0-9129 GCA_049698415.1 Mycobacteriales bacterium
GCACCGAAGCGCGAGAAGACCTGGGCGAACTCGCAGCCCACCGGTCCGCCGCCGAGCACGATCAGCGACTCGGGCAGGTGCTCGACCTTCACCGCCTCGCGATTGGTCCAGTACGGCGTGCCGGCGAGGCCGTCGATGGGGGGCACCGCCGGATCGGTGCCGGTATTGAGCAGGATCGCGCGGCTGGGCCGCAGCACCGTCTCACCATCCGATGTGAACACAGTGACCGTTCCGGGGGCGGTGATCCTCGCGCGGCCCCGCAGGAAACGCCCGCCGACCTTCTCGAACCGCTCGACGGCCACGGTGTCGTCCCAGTTGTCGGTGGCCTCGGCGCGGATCCTGGCCGCGACCCGTGCCCAGTCCGGGTGCACCTGCGCCGAGCCCGCCAACTCATCCACGCGGCCGGCCTCGGCCAGCGCATCAGCGGCGCGGATCATCATCTTGGTCGGCACGCAGGCGAAGTACGGGCATTCGCCGCCGACCAGCCGAGC
The DNA here is from genome assembly GCA_049698415.1 of Mycobacteriales bacterium. Taxonomy (GTDB): domain Bacteria; phylum Actinomycetota; class Actinomycetes; order Mycobacteriales; family QHCA01; genus QHCA01. The sequence continues at coordinate 492 of JBAVXU010000152.1, forward strand.
ATCCACTGCCATGACTTTGAGCCCACCCTTGACCAGCCGGGTCGCGGCGTCCTCACCGCCCGGACCCATCCCGATCACCACGACATCTACATCGTCCACAGGCACGCTCCATCACTCCTCGGCGGCTGGACGAGCTTGCAGCGCACCACGGTACGGGGCCGACCCGCCCGACAGCCTCGCGATGCGACAGCTCGCGTGCCTGACCTGTCCCATATGTTGGGAGAGCTGCACGCCTGTCGGGACGTTGCGTCTACTCTTCGAGCATCATGCGACGCGAGGTACTCATCCTTAGCTGCCGCGGCGGGGCCTGAGAGACCAGGCCGGCTCCCCGTCGCGGGACGTTGCGCTGGCCGTCTTTCAGCCCGGTTTGAGGAGCCCCTCGCATGTCAGTCACAACGCCCGGCCCTGCCACTGATGACAGGGTCGTCGTATTCGATACCACCCTGCGTGACGGCGAACAGGCGCCCGGCATCGCCCTGTCGGTGCACGAGAAGGTCGAGATCGCCCAGCAGCTGGCCAGGCTCAACGTCGACGTCATCGAAGCCGGCTTCCCGGCCGCCAGCGACGGCGACTTCGAAGGCGTCCAGGCGATCGCCGAGACGGTACGAGGTGCGTCCATCGCAGCGCTCTGCCGTACCAAGTCAGCCGACGTGGAGCGAGCCTGGGACGCCATCAAGCACGCCGAGCGGCCACGGATCCACACGTTCATCTCGACCTCGCCCATCCACCGCGAGAAGAAGCTGCGGATGAGCGCCGACCAGGTGCTCGCCGAAACGGTACGGGCGGTGGCGCAGGCAGCGAGCTACTGCTCCGACGTGGAGTTCTCGGCCGAGGACGCGACCCGGACCGAGCTCGACTTCCTCGTCGACGTGTTCGCGGCGGCCGTCGAGAACGGCGCCACCACCATCAACGTCCCGGACACCGTCGGGTTCGCGATGCCGCAGGAGTACGTCGCCATCCTCGACGCCGTACGTGCCCGGGTGCCGCGGGCCGACGAGGTGGTCTGGTCGGTGCACTGCCACAACGACCTGGGTCTGGCCACCGCCAACTCCCTCGCCGCGCTGCGGGCCGGCGCCCGGCAGGTCGAGGTGTGCATCAACGGGATCGGGGAGCGGGCCGGCAACACCGCGCTGGAAGAGATCGTGATGGCGCTGCGCACCCACCACGCCACGCTCGGTCTCACCACCGGTGTCGAGACCACGGAGATCTCGCGCACCTCGCGGCTGGTGTCGATGCTGTCGGGTTATCCGGTGCAGCCGAACAAGGCGGTCACCGGCGGCAACGCGTTCAGCCATGAGAGCGGCATCCACGCGCACGGTGTGCTGATGGAGCGCACGACGTACGAGATCATGAATCCCGAGGACATCGGGCTGACCGCGGGCTCGACGATCGTGCTGGGCAAGCACTCGGGCCGCCACGCGTTCGTCGACGCCCTCGGCAAGCTGGGTTTCGTGCTGACGCCCGACGCGCTGGACCACGCCTTCGCGCGGTTCAAGGAGATGGCCGATCGCAAGGTGACCCTGACCGATTCGGACCTGGTGGCGCTGGCGACCGAGGAGGACACCTCGGGAGCCACCGGCGAGGTCTGGTCGTTCGACTGGCTGGCGGTCGCGGGGGGCACGGACACCGCCCCGCAGGCGACCGTGCGGCTGTCCCGGGGCGATGAAGTCGCCGAAGCCGATGCCAGCGGCGACGGCATGATCGATGCCGCCTGCCACGCGGTGGCCAAGGCGACCGGCGTCGATGCGTCCTTGCTCGCGTTCCAAGTGGCCGCGGTAACCCCGGGGTCCGACGCGGTCGGGGACGTATCCGTACAGGTGGAGATCGCCGGTCAGCGGGTCACCGCCCGCGGCGTGTCCACAGACGTGGTCGAGGCGAGCGCGCGCGCCTTCCTCCACGCCGTCAACAAGGTCATCAGCGGCACTGCGGTGCCGCAACGAACCGACAAGCCATAGGAGCTGAACACGATGGACAAGAACGAGCAACGAGCCCGAGAGGCCGAGGAACGAGAGGCGCAACGTGCGGTGCAGCGTTCGCTGGACCGTCGCGACCGTGGTGGACAGCCAGCCTCTTGATCGGATCTGGCACGCTGCGCTGATGCACTTTCGAGACGAGTGGCGCGTTGACCCGGTGCGATCCAATGCGGCGGGATGCCGATGACCGGGCTGCGGCTCGCGGTTATCGGTGGGGACGGCATCGGTCCGGACGTCGTCGCCGAGGGACGCAAGGTGCTCGATGCGGTGTGCCCGGGCGTCGAGGCGACGGAGTACGACCTGGGTGCACGCCGTTGGCTGGCCACCGGCGAGACGCTGCCGGACTCGGTGCTCGAGGAATTACGCGGCCATGACGCCATCCTGCTCGGCGCCGTCGGTGATCCGGGTGTCCCTTCCGGTGTCCTCGAACGCGGCCTGCTGCTCCGCCTGCGGTTCGCGCTCGACCACCACGTCAACCTGCGGCCGGTCAGGCTCTATCCCGGCGTCTCCTCGCCGCTGACCGGCGACCCGGCGATCGACATGATCGTGGTCCGCGAAGGCACCGAAGGTCCGTACGCCGGGGCGGGGGGACACCTCCGCCGCGGAACCGAGCACGAGATCGCCACCGAAGAGAGCCTCAACACTGCCTTCGGGGTGCAACGGGTCGTACGAGACGCGTTCCGCCGCGCTGCTGCGCGACCGCGACGGCACCTGACGCTGGTGCACAAGACCAACGTGCTGACCCACGCCGGGGACTTGTGGTCACGCACAGTGGACGCGGTCGGCGCGGAATTCCCCGATGTCACGGTGGCCTACAGCCACGTCGACGCCGCCGCGATGTTCTTCGTGACCGATCCGGGCCGCTTCGACGTCGTGGTCACCGACAACCTCTTCGGTGACATCCTCACCGACCTCGGTGCCGCGATCGCCGGCGGCATCGGGCTGGCCGCCAGCGCCAACCTCGACGTGAGCGGGGTCAACCCGTCGATGTTCGAGCCGGTGCACGGCAGCGCCCCGGACATCGCAGGTCAGGACATCGCCGACCCCACGGCCGCCGTGTTGTCGGTGGCGCTGTTGCTCGAGCACGTCGGCCGGCCGGCGGCCGCGCGCGCGGTCGAGCAGGCGGTGGCCGCCGACCTGCTTTCCCGGGGACCCGCAGAGCGGTCCGGGACCCGCGCAGTCGGCGACCGGTTGGCCGCCGCCGCCGCCGGATAGCCGCCGACACCTGTCGCTACCGCATGTAGCCGTCCCGCTGGTCTAGGGTCAGCTCATGATCACTGTGTGTATACGTCCGCCGCCACAGCGTGCGTAGCCCCCAGGACAATTGGACGTCGCGAGCGGTCCGGCGGATCTTCGCCCACCGAGGTATCGCGCCTGCACTGCTAGTGGTATCCGCGCTGCTCGGCGGCCTGATCGCGGCTCACAGCCTGATAGCCGCTGCGGTTGTCGTCGCGGCATGCGTGGCGGCCGTCGGAATCAATGTCCGCGCGGGCGTGCTCGTCGCGGGAATCGGTGGGGGCTGCTACACCCTGCTCAGGGCCCTGAATGCTCGGCAGGACCGGGCCGGGCTCGGCCTGTCCCTCACGGTGATACCCCTGCTGATGTTGATCGCATGGGCGGCGGGGCGTACGGCTGATGAGGTACGCCGGCTGGACAGCGATGCCAACGAGCGGGTTCAAGAACTTCATCACCGCTCCCTGCACGATCCGCTCACCGGACTGGCCAACCGGGAGATGCTGCTCGACCGACTCGGCCAAGCAATGGAGCGAGCAGAGTTCAACCACCGCCAGATGGCCGTGATCTGCCTTGACATCGACAACTTCAAGCTCATCAACGACAGCCTCGGGCATACCGTCGGGGACGAACTGCTCGTTCGCGTCGGCGAGCGGCTGCACGGCCAGTTGCGCGATACCGACGCGGCGGCGCGCTTCGACGGAAACGAGTTCGTCCTGGTCTGTGAAGACCTGGCGGGCAACGACGACGCACGGCAGGTGGTCGAGCGGCTCATCTCGGTGCTGCGACCGCCGTTCGGGCTGGCCGGTCGTGCCGTGTCGATCACAGCCAGCATCGGTATCGCCGTCCCGTCGTCGAGCACGCGGCAGCCGCACCAGCTGATCCAGGACGCCGGTCAGGCGATGCATCGGGCGAAGCTGCACGGTGGGGGGCAGTCGGTGATGTTCACCGACACCCTCCAGAGCAGATCGATGCAAAGGCTCGACATCGAATCCGAACTCCGCGAGGCCGTTGCCCGCCGGGAGCTGCGTCTGCATTACCAGCCGATCATCGATCTGGTGAACGAGCGGATCTGTGGTGTCGAAGCGCTGTTGCGGTGGGAACACCCGACTCGCGGCCTGCTGGGGCCGGCGGAGTTCCTTCCGGTCGCCGAGAGCTCGTCGCTCATCCTCGGAATCGGCGCCTGGGTGCTGGACGAAGCGTGTGCGCAAGCTGCCTTATGGGGCGCTCTCACCACTCCGCAGCTGACCATGGCGATCAACGTCTCCCTGCGCCAGATCGTCAGTGGGCATTTCGATGCCGACCTGCGCAAGGCTCTGGACAGCAGCGGCGTCGATCCGGCCAGGATCCATCTGGAGATCACCGAAACGACGCTGCTGGAGGCCACGCAGTCGATGGCGAGCCAGCTCGTGGACATCGCCGATCTGGGTGTCAGCGTGGGTCTCGACGACTTCGGAACGGGCTATTCGTCGCTGAGCCTGATCAAGGCCTTCCCCGTACGCTTCCTCAAGATCGATCGGTCCTTCACCAACGGACTGGGCACCCAGTCGCACGACGCGGCGATCGCCAGCGCAGTGATCGGACTAGGCCGCGAGCTCGGCCTGCAGACCATCGCCGAAGGCATCGAGAGCCCGGCCCAGTTGTCCGAACTCAGTGGCCTGGGCTGCCAGTACGGCCAGGGCTTCCACCTCGCCCGCCCGCAGACCGCGGGAGACATCGAGTTCCTGCTCAACCAGCCTTCCGGATGGGCTCCAGCCGGCGTATGACGAACAATCTGCTGCCCAGGGTGCCCGTGTCAGGCCCGGCGCTGCGATGCTTGACTGAGCACAGCACCCGGAGGGATGACGCGAATGACGCAGCAGCAGGAGCAGCAGATCACGTTCGAGCTCAAGCCGGTGGCCCATCCGGTGTCCAGCGCAGAGCGCACCGAACGGATCACCTCTCCCGGGTTCGGCCGGGTGTTCACCGAGCACATGGTGAGCATCAGATGGACCGAAGGGCGCGGCTGGCACGACGCGCAGTTGGTGCCGTACGCCACGCTCGAGGTGGACCCGGCCATGATGGCGCTGCACTACGGCCAGTCGATCTTCGAGGGGCTCAAGGCCTATCCCCAGCCCGACGGGACCATCGCGACGTTCCGGCCGGAGCAGAACGCCCGCCGCTTCCAGCGCTCCGCTCGGCGACTGGCGTTGCCGGAGTTGCCTGAGGCAGCTTTCCTCGAGGCACTCGAACTGCTCGTCCGACAGGACCGCGAGTGGATGCCCGCCGGTGGCGAGGAGACCCTCTATCTGCGCCCCTTCATGTTCGCCAGCGAGGTCGGCCTCGGCGTGCGCCCGGCGGGTGAGGTGTTGTTCCTGGTGATCGCCTCGCCGGTCGGCGCCTATTTCCCGAGGGGTGTCCAGCCGGTCAGCGTCTGGCTCTCGCAGGACTACGTTCGGGCCGCCCCGGGCGGGACCGGTGAGGCCAAGTGCGCCGGCAACTACGCCGCCTCCCTGATCGCGCAGGCGCAGGCCAGCGACGAGGGGTGCGACCAGGTCGTCTGGCTCGACGCGGCCGAGCGCCGGTGGGTCGAGGAGATGGGCGGGATGAACCTCTACTTCGTCTACGGCCGTGGCGACGACACCCAAATCATGACCCCGGCGCTGACCGGGACTCTGCTCGCTGGGGTGACCCGCGACTCCCTGCTCACGCTGGCCGGCGACCTGGGCTACCCGGTTTCAGAAGACCGCATCGATGTGGACTCGTGGCGCGAGGGCTGCGCCGACGGATCATTGACCGAGGTCTTCGCCTGTGGAACGGCAGCGGTGATCACGCCGGTCGGCTCGGTCAAGTCCACGACCGGCCAGTGGACCGTTGGCGACGGGGAGCCGGGTCCGGTCACGATGCGGCTGCGCCAGGCGCTGCTGGACATCCAGCACGGCACTGCGCCCGACACGCATGGCTGGATGCACACGCTCGTCCCCTGAGCGAAGCGGCACCCGCCCGGTCACGGGTTCAGATCTGGGCCGACTCCTGGGCCACCTGATCGAGGGTGGCCCGCTCGGGCTCGCCCCGCTTCGGGATCGACAGAATCATCACCGCGGCCAGCAGGCACAGACCTCCGGCGGTCATCCACGCCACGAAGTAGTCGCCCAGCCCCTGCCGGATCCACCCCGCGTAGGACGCGGCCACCCCTGCGCCGACCATGTGGGCGGCGAACACCCAGCCGAAAACGACCCCGGACTTCTCCAGCCCGAAGTGGATCCGGCACAGGGCCACGGTGGGCGGCACGGTCGCCACCCAATCGAGCCCGTAGAAGACGATGAACAGGAACAGGCTGGGCTGCACGTGTGGGCCGAGGACCGCCGGGACGACGAGCAGGCTGAGGCCGCGCAGGAAGTAGTAGCCGAAGAGCAGGTAGCGCGAGTCCACCCGGTCGGTGAGCCAGCCCGAGGCGACCGTGCCGATGATGTCGAAGACCCCGATCAGCGCCAGCAGACTGGCCGAGGTCGTCGCCGGCATGCCGTGATCGTGTGCGGCGGGGATGAAGTGAGTGCCGATCAGGCCGTTGGTCGACCACCCGCAGATCCAGAAGGTCAGGAACAACGCCCAGAAGGTCCAGCGGTGGCTGGCCTGACGCAACGTGTTGAGGGCCAGCGTCGCCGGCCCGGGACCGGTGCGTACGACGGGGGGCTCGGTGTACGACGCTGGTGCGCCGTACGGCAACTCGCCGACATCGGAGGGGCGGTCGCGCATCACGAGCAGAACGATCGGTACGAGCAGTAGTGCGAACACCGCAACCAGCCCGGCAGCCCAACGCCAGCCCGGGCCGTGTGCGAGCTGCGCGATCGCCGGCAGGAAGATGAGCTGACCGGTCGAGCTCGCCGCAGAGAAAAGTCCGATGACAAGACCGCGATGGCGGACGAACCATCGGTTGGCAACGATCGCCCCGAAGACCAGTGCCATCGCGCCGGTTCCGATGCCGATGGGTACACCCCAGAGGAACCACAGCTGCCAGGCCGAGGTCATCACGAGGCTCAGGCCGGCGCCGGCGGCGACCAGGGTCAGCGCGAGCGCCACCACCCGCCGCAGACCGAAGCGCTCCATCAGGGCAGCCGCGAACGGAGCCGTCAGCCCGTAGATGACCAGGTTGAGACTCACCGCGCCGGACGTGGTTGCGCGGCTCCAGCCGAACTCGTTCTCGAGCGGCTCGAGTAGTGCACCGGTCGACGAACGGAAGCCGGCGGCGGCCACCAGAGCGGCCATCGTGGCCGCGGCGACCCACCAGGGCCGCACCCCTGCGCGCAGCTTCGGGTCAGCGGTCATAGCCACCGGCTGAGTCTAGGGACGCAGGGAGCCGTGTCCGGCAACTACCGGCCGGACCGGTTCCACGACGTCAAGCACCGCTGAGCACCTGACCGCCGCTCACGCCGCTGGGATTTGGTGCCCGAATGATCACATTCCACGGCCCGCTCCTGCGACACGGCGAGGAGATGACATCGCGATGTCATTGACGGCGGCTCGAATCTGCGGGAAGCATGATCGTCACCGACGGGGGCCGGTGACCGCGCGCCTTGCGCCGAAGGGATCCCGTTGATGTCCTCGTCCACGCAGAAATCCGGCCCCGCCTCGGACAACGACTCCGCCCGACTGCACGAACTGGGCTACGCCCAGGAGCTCAGGCGGCATATGTCAGGGTTCTCGAACTTCGCCGTCTCCTTCACGATCATCTCGATCCTGTCCGGCTGCCTGACGCTGTACGGCTTCGGGATGAACACCGGCGGACCGGTGGCCATGACCTGGGGTTGGCTGTTCGTGGGCGTGATGACCCTGTTCGTGGGTCTGGCCATGGCCGAGGTGTGCTCGAGCTTCCCGACCGCCGGCGGGCTGTACTACTGGTCGGCCAAGCTCGCCCGCGACAATCCAGGTGCCTGGTCGTGGTTCACCGGGTGGTTCAACTTCCTCGGTCAGGTCGCGGTCACCGCCGGCATCGACTTCGGTGCCGCCTTCTTCCTCAACGCCTACCTCGATCTCGCCTTCGGTTTCGACACGAGGCGGTGGCACACGATATTGCTGTTCGGGCTGATTCTGGTGCTGCACGCCCTGCTGAACACCTTCGGCGTCCGGCTGGTGGCGTTGTTCAACGACATCAGTGTCTGGTGGCACATCATCGGCGTGGCGATCATCGTCGGAGCCCTGGCCATCATCCCGGACAAGCACCAGTCGGTGAGCTTCGTCTTCACCAAGTTCGTCAACAACACCGGCTGGCACTCGACCTTCTACGTGTTCCTGCTGGGTCTCCTGCTCGCGCAGTACACGTTCACCGGGTACGACGCTTCGGCGCACATGACCGAGGAGACGCGTGATGCCTCCACAGCGGGGCCGCGGGGCATCGTCGCCTCCATCGTGGTGTCACTGGTCGCCGGCTGGGTGCTGCTGCTGGGTGTCACTTT
>JBAVXU010000153.1:0-5425 GCA_049698415.1 Mycobacteriales bacterium
CTGGAGCTCATGGAGCTGGCCCGGCATGCGGACTTCACGGCCGGCACCGCCGCCGAGGACGAGGCCGAGGCCGACCTGATCATGAGCGAGGAGCTGCGCTCGGGGCTCTACGCCTTCGACCTGGTGCAGAAGCGCGCGAAGCGGCCGGTTGGGGTGCCTGACAAGTCCCTGGCCCGCCCGGTGTCCAAGGTCGGCATCGTCGGAGCCGGGCTGATGGCGAGCCAGCTCGCGCTGTTGTTCGCCCAGCGGCTCGAGGTGCCTGTCGTACTCACCGACATCGACTCCGAGCGGATCGAACGCGGTGTCGGCTGGGTGCACGACGAGATCGACAAACTGCTCGGGCGCGGGCGGATCTCGCCGGACCGGGCCAACCGGCTCAAGGGGCTGGTGACGGGGTCATTGTCCAAGGACGCGTTCGCCGACGCCGACTTCGTGATCGAGGCGGTGTTCGAAGAGCTCAAGGTCAAGCAGCAGGTCTTCGCCGAGGTCGAGGCGGTGGTCTCCCCCACGTGCGTCCTGGCCACCAACACCAGCTCGCTGTCGATCAGCGAGATGGCCCGCAACCTCAGCCACCCCGAGCGAGTGGTCGGCTTCCACTTCTTCAATCCGGTCGCGCTGTTGCCGCTGCTCGAGATCGTCCGCGCCGAGCGCACAGACGATGCGACGGTCGCAACGGCGTTCGCCGTCGGCAAGACGCTGCGCAAGTCCTGCGTCCTCATCCAGGACCGGCCGGCGTTCGTCGTCAACCGGCTGCTCACCCGATTCCTCGGGGAGGTCATCGCGGCGGTCGACGAGGGTACGGACTTCGCCGTCGCCGATCGGGCGCTCGAGCCGCTCGGTCTGCCGATGAGCCCGTTCGTGCTGCTGCAACTCGTCGGCCCGGCGGTCGCACATCACGTGAGCGAGACCCTGCACGAGGCGTTCCCCGACCGGTTCGGGGTGAGCGAGAACCTCGGCAGGCTGGTCGCCGCGGGCAAGCCCGGCGTCTACACCTGGGAGAACGGCCAGCCGCAGGTCGACCCGGAGGTGACGGCTCTGATGGTGCGGGGCGACAACCCGCAGTCGGAGGAGCAGGTGCGCGAACGTGCCCTGGCGGCGCTGGCCGAAGAAGCCCGGATCATGCTCGATGAGGGTGTGGTTGCCGAAGCCGCCGATCTCGATCTGTGCATGCTGCTAGGGGCGGGCTGGCCGTTCCACCTCGGCGGGATCACGCCCTACCTCGACCGGACCGGCGTCGCCGAGCGGGTCACCGGCGCGCGCTTCTCGCCTCGCGGGGTCGCCAGCCTGCCCGCCCCGTAGCCCCACCCTGATCGGGTCGCCGCCCCGCCTGCCGGGCAACCGCGCCGTTTCGGTTGCCATCGGTAGCCCGCGGGCGGACAGTGCTGGCTATGCGAGGACACGTCTTCGTTGCCCGCGCGGACATCCGCCGGCTGGTCTGCGACGCCTGGATGCTGCCCACCGACGCGCGCCCGTACGTCACCCCGGGGTGGTTCGTACCCCCCGAGGAGCCTTCCTCGGCCACCCGGTCTTGGCTGGATCAGTTCCGGCAGGCGACGGCGGTGGCGTCGGCGTCGCCGTTCCGGCCCAACGAGTACGTCCGGGTCATCGACGCCCCGAGCCCGTCTGGGGCCGTACCGATCCTGACCCGGACAGCGACGACGGGCCAGGCGGTCGACTGGGGGCAGGTGCAGTCGGCCATCGCGGCATTCGTGCGGCAGGCGCGACGGCTCAAGCGGACCGGCGTGTCCGGCCGCCGGCCACGTCCGCTGCTCGCCGTCCCCGCCATCGGCACGGGGTCCGGCGGCGGAGCCGCGGTCAAGGGAGAAGCGCTGGACCAACTGCTGCACCGCCTGTCCCACCTCGCCGACAACGTCGACATCGTGCTCGTCGTCGCCACCCCCGCGATGGCCGCCGCCGCCCGCTCACACCGCCGCAGCGGCGATCACCGCCAGACGTTCGTCCGCGAACTCGGCAGCGATCTCGTCGCCGAGGCGGAGCGGCTGGCAACCCGGGTCCGACGCGGCGAGGTCGTGCTGTTCACCGGTGCCGGCACCGGGGTTCCGGCCGGGCTGCCGACCTGGGACGGGCTGCTGCGCCAACTGGCGATGAGCGACATGTTCACCGGGCCTGAGCTGCGCGAGCTGTCCGCCCTCGACAAGGCCGGAATCATCGAACGCAAACTCGGTCGCCAGGGACTCATCGACGCCATCGCCCGGGCCGTGAGCACCGACCAGTACGCGCTGTCGCACTCGCTACTGGCCAACCTCCCGATCAAGGAGGTCGCCACCCTCAACTACGACGAGTTGCTGGAGACCGCCGCGCTCGATGCCGGGCGCCGGCTGGCCGTACTCCCCTACGAGCGCCCCGGCGAGGCGCACGACGGCTGGCTGCTCAAGTTGCACGGCTGCGTACGACCGGAGCGGCGCGCCGACATCGTCCTGACGAGGGCCGACTACCTGTCCCTGGGCCAGCACCGGGCCGCGTTGACCGGCTTGCTCCAGGCGATGCTGGTCACCCGCCACATGCTCTTCGTCGGCTTCGGCCTGTCCGACGAGCACTTCCATGCCGTCGTCCACGACGTGCGACGGGCGATCGTCGAGCCCGGATCGGTCGACAACGAGCCGTTCGGCACGGCGCTGGTGCTCCGCCCGCAGCGGGCGGCGGAGCTGGTCTGGGCCGACGACCTGCGGCTGCTCTCGATGGGATCTGACGACCCGGCCCGGCGGCTGGAGATCTTTCTCGACCTGCTCGCCACCGACTCCGACCAGGGCTGGCAGCACGTGCTCGACGACAGCTTCGTGTCGGCGCTCGAGGGTCCCGAGGTCGCATTGCGGGAGTACCTCCACACGCTGATCAGCGCCCGCTCGGTCCTGGAGCCCGGCGGAGCCTGGCCTGCGGTGGAGACCATGCTGCGCAGGTTCGGCTACGTCGACGCGTGAACCTCAGCTGTCCAGCGCGGACAGCAGCCGTGCCTTGGCCGCGACGAACGACGGCTCGCTGACCACATCGACCGGCCGCGGGCGCGGCAGGTCCACGGACAACTCCGTCAGCACTCGCGCCGGCCGGGCCGAGAGGACCACGACCCGGTCGGAGAGATAGAGCGCCTCCTCGACGTCGTGGGTGACGAACAGCACGGTCCGGCCGTCTGCCAGCCAGACCTCCTGCAGCCATTCGTACATCTTGCGTCGGGTGATCGCATCGAGTGCGCCGAAGGGCTCGTCGAGCAGTAGCACGTCGCGGTCGAGCAGGAAAGTGCGCAACAGGGCAAGCCGTTGCCGCATCCCGCCGGAAAGCTCCCCCGGCCAGGCCTTCTCGAAGCCGGCCAGCCCGAATCGCGGGAACAGCGCAGCCGCCCGGCGCCGCGCCTCGTCCAGCGGTTCGCCAGCGATCTGCGCGCCGAGGATCGCGTTGTCCATCGCCCGGCGCCAGGGCAGCAGCAGGTCGCGCTGTGGCATGTACGCCGCCAGCCCGGGCTTGTCCACAGTGGACTCGCCACGCACGTCCGCCTCCCCCGAGCTGGGTACGAGCAGACCGGCGAGGACGCGCAGCAGGGTCGACTTGCCGCACCCGCTCGGCCCGACCAGGCTGACGAACTCGCCGGTACGAATATCCAGCTCGATGTCGCTGAGCGCGTCGACCGGCGGAGCACCGTCAAATGCGTGACTCAGCCGCCGCACCTGCACCGCTGACACGCTCAACCGGCCGCGCCACCTTGAGGCAGGTAGTCGTTGGTGAAGGCTTTCGCGACGTCGACGGTCGACTTCATCAGCCCGGCCCCGCGCAGGAAGTCCGCGAAGCGCTGCCAGACACCGAGCTCCTGCACCCCCCACGTTCCGGGACTGGCCGCGAACCGGGTGGCGAGGTATCTCGCGGAGAGCGTCGCCAGTTGCCGGTCCACCTCGGGCGCTGACTTGACCAGGGCGCCCGCGGCGAGGTCCGGCCGGGCCATGGCCTCGCGATACCCGCGGGCGGTGACCGCCATGAACGTGCGAGCGGTCGCCGGATCGGTGCGCAACAGGCGTTCGTTGGTCGCGATCAACGGGGTGTACCAATCGGGAATGCAGGAGGCGTGCGCCGCGAACGGGATGGTGCTGACCGGCAGTTTGTCGATCTGCTGCATCCGGATCTTGTCCCAGCCGTCGAAGATCCAGACGAAGTCGTAGAGATGCTTCGTCAGTCCCACCCGGTAGTCCGCATCGCCGACCTCGACGAACTTGACCGTGCTCGGATCGCCGCCGTCGCAGCGGACCAGGGCCGACACCAGCGCCCGCTCCAGCGCACCGCCGTACCCGCCGTAGGTCTTGCCGGCGAGGTCACGCGGCCTGGTGATGCCCGCGGACTTCAGTGCCAGCAGGCTGGAGGTGTTGTGCTCGATGATTGCGCCCAGTGAGACCACGGGCAGACCGTTGGCCCGGGCCGGCAGCACCTCCTCGGCGACGCTGATCGCGAAGTCGGCCTTGCCCGAGGCCAGCGGCAACAGCGAGCCGGAGTCGCCCGGCTGGATGATCCGCACGTCCAGGCCGGCCTTGTGGTACCACCCGTTGGCCTGGGCGAGGTAGATGCCGCCGTGGTTGGTGTTCGGGGTCCAGTCCAGCATCAGCGTCACCTGCTTGAGGTGCGACGCCGAGTGGCTCCCCTGCCCGCAGCCGCTGACGACCAGCACGACGGCAAGGAGGGCGGCAAGTACGGCTGCACGTCGCCTCACCGGCGGGCACCCTCGCCACCGGGACCAACCGCGCTGCTGACTCGATGCCATGGCGCGGCCAGCCGGCCGGCCAGTGATACCAGCCCGAACAACGCCAGCGACAGCACAGCGATGAGCGCGACGGCGACGAAGATCCGATCGACTTGGTACGACGCGCGCGAGCGGTCCATGAACAGCCCCAACCCGCTCTGCGCGCCGACCAGCTCGCCGATCACCGCACCGGCGACGGCGTAGGCCGCGCTGATCCGCAGACCGGCGAAGAACGCGGGCACGGCCGCCGGGATGAGCACCGTACGCAGCACCTGTCCGGTGCTCGCCCCCATACTGCGTACCAGGTCGACCATCTCCCGGTCGACGCCGCGCAGACCGGCCACCGTCGAGACCACGACGGGGAAGAAGACGATGAGCGCGACGACGACGACCTTGGGCGTCAGCCCGAACCCGAACCACAGCACCAGCAGCGGAGCGAGTACCACGATCGGGATGACCTGGGTCACGACGAGCAGGGGGTAGAGCGAGCGCCGCAGCAGGCCGACGCTGGCGATGGCGACTGCGAGCAGGGCGCCGAGGACGGCACCGACAGCTATCCCTAGCACCGCCTCCTCGGTGGTCGTGAGCAGGTGTCCCCACAGCAGCGACCGACTGTCCAGGAAGGCGGCCGCGATGCGAGACGGTGCAGGCAGGAGGTACGGCGCCACACCTCCGACGCTCACCCACACC
>JBAVXU010000154.1:0-17201 GCA_049698415.1 Mycobacteriales bacterium
GCCGTGGTCGGGACGGTCGATGAAGACCGGGCCGATCTCGTACAACGCGAGGTCGGCGGAGCCGCGGCTCAGGTTTCGCCGCAGTGCCTGCAACAGCGGCGGGAGCAGCGCGCTGCGAAGGAACGGAGCCTGATCCGACAGTGGGTTGGCCAGCGGCACCAACCGCCTGCGGTCGTCGTCGCCGGGCACGCCGAGGGCGTCGAGGACAGCAGCATCCTGGAAGGGGTACGACTGGACCTCGACGTAACCTGCGGCGGCAAGGCTCCGCGAGATCGTGCGCCGGCGGCGCTGGGCGGCACTGAGACCGCGGGCGGCCGGCGTGGCCGGCAACACCGACGGGACCTCGTCGAAGCCCTCGAGGCGCGCGACCTCCTCGACCAGGTCGTACGGATCGACCAGGTCGGGCCGCCAGGACGGCGCCGTCACAGCCAGCAGATCGTCGCCGCTGACGGCACAACCGACCTCGGTGAGGCGGCGGACCACCGTGTCCCGGTCGTAGGGCACTCCGACCACCCGGCCGGGCAGCCCGGCCGGCAGCACGATCGTCGGCACTGCCCGGCCGGTGTCGACCTCGCTCATGCCGGCATAGCTCCCGCCGCCGAGCTCGACCAGCAACGACACAGCGCGGGCGGAGGCCACCTGCGGCAGGTCCGGGTCGACTCCCCGCTCGAACCGGCGCGACGCCTCCGATGACACCTCGTGGCGGTGACCCATCCGGGCGATGGGGCCGGCCGCGAAGTGCGCGGCCTCGATCACCAGATCGGTGCTGTCCGCCGAGACCTCACTGGTCAGCCCGCCCATCGTGCCGGCCAGCGACAACGCGCCGCGCTCGTCGGCGATGAGTACGTCGTCGGGGTGCAGCTCACGGTCGACGTGATCGAGCGTCGTCAGTCGCTCTCCGACCCCGGCCCGGCGAACCGTCACCGCTCCGGTCAGGTGCTGCCGGTCGAAGGCGTGCAGCGGTTGGCCCAGCTCGTGCATCACGTAGTTGGTGACATCGACGGCCAGCGAGATCGACCGGATGCCGGCAAGGTGCAGCCTGCGCTGCATCTGCATCGGCGTGGCCCGGGTGGGATCGAAGCCGCGTACGGACCGGAGCACGAGCCGGTCCGCGGCGCTGGGGTCGTCGATCGCCGCCGGATGGGCATCGGCGGATTCAGTGGATGGCTCCGGCGGCGCGGCGACGTCGGCCGGATCATGGAACGCGACGCCGAGGGCGAGCGCCGCTTCGCGTGCGATGCCGCGTACGGACAGGCAGTAGCCACGGTCGGGCGTGACGGCGATGTCGAGCACCGTGTCCGCCAGGTGCAGCAGGTCGACAACGTCGGCGCCGATCGGTGCGGTGGCGTCGAGCACGAGGATGCCCTGATGGTCGTCGCCGACGCCGAGTTCACGGGCCGAGCAGATCATGCCGTCGCTGAGCCGGCCGTAGGTCTTGCGCGCACTGATCTCGAAGCCGCCGGGAAGCACCGCGCCGGGCAGCGCGACCGGCACCCGGTCGCCGACGGCGAAGTTGCGGGCACCGCAGACGATCCCGCGCGGCTCGGCATCGGCCGCGACCCGCACCAGGCAGTGCCGGATCGGCTTCTTGAACTCGTCGAGGTCGGTCACCTCGACGACCTCGCCGACCACGACACCGGTCACGTCGCGGCCGACCTCGGTCACTGTCTCGACCTCGAGCCCGGTGCGGATGAGCGCAGCGGCGAGGTCGCGTACGGGCAGACCGGGTGGCAGGTCGACGTACTCGCTGAGCCAGGAGATCGGGACGCGCATCTAGGACTCCATCCCGAAAGGCAGGCTGAACCGCACGTCGCCCTCGATCATGTCGCGCATGTCGGTGATCCCGTGGCGGAACATCAGCGCCCGCTCCAGGCCCATCCCGAAGGCGAACCCGGTGTAGCGGTCGGCGTCTATACCGCAGGCCCGCAGCACCCGCGGATTGACCATGCCGCAGCCACCCCACTCGATCCAGCCCTCCGAACCGCAGGTACGGCAGGGCGGCCCGCCACGGGCCGACTCGCCGAGGCAGGAGAAGCACTGGAAGTCCAACTCGGCTGACGGCTCGGTGAAGGGGAAGTACGACGGGCGCAACCGCGATTGCAGGCCCGGCCCGAACATGCCCTCGACGAACCGGTCGAGGGTGCCCTTGAGATGCGCCATCGTGATGCCCACGTCGACGGCGAGACCTTCGACCTGGGTGAACACCGGTGAGTGCGTGGCGTCGATGGCATCGTCGCGATAGACCCGGCCCGGGGCGATCACGTAGACCGGCAGGTCCCGCGACAGCAGGCTCCTGATCTGCACCGGTGAGGTCTGGGTGCGCAGCAACACCCCGCGAGCCGGCGGTTCGACCCACAAGGTGTCGTGCAAGCCGCGCGCCGGATGTTCGGGGCCGATGTTCAGTGCATCGAAGTTGAACCACTCGGCCTCTGCCTCGGGGCCCTCGGCCAGCTCGTAGCCCATCGCCACGAACACGTCGGTGACCCGTTCGGCGATCGTGGTGAGCGGGTGCCGGGCGCCGCGGGGTGCGCGGTCCCAGGGCAGCGTGACGTCGACCGACTCCTGATCGAGAACACGCTCGTCGCGTTCGGCTGTCAGGACGGACAGTCGATCGTCGTAGGCGGTCTGCAGCGCCGCCCTCGCCTCGTTGACCCTCTTGCCCGCATCGGCCCGAGCCTGTGGGGGCAGGGCACCGAGCTCCCGCCGGGCCAGCAGCACCGGGGAACGGTCGCCGAGGTGCGCGGGGCGGACGGCGGCCAGGGCGTCGAGGTCGCCGGCGTCGGCGAACGCCTTGACGCCGGCGCCCACGGCGTCCTGCAGCGCCTGGGGCGCGAGCATGGCCACCTGCTTGGGGTCGTAGGAGCTACTGGGTGAGGACATGAGGGGATTCCTCGCGGAAGTCTAGGCGAGCGAGCATCGAGCGGAGCGAGGCGCGCAGCGAGCTGACAGTACGGCGAGCGAGCATCGAGCGGAGCGAGGCGCGCCCGCTGATCGCTCCCGGCAAGCGCTCAGGTGAACGACGGGGTGCCGGTGGGCACGGTAAATCGGAACGCCGCGCCGCCATCGGCGCTGCGCCCGGCCGAAATGTCTCCGCCGTGCGCGTGCACGATGCCGCGGGCGATGAACAGTCCGAGGCCGGTGTTGCCGCGCCGCGGACCGCGGGAGAACATCGCGAAGAGCCTGCCGCGCATCTCTTCGGAGATGCCGCGGCCCTGGTCGCTGACGACAATTTCGGCGCCTTCCCGTTGCTGCTGCGGGCCGTACCCCGCGATGCTGACGGTCACCTGGCCGTCGCCGTGCCGGACGGCGTTCTCGATCAGGTTGCCGAGCACCTGGAGCAGCTTGTCCGGGTCGGCCCAGATCTCGGGGAGCGGGCCGGTCTCCTCGACGGCGAACCGGTCGGCGGACTCCCCTGCCGCGACCAGGCCGGCGAACACCTGGTCGACGAGCGCGGGCAGGTCGACGGGACGCCGGCGCAGCTCCAGCCGACCGGCCTCGATCCGCGAGACGTCGAGGAGTTCGGTGATCAGCCGAGTGACCCGGTCGGCGTCTGCGTTGACGGCTCGGAGCATGTGCAGCCGCTGCTCGTCGTTGAAGCGTTCCCACTTGGCCAGCAGGGTGGCCGTGAACCCCTTGATGCTGGTCAGTGGCGAGCGCAGTTCGTGCGCGGTCGTCGAGACCAGGTCGGCGCTGTCGCGTTCCTGCCGTTCCCGTGCAGCAGCGTCGCGGATCGACACGATCAGGCGTCTCATCCGGCGGTCGGGACCGCGCAGGATGCGTGCAGTCACGTACAGCTGGCGACCGGCCTCGGGTCCGCCGCCGAGGATCAGCAGCCGCTCCGGCATTCGGGTCCGTGACTGCAGGCCGCCGAACGGCTCGAAGACGTCCCACCAGTCGCGATCGGACAGGTCGCGCAGTGGCAGTGCCACCCGCAACGCAGCGCCGAGCAATTCCGGCGCCTGCTGGCCCAACAGGGTCGCGGCAGCCGCATTGACGTCGACCACCCGGCCCGAACTGTCAACAGCCAGGATGCCGTCTGGAAGATCGTCGTAGGCCGACGATCCGGACCCGGACACGCTGTCGGAGTACGGCACCTGCCCACTTCCGTTGCCGGACTCCGCCGCTTCGCTCAGCGCCATCGGCTCATTGCACCCATTTCCCCCGTTTTTGGGCCCCTGCTGAAGCGTAGAGGCAGATCGCCGCCGCGGCAGCCACATTCAGGCTCTCCACCGGACCATGGATCGGGACCCGGACCCGGGCGTCGGCCGCGGCGCTCGTCGCCTCCCCCAGCCCGTGGGCCTCGTTGCCGAACACCCAGGCGGTCGGCCCGTCCAGCGTCGGCCCGGTCATGAGTTCGTCGAGCTCGACCTCGCCCTTGCCGTCAGCGGCCAGCACCTGCAGGCCGGCGGCGCGGAGCTGCTTGATCGCCGTCGCTGTCGTCACGTCGCGAACGACGGCGACATGGAAGAGGCCACCGGCACTGGCCCGGACACACTTGCCGTTGTACGGGTCGACGCTGTCGCCGGCGAAGACGACGGCGTCGGCGCCGGCGGCCACTGCGGTACGCAGGACCGTGCCAGCATTTCCCGGATCACGAATCTCGGCGAGCACCGCGATCAACCGCGCAGATCCCTCAAGCACGTCATCGAGAGAGACGTCGAGGACCGCGCATACCGCGACGATGCCCTGCGGCGTGACCGTCTCGGACAACACCTTCATGGCTTCGTCGGTGACCGGTGTCACCGTCACTCCGGCCGACCTCGCGGCCTCCACGATGTCGGCGTGGCGGGACAGACCCGTCTCGGTGCCGAACACCTCGTAGACCCTGGGCCGCGCCGCTGGCCCGGCGGGTGAAAGGGCGGCCTCAACCGCCTGAGGTCCCTCGGCCAGGAAGCGGCGGGCAGCAAGCCGCCCCGGCGCGCGCGTGAGCTTGCGCGCAGCATTGACGCGCGGCGTGCGCGGGGTCGCCAGTGTCACCGGAGGCTTCAGGCAGCGCCTTCCTTGGCCGGCAGTGCTCCCCGGGCGACAACGACAAGTGCCGCGAAGGCTGCCTCGTCGGTCACGGCGAGATCGGCGAGCACCTTGCGGTCGACCTCCACTCCGGCCAGGCGCAAACCCTGGACGAGCCGGTTGTAGGTCATTCCGTTGGCCCGAGCCGCTGCGTTGATGCGAGTGATCCACAACTGGCGGAAGTCGCCCTTGCGCGCCTTGCGGTCGCGGTAGGAGTACGTCGCCGAATGGAGGAGTTGCTCTTTTGCCTTGCGATACAGCCGCGAGCGCTGGCCGCGATAGCCGCTCGCGGCCTCGAGGGTGCTACGGCGCTTCTTGTGGGCGTTGACCGCCCGCTTCACGCGTGCCACTGGTGCACCTGTGCTTTCTGCTAGTCGATGGTTGGTCTCTCGCCCTCAGGCGAGTGCTGGATCAACGCCCCAGGAGGCGGCGCACACGCGGGGCGTCGGCCGGGCTGACCTCGACGACCCCGTCGAGGTGACGGGTCAGCTTGCTCGGCTTGTGCTCGAGGAGGTGCCGACGGCCGGCGCGCTGCCGCAGCAGCTTGCCGCTCCCGGAGATCTTTATGCGTTTCGACATCCCGCTGTGGGACTTGCTCTTGGGCATCTCGACCGTCACTTCCTCTTCGGTGTCATGTCTGGCGAACATCAGGTGGAGCAGGTCGTACGGAGTGGCGTCTGGGTGGGGCGTCAGGCGGATGTCTCTGCCGGGGCACCACGGGTCGGCTTGGTCACCCGGTGCGGAGCCATGACCATGATCATGTTGCGGCCGTCCTGCTTGGGCGCGGACTCGACGAAGCCGAGCTCCTGAACGTCGTCGGCCAACCTCTGGAGCAGGCGGAAGCCGAGCTCCGGGCGGGACTGCTCACGGCCGCGGAACATGATCGTGACCTTGACCTTGTCGCCGGCGGTGAGAAAGCGCTCCACGTGGCCTTTCTTGGTCTGGTAGTCATGCGGGTCGATCTTGGGCCGGAGTTTCATCTCCTTGATCACCGTGAGGGTCTGGTTTCGTCGTGCCTCGCGGCGCTTCTGAGCGTTTTCGTACTTGAACTTGCCGTAGTCCATGAGCTTGCAGACCGGCGGTTGCGCCATCGGGGCGACCTCGACGAGGTCGAGATCGGTGTCCTGCGCTAGCCGCAGGGCCTCGCCGATGGGTACGACACCTACCTGCTCTCCTTCTGGGCCGACGAGCCGCACCTCGCGGGCGCGGATCTGGTCGTTGACACGGGGTTCGGCGCTGATGGGGCCTCCTTGGGAGTTTCGGTTTGCGGTGCCACCAGTGCTTGTCGAGCCTCCGCAAACGGCGAAGGCCCCGCAGCATCAGCTGACGGGGCCCGCACTCGACCGGATTGGCGGCGTCGAAACGCCGCACCGATCCGCCATCGACGGATCAACCGGACCCGGCCGCCCAAGGGCTGCGCGGGTGGGAGCGGGGGCTCCACTTGCACACCGCCCAGACTGCAGGCGGTTGGTCGCCCGCTCAGCTTAGCAGCGTCGGGCGCAATCCCCGCCCGTGCCGGTTGATCCCGACCGGCTCACGACTCACGCCGGGGTGAGTCAGACTGGGCGCCCTCCTGGCCGTCGCCGGCCCTCGACGCAGCCAACAGCCCGCGCAGGGCGGTGATCGCCTCCAACGCGCGCAGCCCGTCCAGGCTCTGCACCGCCATCACCGGGATCCGCTCGTCGTGGGCCAGTTCGAGGCTCGCCCACGGCGAGCCCTTGCCGAACCGCACCGCGCGTACGAGGTCCCAGGTCAGGTCGTAGCTGCCGATGACGTTGCGGACGCGTACATGGTGCTCGTCGGCCTCGACCAGCGGGCGGGCCAGCGCCAGGACTCCCACCGCCAGAATGATGCCCACCCCGGCGAGGGCGCTGCGGTCACCGGCCCGCAGGCTGCCGCCGCCGCCGGTTGCGCGGTGCAGGGAGAAGGCCATCGCGAAGAATCCGACGACGATGCCGGCCGCGCTGACCCAGCAGATCTGACGCAGCCGCTGCGGTCGGAAGCGCAGCACAGCCATCAGCCGAGATCGACCACCGCGATGACCGGTCCGCCGCCCGATGGACCCTGGTGCACAGCGGCCACGGACACGAACACGGCCGGGTCGCCGGTCACCGACGCGACCACTCCGCCGACACAGGACTTGATCTGGCGGTGCCAGTGCACGTCGGAGTCGTCGAGCATGATGTTGCGCCGGTCGCGGACCCGGCCGGACGGATCGGCCTCGCACTTGCAGAACACGTTGACCACGCGGCCGGACAGGTCACTGGTGTGCGGGCGATCGGGCAGGTCCAGCCCGGCGCTGCGGATGGACTCCCACACTCCGTCGGCATCCAGGGCGTCCCTCATCACGCTGTGCCCGACCCGGAAGGTGCCGCCGATCCCCCGAACGTTGCCCACGACGACGATCTGTGCCCGGTCGAGTTCGACACCCGACGAGCAGGATGCCACCGAGGAGAACAACGACAGGTCCTTGTGGATCTGCTCGGCCGTCGGCATCTCGATCTCACCGAGCGCGACCGCGATGCCGAGTGCGGTCGTGCTGTTGGAGACGTCCATGGACTTCAGCGTGTCCTCTGTCCACACATCCTTGCCCCGGCTCTTGGCGTCGTTGATGGTGTCGAGGGTCAGCAGCGGGGTCTTGGTCTGTACGTAGTGCACGTCGGCCGGGTCGGTGATCCCGGCGCTCTTCATCGCGGCGCGCACTCCGGCCGCGACCTTCTCCACCATGGGAGGCCGGCCGATGTCCTCGGGGAAGATCTGCTCGCTCATGGCCACGCCGACCGACAGCCGCGGCTCGTCGCCGGCAGGCGCCTCACCGTCGGGTGCGTATGCAAACACGGTGGCATGGGGGCTGAGCACTCCGTCGGTGCCGCCGGACCAGACCAGCGGCACGTCCCCCACCTGCGCGGCCGATCTGCTGCCCTTGCTCACCAGCACCTCGCGGAACGCACGGTCGGCCAGGATCCGGGTGTAGTCGTTGACCCCGCCGTTGCCCTCGGTCTTGCCGATGACGGCGAGGACGTCGTCGGCGGCGAAGGCGCCCTCGTCGATCAGCCTGGTCAGGGCCGCCGCGTCGGTGACGCTTTCGATGGCCACCTTGTGGACCACTACAGGTCGGGGCACGTGCTGTCCTTCCTAGCGGGTGGTACGGCTCGGCCTGACCTTAACCGCGCCGCGGCGGATGGTCAGCGCTGGCCCTCGCAGCACGGTCGGACACTCGTTCAGCGGTGCTACGACTCAGCGCCGTCCAGGTCATCGAGCCAGTCAAGCACAGTGTCGTTGTGCTGGCCGAGGATCGGTGGTGCGAGGTGCTCGGAGCGACCGCCACGGTCGAACCGCAACGGGACGCCCGGCAGGGTCAGCCGGCCGGCAGTGGCGTGCTCGACCTCGATCAGCAGGTCTTGCGAGCGGGTCTGCTCCCATTCATAAACCCGGTCCAGGCTGCGTACTTCGCCGGCCGGCACCCCGATCTCGGCCAGCGCAGGCAGCCAGTGCGCAAGAGGCTGTGCCCCCAAGGCACCCTCGATCTCGCTGACCAGCGCGTCACGATTGCCGACCCGGTCGGAGTTGGTGGCGAAGCGCGGGTCGGCCGGAGCGATCCCGGCCAACTCGGCGAAGCGCGACCACAGCGACTCGCTGCCCACGGCGATCTGGACGATGCCATCGGCGCACGCGAACGCACCGTACGGCGCGATCGACGGGTGGTGGTTGCCCTGCCCGTACGGGACCTCCCCCGCCACGGTGTATCGCGTGCCCTGGAACGCGTGCACCCCGACCACCGCGGCGAGCAGGCTGGTCCGCACCACGGTCCCCCGGCCCGTCGCGGCCCGGTCGTGCAGCGCGGCGACCGCACCGAAGGCGCCGTACATCCCGGCCAGCAGGTCGGCGATCGGCACGCCGACGCGTTGCGGGGCATCCGGGCCGGTGCCCGTCAGCGACATGATGCCCGCCTCACCCTGGGCGATCTGGTCGTAGCCGGGCCGCCCTCCCTCCGGGCCGTCGTGACCGAAACCGGTGATCGACAGGACGACCAGACCGGGATTGAGCTCGTGCAACCGCTCGACGGAGAACCCGAGCCGGTCGAGGACACCGGTGCGGAAGTTCTCGACCAGGACATCGGACTGCCGCACCAGCCGGGTGAGCAGTTCGGCGCCGGCCGGAGACTTCAGGTCGATCGTCACCGACTCCTTGTTGCGGTTGCAGGAGAAGAAGTACGTCGACTCGCGCGCGTCGTCAGGCCCGACGAACGGTGGTCCCCAGCCCCGGGAATCGTCTCCACCGGCCGGCTGCTCGATCTTGATTACGCGGGCGCCGAGGTCGCCGAGCATCATCGCGGCATGCGGGCCGGCCAGCGCCCTCGACAGGTCGAGCACCACGACATCGGCGAGCGGGCCACCGCTCGCACCCTGCCCGGGCTGTCCGGTCACCTATCGAAGATCCACGTCGGGGTGGGAGCTTCCGCCCGAGAGCGTGGCGTAACCCGGACCGCGGTCGAAGAAGTACCTCTCGTCGACGCGGGCATCGCGTTGCTGCCCGCGCAGTGCCGTCGTCGCGTCGATGTCGACGCTGCTGACGCGCACTTCGCCGGAGAGGACGACGCCGTAGTCCTCGCGCGCCGCTGCCGCGGAGACCTTGCCGTCGCGGACGTCACGCCGCACGGCCTCGGGATCCCGGTCGAGCGGATCGCCCCAGCCGCCGCCCCCGGTCGTTCGGATCCTGATGACCTCGCCGGCTCGGACCGGTTCGTCGTCGACGAGACCCTCCATCTGCCGCTCGTGGGGACCGCCGGGATCGATGGTGACGTGGAACGGCTGACCGGCCCGGCCGCCGTTGACTCCCCAGCAGGACAGGATCGACCGATCAGCGATGGACATGAACGACGCGTCGCGCAGCATGCGGATCTGCTTGTCATAGCCGAGCCCGCCGCGGAACTGACCGGCGCCGCCTGAATCGACAGCCAGGCCGAGGCGCTCGACGATGAACGGGAAGCGGGACTCGGTGAACTCGGTGGGCAGGTTGCGCGAGTCGGGTACGACGTGGATGGTGTCCTCGCCGTCGGCGTACCACCGCCCACCGGACCCTCCGCCGAGAACCTCGCGCATGAGGTACGACTCACCCTTGGCGTCGAGTCCGTAGATGCCGGTGTAGCGGATCGTCTCCTGGTCCGCTGGCATCTTGCCGCCGGTGGCCTTGGCCAGCACACCGGCGAGGACGCCGAGCAGGCGCAGGATCACGAAGGTCCGGGCGTTGGTGGGGGCCGGGAACACCGGCGTGAGAAGCGTGCCGGGCTCAGGGAACTTCATGTCGATCAGCGGCACGACGCCCTCGTTGACGTCGAGTTCGGCCATCCGTTCCGGCGAATTGGCGAGGTTGCGCAGGATCGGGGCGAGCCACTTCTTCAGGAAGTTGCCATCGGCAGCGTTGCCGACGTGGTTGATCGGACCCTTGGCCTGCGGTGACGTGCCGGTGAAGTCGATCGTCAGCGGCACCTCGGCCGCGCCGTCCATGGTCAAGGTGATCCGCTGCCGGTGCAGCCGCGGCGGGTCCACCCCGTCGTGTTCGGCGTAGTCCTCCCACACGTACTCCCCGTCGGGGATCTTGGCGAGCAACTCCGTCCGGAAGGTGTTCGTGGTGTTGTCGAGGATCGCGTCGAAGCACGCCTCGACGCGGGACCGGCCGTATCTGTCGAACAGTTCGGTCAGCCGCTGGGTGCCCATCAAGCAGGCGGAGCACTCCGCATCGAGGTCACCGGCCAGCGAGTCGGGCATCCTCGTGTTGCGAGTCAGAATGGTGAGGGCAGCCCGGTTGGGAACCCCGGCCGCCCACAGCTTGATCGGCGGCACCATCAGGCCTTCCTCGAACACACTGGTGGCGCCGCTGGGCATCGACCCGGGCACGGCCCCGCCGATGTCGTCGTGATGGCCGAATGCCTGTACGAATGCCACCACCTCGCGCCGGTGGAAGACCGGCACCGTGACGCACAGGTCGGGCAGGTGCCCGATGCCGCCTTCCGAGGTGTAGACGTCGTTGTGGAAGTAGACGTCGCCGGGTCGCATGGTCGACATGGGGAAGTCGCGGACCACCGGGTGCACCAGCGCGGAGTACGACCGGCCGGTGAGCTTTCGCAACCGCCGGTCGTGAATACCGGCCCGGAAGTCGTGCGCGTCGCGGATCATCGGCGAGCGAGAGGTCCGGGCGATGGCGGTCTCGACCTCACGCTCGACCGAGGCCAGGGTGCCTTCGACGATCTCGACGAGGACCGGGTCGGCGCTGTGGCCGGGCAGTCGACCGCCATCGCTCGCATGCCGGCCGGTCACGAGCTCACCAGCAGGTTGCCGTGACCGTCGACGGCGGCGCTGAAACCGGGATGCACCGGGATGGTGGCGCCGAACTCCTCGATGATGGCCGGTCCGGTCACCCAGTCACCGGGGGCGAGGTCGGGCCGCCAGTAGATCGCCGTGTCCACCCAGCCCTCGAAGCAGGCCTGCCTGGTGCCGGTACGGGCCCGCTCGGCGGAGCCTTCGCGGGCCGCGAGAAGCCGGGGCTCGGGCCGCGTGATCGGGCCGATCCCGGACACCCGCAGGTTGACCCACTCCACGCCGTGCACCGGGTTGCCGCGGTAGCAGTATCCGTAGAGCCGCTCGTGCTCGTCGTGGAAGGCGGCGACGACGACCTCGGTGTCGGCGGTGTTCAGCACGCCTTCGGGCACGGAGACCCGGACCTCCGAGCCCTGACCGGAATAGCGCAGATCGGCCGATCGGAGGTAGCGGTGCTCGGCGATGGCGAACCCCTCGCGCTCCAATGCCTCCCGCGCCTGATCCTCCAGCGCTGTGAAACCCGCGGTCACCCCGTCGGGCGCGAGATCGGCGTGGGCGACGACCGAGGTCTGCACGTAGTCGTTCTTGACATCGACGGTCAGCAGGCCGAAGGCCGAGACGTTGCCGGGGTCCCGCGGCACGAGCACTGCGTGGATGCCGAGGATGTCGATCAGGCGACACAGCAGCAGGCTGCCGGAGCCTCCGAACGTCGCGACGACGAAGTCGCGCACGTCGAGGCCGCGCTTGACGGTGACCTGCCTGATCGCGTTGGCCTGGTTCCAGGCCGACACCTCGAGCACGCCGCGGGCGCACTCCTCGAGGGAGAGCCCGAGTTGGTCCGCCAGGATCTGCATGCCCTTGCGGGCCGCATCTGCGTCGAGCGGGATCTTGCCGCCCAGCAGGTGGGGAGGGATACGGCCGAGCACCAGGTGCGCGTCGGTGACGGTCGGCTCGGTGCCGCCGGCGAGATAGCAGATCGGACCTGGTTCGGCACCCGCCGAGCGCGGCCCGACCTTCAGCGTGCCCTCCGGCGAGACCCAGGCCACCGATCCCCCGCCGGCGCCGACGGTCACCACGTCGACCATCGGGATCTTGGACGGGTAGCGGCCGATCGAACCTTCGGTCGTCAGGGTGGGCTCGCCGTCGAGCACCACGGCGACATCGGTGGAGGTGCCGCCACCGTCGAGTGTGAGCACGCGAGGGTAGCCCGCCTGGCCGGCGATGAGCGCGGCGCCGAGGGCCCCCGCTGCAGGGCCGGACAACACCGTCGTGATGGGCTGCTTGGCGACCTCCTGGGCCGACAGCACGCCGCCGTTGGACTTCATCACGAAGAAGCTCGATCGAGGCGCCAGCTTGGCGAGGCGCCGGCCGATGTTGGCGACGTAGCTCGCCATCTTGGGCTTGACCGCCGCATCGACCAGCGTGGTGACCGAGCGTTCGTATTCGCGGTATTCGCGCAGCACTTCGCTGGAGATCGACACCACCGCGTCGGGGTGCTCGCGTTCGAGGACATCCCGCATGGCCCGCTCGTGTGCGTCAGAAGCATAGGAGTGCAGGAAGCAGACACCCACGGTGTTGATGCCCTCGGCCCGCAGGTCACGGGCCACGGCAACGGCGGCGTCGGTGTCGAACGGACGAAGCTGGGCGCCGGTGGCGTCGAGCCGGCCGCCGACCGTGCGTACCTGATGTGCCGGCACGATTCGCGGGGGCTTGACCCAGAAGTAGGAGTTGCCGTACCCATCGGGGACCGACTGACGAGCGATCTCCAGGACGAACTCGTAGCCCTCGGTGGTGATGAAACCGAGTGTGCCGATGTCGTCGGTCAGCAGCTGGTTGGTCGCCACGGTCGTCCCGTGGCACACGGTGGAGATCTCGTTACCGGTGGCCTTCATCAAGGTCAGGACCGCAGCCACGGCGGTCAGGAAGCCGTCGGCAGGGTCCTTGGGTGTCGACGGCACCTTGGTGACCACCAGGTCGCCGGTGTCCTCGTCGAGCGCGACGACGTCGGTGAACGTCCCCCCTGCGTCGATGCCGATCCGGATCCGGGGTGGTGTGGTCTCGCGCGTCATTCAGGCCGCTGCCCCTCGGAGGCGGCCGGGTCCGCGGGCAACCGCGGGTGAGGGTAGGACGTGGTGGCCGGGCGGGTGAGCTCGTCGGTGTACTTCGCGTACAGCTCGACGTTGCGATCCGCGAGGTGATCGAACAGCTGCGGCTGACTGGACCCTGGGCTCATCTGCATGAAGGCATCGGGATCGAGCCTGGCGCTCACCCAGCCTTCGTGGGTGGTGCCCCGGGCGACCACGTGAGCCACCGGCGTGACGATGAGGGAGTTGCCGAAGTACAGCACCCCGGCCGGGTCGGTCCCGACCGCGTTGGCGGCGACGACGTAGACGTGGTTGTCGTAGGCGCGCGCCCGGGTGGTGAGCTCCCAGATGTCGGCCGACCTCAGCAACGCCGAGGGCCGCACGATCACCTCGGCGCCCTGGACGGCAAGGATGCGGGCCAGCTCGGGATAGTCGCCGTCGAAGCAGATCACTGCACCCAGCCGGCACAGCGGTGTGTCGATGATGGCCACCTCGTCGCCCGGGGTCACCCATCCGCTGGTGCCGACGGTCTCACCGGTGAACAGGTGGGTCTTGCGCGAGACGCCGATGACCTCGCCGGTCGGGCCGACGAAGACAGCTCCATTGTGGACGATGCCGCGTTCGGGACCGCGCAGATAGCTGCCCAGGACGACATGCACCCCGAGTTCGCGGGCGACCTCCTGGATCGGCTCGGTCACCGGACCGGGGGCCTCGGAGACCAGATCCCACAACTCGTGGGGACCCAAGCCGGGGGTGAATCCGGTTGTCGCCGTTTCGGGGAGGACGACCAGATCCGCGCCAGTCGACTCGACGCATCGCGTCGTCCACTCCGCCGCGTGGGCGAGGTTGGCCTTGACGCTGGACGCGGTGAGCGGTCCGGGCTGCGGCGCCAGTTGGAGGGCGGCTGCGACGAACGGAACCATGAGGAGGAGGTTATCGGGCCGACCCCGGCTAGGATCTCGCGCGGTCGGGTCAAGTCGCCACAATCGGGAGAAATCGATGCGCGCCATCGCCAACGTGCTGGTCGGACTGGTTGCCGTCGTGCACATCTACTTCCTGATCCTCGAGATGTTCCTCTGGAAGACCCCGCGTGGACGCAAGGTGTTCGGCACCGACCAGGACTTCGCCGACAGGGCAGCGGCACTGGCCGCCAACCAGGGGCTCTACAACGGCATCCTCGCCGCCGGGCTGATCTGGAGCCTGTTCGCCGCCGAGGCGGTCGCCCACCCGGTGCAGGTGTTCTTCCTCATCAGCGTGATCGTCGCCGGGGTCTACGGCGCCGCGACCGTCACCCGCCGGATCCTGCTGTTCCAGGCACTCCCGGCCGCCGTCGCGATGGTGTTCGTCATCCTCGCCTGAGCGTTCAGCCGGTCGCCGTCGGTCAGCGGCGCCGGCCCAGCCGGGCGCCGAACGCCACACCGGCGAGCGCCAAGGCCGCACCGACCGCACCCGCGAGCAACAGTGAGCGCAGGTCGACCGGGCTGCCCGGGCCGGGTGGCCGGGTGAACACCGTCGGCGGCACGAGTGGGGCCACCGACCCTGGCGCCGGCAGTTGATCCGACCCACCGACCGGCGAGGTGACACCGGTCAGCACGTCGTCGACGGCCCGGAAGAACTCCCCCGCGGTCTTGCGCGCCACCCCGGCGAGCATCCGCTGGCCCACACCCCCGACAGTGCCACCCACGACGGCGTCGGCGTCGTAGGTCAACAGCGTGGTGCCCTCACCGTTGTCCGACAGGCTGACGACGACGTCGGCTTGCACTGTCCCCGGTGCACCGGAGCCGGCGGCTCGCAGCACGAACGACGAGGGATGCTGCTGGTCGGTGAGCCGGACGCTGCCGAGGTAGGTGCCCTTGATCGACGCGACCCCAGCGGTCACGGTCATCTTGTACTCGTCTGCGGCGACTGCTTCGAGTTGCTGGCAGCCGGGGATGGTTCGCACGAGCACCGCGGGATCGGTGAGCGCGTCCCACACGCGGGCAACGGGTGCGTGCAATGTCGCCTCGCCGGTCACCTTCATCAGCGCCTCCGGTCGATGGGTTCGAGCTCTCCTGCGGCATGGCGCTGCCGCAGGTGGAACAACTCACTCGGTGAGATCGGCATGCTCGTGATCCGGAATCCCTCGGCGTCCTCGATGGCCGAGGCGAACACCGCCATTCCGGGGATCACCCCGGCCTCGCCGGCGCCCTTGATCCCCAGCGGGTTCAACGGCGATGGAGTCTCGAGGTGGTCGATCTCGATCGTGGGTATCTCACTGGCGTAGGGCATCAGGAAGTCCATGAACGACGCGTTGAGCAACTGCCCGGATCCGTCGTAGACCATCCGCTCGTACAACGCGCCCGCGACGCCCTGGGCCACTCCCCCGTGCACCTGCCCCTCGACGATCATCGGGTTGATCAGGTTGCCGCAGTCGTGCACGACGCAGTAGCGCAGCACCTTGATCTCAGCGGTCTGCGGATCGGTCTCGACGACCACGGCGTGCATCCCGTTGGCGAAGGTGGACTGGGTCGGTGAGTAGTAGTCGCGGCCCTCGAGTCCCGGCTCGTCGTCGGCCGGCACCGGTGGGCCGGTCGTGTCGCCGACGACGAACTGCGTCGCGCGCGCAGCCGACTCGTCGAAGGCGTATCTCAGCGGGTTGGACAGCACCGCCACGGTCCGCAACTCGACGCAGACCTCCGGACTGCCCTTGACGCGTACGACTCCGTCGACGATCTCGAGGTCGCCCGGGTCGACCTCGAGCGCCTCGCCCGCCACCCGCAGCGCCTTGGTCCGCAGCTTGCGGGCGGCCAGCGCAACCGCGTTGCCGCTCATCACCGCGGCCCGCGAGGCGAAGGTCCCCACGGCGTAGCCGAACCTTCGGGTGTCCCCGGTGGTCACCGTGACGTCGCTCATCGGGACACCGAGCTCGTCGGCCACGATCTGGGCGAACGCCGTCTGGTGGCCCTGGCCCTGCGAGGTCAGCCCGGTGGAGACGAGCACCCGCCCGCTGGACTCCACCTGCACGTGGCCGCCTTCGTACGGCCCGACACCGGTGCCCTCGACGTAGCAGCCGATGCCGATGCCGATGGTGCGGCCTTCGTCCTCGGCTTCCCGTCGCAGAGCAGCGAAGTCGTCCCAGCCGATCAACGCCTTGATCTTGCGCAGCGTCTCGGGGAAGTCGCCGGAGTCATAGATCAGCGGGCGGCCGTCCTGGAAGGTCATCTGCTGGTCGTAGGGCATCTCCGTCGGCAGGATCAGGTTGCGTTCGCGCACCACCGTGCGGTCCAGCCCGAGCTCGTCGGCGATCCGGTCCATCGTGCGTTCCATCGCGAAGCAGCCCTGCGGCCGGCCGGCGCCGCGGTAGGGCGTCACGATCACGGTGTTGGTGTAGAGCGCGGTGAACTCCACCCGATAGGCGCCCGGCTTGTACGGACCGAGCAACTGGGTGGCCGTGATGATCGGCACGATGATGCCGTAGGGGGTATACGCACCGGTGTCGTGCAGGATCTCGACATCGAGGCCGAGCAGGCGTCCGTCGTCGTCGAAGCCGACCCGCACGGTCTGCAGCTGACCGCGCTCGTGTGCGGAGCTGATGAAGTGTTCCCGGCGGTCCTCGGTCCACTTGACCTCGTGGCCGAGTTGCAGCGCCGCCCACGGCACCAGCAACTCCTCGGGCCAGGGATGCATGATCTTGACCCCGAAGCCGCCGCCGACATCTGGTGCGACCACCTCGACCTTGGCCGGTGACAGGCCGAGCCGGGAAGCGACCGCGGCGCGCACCGACGTCGAGGTCTGGGTGGAGGTGTACAGC
>JBAVXU010000155.1:0-10178 GCA_049698415.1 Mycobacteriales bacterium
GGGATGAGGAGCCGTCCAAGCTCGCCGAGGCGACGCCCGACACGAAGCCCGCGTCGGGCAACTCATCGTCGGCGGGTGCATCGTCGTCGGGCAACTCTTCATCGGCGTCGGCGAAGCCGTCCAAGGCGACCAAGGCATCGCCGAAGCCGTCGCCCAGAGAACGGCACTCGACTCGGACCCGCCCGAAGCAGGAGCCGTCCGGGAGCTGAGCCGGCAGCTACAGCCAGCCGCTGCGGCGGAAGGCGCGATAGAGGAAGCCGCAGATCGTCGCCATGACGGCGATCACGGTCGGGTAGCCCCATGGCCACCGCAGTTCCGGCATGTGGTCGAAGTTCATTCCGTAGATTCCGGCGATCATGGTGGGTACGGCGGCGAGGGCGACCCAGGCCGAGATCCGCCGCATATCGTCGTTCTGCCGGATGCCGACTTCGGCCAGGCTCGCCGAGATCACGCTGTCGAGGAGTTGCTCATAGCCGTTGAGCTGATCGACCACCTGGATCTGATGGTCGGCAACGTCGCGGAACAGCTGGCGCAGCGCCATGGGTACGTCCGGCTCACCCGCCTCGGGTGACTTCGACGACAGCAGGGCCAGCGGCCGGGTGAGCGGGGCGACGGCGCGGCGCAACTCCATCGTTTCGCGGTTGAGCTTGTAGATCCGGAGAACATCGCCGGATTGTCGGGTGGAGAAGATGCTCTCCTCGACCCTCGCGATGTCCTCGCTGACGGCCGAGATGACGGCGAGGTACTCATCGACGACGGTGTCCATGATGGCGTGCACCGCCGCCCACGCACCGTGCTGAAGCGTGCTGTGATCGCTGTCGAGTCGGTGGCGTACACGATCGAGATCGCAGGTCGCTCCCCGCTGCACGGACACCAGGAAGTGCGAGCCTACGAACAGCATCAGCTCACCGGTCTCGACCACCTCACTGGTCGCGGTCAGCCGATCGTGCTCGACGTAGGTCGCCGGCTTGATCACCAGGAACGACGTGTGGTCGTACTCCTCGAGCTTCGGCCGCTGGTTGCCGTGGATCGCATCCTCGACGGCGAGCGGGTGCAGTCCGAAGGTTTGCGCTACGGCGATGAGGGTCTGCTCACTCGGCTCGGAGAGCGCCACCCAGACAAGGCCCGCCGGGTCCTGCCTGGCTCGTTTCAAGGCCTCGTCGTTGGCGTACTCGCCCAGGACCCGCTCGCCGCCGAGGAACAGGTCGGTGCGTGAGGACGCTGGCGGTGTCGGGGGCTGATCCTGGGCCGCCTGGCGGGGTTTGCGGGGTTGCATGTCTTCGCGCAGCCGGGCGATCGGGCCTGGTGTCACAGCCGAAGACTAGTGCGGCGACTGCCGACTGGCGGCCAGCAAATCACCGAAAGTCCCGTCGGAGCTGCCGCCGGACCTGTACAAACAGGTCTGCGGGTCAGGAGAGAGCAGGGGTGGGGCTCTCCTGCGCTCCTCGCCGCGCCGTCACCGCCCGAGGTCCAGTTTGGACTGTTTCATGCTTCGGGAGGGGTCTGATGACGCGACGACGGGCGTTGTTCGCAGCCGGCCTGGTCGCCCTTCTGGCGCTGTCCGGCTGCGACATCAACAAGAAGACCGCCAGCGCTCGGACGACGCCGCGGCCGAGCCCCAGCGTCAACAGCGCGATGAAGGCGATCGCCGGCATGCAGCCCGGTCCGTCCGCCGCGGCCGGTGAGCGGCTGAGCTCGAACTTCTCCAATCCCGGAGGGGCGGCCAGCGGCTACACGTTCGATCAGTTCCTGACCTACATCATCAAAGACGTCGACAAGTACTGGAGCGGGGTCTGGCGGACGGCCAACCTGACCGAGCCACAGGTCACCTACGACTGGCTGGCACCTGGGGAGACCGTGGCCATGGCTTGCACGGACGGGGCCACCGGGCAGATGGTGGCCGGCGACTCCACAGCTGCCTACTGTCCTGCCGACGACACCATCCGGGTGTCAGAGGTGGTCGCGCAGAGCGTCTGGGACGGCCAGTTGAAGGCGAACACCGATCCGGAAACCGGGCACCAGGCCGGTGACTTCTCCGTGGCGTACGTCGTCGCCCACGAGTACGCACACAACCTGCAGGCCGAACTGGGGCTGATCCCCTCGGCCGCCCATCCGAACGGCGGCGGCTACCCGGTCTACAAGACCGAGTTGCACGCCGACTGCTGGGCCGGCGTGTGGGCGAACTCGGCCTACTACGAGGGGCTGCTCGAGGCCGGTGACGTCGAGGAGGCGTTCCGCACCACGGCAGATGTGGGTGACTATGACTTCACCGACGCTGGCGGCCACCACGGCACCCCGGCGCAGCGCGTCAAGGCGTTCATGGACGGCTACAACAGCGGGGTGCCGCGGAACTGCGATCCGTACCTGCTCACGGATTACTCCTAGCCGAGCGGACGACGGCAAGGCAGCCCTCCACGCCGGGCAGGTCCGCGCCTTGGGGGTGCCACCGCCCCAGGACAACACCGATCACATCTGGGTCGTCCTCGGCCGGCCGCGCGGTGAGCAGCCGGTTCAGTTCGATGGTCCGCGATGCGGCCCTCTCCCAGCCTAGGCAGCGCCGGCCGCGCGCATCGGCCGGACCGACACCGCGCCGACTGCTCGGACCGGATACGCCCTCGGTGGACACGAGGTGCAGCATCTCCCGGAGCCACACCGGGTCGGTGCATCCGTCGTAGATCCATCTCGTGCCCAGGACGCTGTGCTCTGCGGTCGCGATCAACTCGCCAGCCGCGAGAGGTGCGTCGCGGTACGTCAGTGGGACTTGGTAGACAGCGTCACCGTCGCTGATCAGGTGTGTCTCGATGCCGATGCGGCCGTCAGCGTCCTCGAGACGGTAGTAGCCGATCGTGCGCAGGGACGGCGCGCCGCGGTTGGCGTACCAGGGCTGGCCTTGCACCCACCCCGGGAGGAAGTCACGAAAGTGCGGTGTCAGAGTCGCACCCGGATGGATCGTCGCCACCCGCTCGAAAGTAGTCGCCGCTACGTTGCGTGCAACGTCAGGTCGGTAGCGGACGTTCGGTCACGACCTGCTTCATGACGAGCGTGGAGGTCAGGCGCTGCACTCCGGGCAGGGCCGACAGGGTGTCGTCCTCGAGTTCCGCGTACGCAGCAAGGTCGCGAGTGCGCACCCGCAGCAGATAGTCGGGGTCGCCGAAGAGCCGCTGTGCCTGCACCACGTTGGGGATGTCTGCGACGGCCTTCTCGAAAGCGAGCAGCGTTTCGCGATCCTCCTGTCTCATCGTGACCAGCACCAGTGCCTCGAAGGTCAAGCCGAGAGCGTCCGGGTCGACTATCGCCCGGTAGCCAAGGATCGTGCCGGCCGCCTCGAGATCACGCAGGCGGCGATGAGTCGGTGAGACGCTCAGCCCGATCCGGGCTGCAAGGTCGGTGATGCTGAGGCGGCCATCGGTCTGCAGCTCAGCAAGGATCTTCCGGTCTATCCCGTCCACAGGCGTAATCCTTCCACCGATCCGGCGGAGCCGAGGCAAAGTCGGGAACACATGCTGACCGTTTGCGCCTAACGTTTCCCACGACATCATCCTCCGGCCGGAAGCGCCCTGGTGAATCCGAACCTCCTGCTCGCCTTTTGGGGCGTGACATTCGTGCTGATCGCGGTGCCCGGGCCCGACTGGGCTTTCATCCTCGGCGCCGGAGCACGCGACCGGGTGGTGGTGCCTGCAGTCAGCGGCTTGATGATCGGGTACGCCCTGCTCACGCTCCTGGTCGC
The DNA here is from genome assembly GCA_049698415.1 of Mycobacteriales bacterium. Lineage (GTDB taxonomy): Bacteria > Actinomycetota > Actinomycetes > Mycobacteriales > QHCA01 > QHCA01. The sequence continues at coordinate 3,728 of JBAVXU010000155.1, forward strand.
CGCTGGCGTCGGTGCCGTCGTCCAGCATTCACCGGGATTCTTGACCGCACTCACCGCGGTGGGCGCTGCCTACCTCGTCTACCTGGGCATCTCGATCTTGCGCAGGCCGAGTGTGCTGCCGTCGCCGCCAACCACCGATCTCGTTCCCGGCCTGCCGTCGCGCGGAGGGCATGTCTGGCGTGGTGTCGGCGTGAGCGCGCTCAATCCCAAGGGCCTGCTGATCTTTCTCGCCATGCTTCCGCAGTTCACCGACGTCCACGGACGTTGGCCGACCGCCCTGCAACTCGCCGCACTCGGGGCGGTGTTCGTCGTGACGTGTGGCGTCTTCTACACCGCGGTCGGCTTCAGCGCGAAACGGATCTTGAACAGCAGGCCCGCCGCCACCCGATTCATGTCCAGGCTGTCCGGCGCAGCCATGATCACCGTCGGCGTCGCGCTGGTCGTTGAGCACATCGCAACCCGACCTTGACAGGACGGGCGTGTGACCGCCGGGTACGAGCTCAGTTGCCGACCGGGACGATCCTGAGATCGCAGGGAGGCTTCACGGCCGGCGCCGGAACGGGTGGAGACGAGGGGACTCGAACCCCTAACCCCCGCCTTGCAAAGGCGGTGCTCTACCACTTGAGCTACGTCCCCCGATAGGACTGTACGGCCGATGCCGCCTATCGCAGGTCCGGCGCCGTCGTCGCCTCGTGCCACAGGGTGCGCTCGTCCTCGGCCGCCTTGAACCGGCGGAACACCACCAGCCCGCCGGCGAGTGCCAGCGCGGCCAATATCAGCTTCTTCACCTGGATCTCCCGTTCGCGGAATCGTCGTGTCGGGCCACCCAGCAAAGTTACTCCGGGGCCGGTGCTGCGGTGGGCCTGGGAGGACTTGAACCTCCGGCCTCATCCTTATCAGGGATGCGCTCTAACCAACTGAGCTACAGGCCCGGTGCGCGGGTCAGGGTAACCCACCCGCCAGATCCGACCCAAACGATCTCGGGCCGCGGATCACCGAGTTAGTCGTGCTCGGACAGCGTGACCTCGATGCCGCCGACCAGGTCGGCGCACAGGTTGTACGCGAACGCTCCCAGAGTGGCCAGTGCCGTGAACAGCACGACGTCGGCCAGCCCGATCACCACGGCCACCCCGATGACCCCGGTGGCGGTGAACAGCGGTGCGTTGCCGGTGCCCTCGCGGAAGGACGACACGGTCTTGTTGACCGAGTCGAACACCCCCATGCCCGAGAGCAGGAGGTAGATGACGGCCACCGCCACGACCAGCACGATCGCGAGCACGACGGAGAACACCAGCGAGAACTTCAGCACCGACCAGGGATCGACCCGGCGTACCTGCAGCTTGGCCCGCCGCGGGCCACGGGCCGCCGGGATCCGCGGGTCGGTGCGGCGGAAATCGGTCCGCACCTTAAGGGGCGTGGATGGTGCGGACAGGTCGGGTTCCGGAGGGATGCGCTCGGGCGGGCTGTCCTTGGGCGGCGGTTCGGGCGTCAGCGCCGCGGGTGGTTCGGGCGACCGCGCCGCAGGCGCTTCGGGTGACCGCGCGGTAGGCGCCTCGGGCGTGAGCGCCGACGTACGCCAGTCCTGCGCCTCCGGTCTCGTCATCTACCCGTCCTGCCCCTCAGGCTCGTCGACATTCCGAGCAATGGCCACCAGGGTGACACCAGCTGGCAAATCGATCAGCTTGACGCCCATTGTCTGCCGCTCGCGGGTCCTGCGCACCGGCTTCACGGGAGTCCGAATCACCCCACCATTAGACGTGATGGCGAACAGTTCGTCGTCAGGGGTCACCGTCAACGCCCCGATCAGAGCCCCGCGCTTGGTGACGATCTTGGCCGTGAGGACACCCTTGCCGCCGCGGCCCTGGACGGGATACTCGACAATCGGGGTGCGCTTGGCGAAACCGCCCTCGGTCGCGACGAGCACCTCCATGCCCTCGCGGACGACCTCCATCGCCAGCAACTCGTCCTCGGCCGAGAACCTCATGCCGATGACGCCACTGGTCGCCCGGCCCATCGGCCGTAGCGCTTCGTCGTTGGCGTGGAACCGGATGGACTGCGCCCGCCGGCTCACCAGGAGCAGGTCGTCGGTGGCACTGACCAGCTCGGCGGCGATCAGCTCGTCGTCGTCGCGCAGGTTGATCGCAACGATGCCGCCCTGCCGGGTGGAGTCGAAGTCGGTCAGCTTGGTCTTCTTGACCAGGCCCCGCTTGGTCGCGAGCACGAGGTACGGAGCCGCGGAGTAGTTCTTGATGGTGAGCACCTGGGCGATGCGCTCGTCGGGCTGGAAGGCCAGCAGGTTGGCGACGTGCTGGCCGCGTGCCGTCCGGTTGGCCTCGGGCAGATCGTAGGCCTTGGCCCGATAGACCCGGCCCTTGTTGGTGAAGAACAGGATCCAGTCGTGGGTCGAGGTCACGAAGAAGTGCTGGACGATGTCGTCCTGCTTCAGCGCCGCCCCCTGGACTCCCTTGCCGCCGCGGTGCTGCGAGCGGTAGAGGTCGTTGCGGGTGCGCTTGGCGTAGCCCGAGCGGGTGATGGTGACCACCACGTCCTCTTGGGCGATCAGGTCCTCCATCGACACGTCGCCGTCGTAGGGCACCAGCCGGGTACGCCGGTCGTCGCCGTACTTCGTGACGATCTCGGCCAGCTCGTCGCGCACGATCTCGCGCTGCCGCTGGTCGCTATCGAGGATGCCGTTGAGATCGGCGATCAGCGCCTCGAGCTCGGCGAACTCATCGATGATGCGCTGGCGCTCCAGTGCCGCGATCCGGCGCAGCTGCATGTCGAGGATGGCGGTCGCCTGCACCTCGTCGATGTCGAGGAGCTCCATCAACCCGCCGCGCGCCGCGTCGGCTGACTCGCTGCCGCGGATCAGGGCGATCACGGCGTCGAGCTGGTCGAGCGCCTTGAGCAACGCACGCAGGATGTGCGCCCGCTCCTCGGCCTTACGCAACCGGTAGCGGGTGCGCCGGACGATGACCTCGATCTGGTGGTCGACGTAGAGCCGGACGAACTGGTCGAGCCGCAGGGTGCGCGGAACACCGTCGACGATGGCCAGCATGTTGCAGCCGAACGTCGTCTGCAGCTGGGTGTGCTTGTAGAGGTTGTTGAGGACGACCTTGGCCACGGCATCGCGCTTGATCGTGATGACCAGCCGCCGGCCGATCCGGTCGGAGCTCTCGTCGGCGATGTCGGCGATCCCGCCGATCTTGCCCTGCTTGACCTGCTCGGCGATCGACTCGGCGAGGTTGTCGGGGTTGACCTGGTACGGCAGTTCGGTGACGACGAGGATGGTCCGCCCGCGGCTGTCCTCCTCGACGGTGACGACCGCGCGCATCCGGATCGAGCCGCGGCCGGTGCGGTAGGCCTCCTCGATGCCGTCGTGCCCGACGATCAGCGCATGGGTCGGGAAGTCAGGACCCTTGACCCGCTCGATGAGCGCCTCGAGCAATTCCTCGTCGCTGGCCTGAGGATTGTCCAGCGACCAGGTGACCCCCTCGGCGACCTCGCGCAGGTTGTGCGGCGGGATCCGGGTGGCCATCCCGACGGCGATGCCCTCGCTGCCGTTGACCAGCAGGTTGGGGATGCGGCTGGGCAGGATGACCGGCTCGACGGTGTTGCCGGCGTAGTTGGGGACGAAGTCGACCGTCTCCTGTTCGATGTCGCGCAGCATCTCCATCGCCAGCGGTGCCAGCCGGCACTCGGTGTAGCGATAGGCGGCGGCCGGGTCGTTGCCCGGTGACCCGAAGTTTCCCTGCGGGTCGATCATCGGATAGCGCAACGACCACGGCTGGGCCATGCGTACGAGCGCGTCGTAGAGCGCGGAGTCACCGTGCGGGTGGTAGTTGCCCATCACGTCGCCGACGACGCGGCCACACTTGACGTAGTTGCGCTCCGGACGGAAGCCCGAGTCGTACATGCCGTAGAGGATCTTGCGGTGCACGGGCTTGAGGCCGTCGCGGACGTCGGGCAAGGCCCGGCCGACGATCACCGACATCGCGTAGTCGATGTAGCTGCGCTGCATCTCGATCTGGATGTCGACCGGCTCGGTGCGGTCGTGTCCGCCGCCGTCGGTCGTCGTGATCTCAGTCAACTTCGGGTACGCCTTTCAGTCCACTATGGACAGAGACTAGATGTCGAGGAAGCGAACGTCCTTGGCGTTGCGGATGATGAATGACCGCCGGGCCTCGACGTCCTCACCCATCAACACGCTGAACAACTCGTCGGCGGTCGCCGCGTCGTCGAGCGTGACCTGCAACAGCACCCGGTGCGCCGGGTCCATCGTGGTCTCCCACAACTCCGAGGCGTTCATCTCGCCGAGGCCCTTGTAGCGCGCGACCGCGTCTTCCTTGGGCAGCTTGCGCCCGGCCGCGAGGCCGGCCTCGATGAGCCCGTCGCGCTCCCGCTCGGAGTAGGCGTAGGACGCTTCGGACTTCTGCCACTTGATCTTGTAGAGCGGCGGCTGGGCGAGATAGACGTGCCCGGCCTCGATCAGCGGGCGCATGAACCGGAACAGCAGGGTCAGCAGCAAGGTGCGGATGTGCTGGCCGTCGACGTCGGCGTCGGCCATCAGCACGATCTTGTGATAGCGCAGCTTGGTGAGGTCGAACTCGTCGTGGATGCCGGTGCCCAGAGCGGTGATGAGGGCCTGGACCTCGTTGTTCTTGAGCACCCGGTCGATGCGGGCCTTCTCGACGTTGATGATCTTGCCGCGGATGGGCAGGATCGCCTGGAACATCGAGTCGCGGCAGGACTTGGCGCTGCCCCCGGCGCTGTCACCCTCGACGACGTAGACCTCACTCAGCATCGGATCGGTCGATCAGCAGTCGGCCAGCTTGCCGGGCAGTGAGCCGACGTCGAGCAGGCCCTTGCGGCGGGCCAGCTTGCGAGCGTCGTGTGCGGCCTTGCGTGCCCGGGCCGCGGCGCTGGCCTTGGTGACGATGATCTTGCCCTCGCTGGGGTTGCGCTCGAACCAGTCGCGCAGCCAGTCGTTGCACGCCTTCTGGACGAAGCCCTTGGCCTCGGTGTTGCCGAGCTTGGTCTTGGTCTGCCCCTCGAACTGCGGGTTGGCCAGCTTGATCGAGACGATCGCGGCCAAGCCCTCGCGGATGTCGTCGCCGGTGAGCCGGTCGTCCTTGTCCTTGAGCAGCTTCTTGTCGAGTGCGTAGTTGTTGACCACGGTCGTCAGGGCCGCCCGGAAACCCTCCTCGTGCGAGCCTCCCTCGTGGGTGTTGATCGTGTTGGCGAAGGTGTAGACCGACTCGGCATAGGTGGAGTTCCACTGCATCGCCACCTCGACGGCGATGCCGGTGCCCTCGACTCCGAAGCCGATCACCGACTTGTGCAGCGGATCCTTGGTGGCGTTGAGGTGGCGGACGAAGTCCTCGATGCCGCCTTTGTACATCCACGTGACTTCGGTCGGCACCTCGTCGCGCTCGTCGCGCAGCGAGATTTTGAGCCCGCGGTTGAGGAAGGCCATCTCCTGAAGGCGGCGGGACAGGGTCTCGAAGGAGTACGACGTGGTTTCGAAGATCGTTTCGTCGGCCCAGAAGGTGACCGAGGTGCCGGTCTCCTTGGTCGGCTCCACCCGCTTGAGGGGTGAGGCGATCCGGCTCATGACGTAGGGCTGGGTCCAGACGTAGCCGTTGCGCTTGATGATCACTTCGAGCCGCTTGGACAGTGCGTTGACGACGGAGAGTCCGACGCCGTGCAGGCCACCGGAGACGGCGTAGGACTTGCCGTCGAACTTGCCGCCGGCGTGAAGGGTGGTCAGGACGACCTCGACCGCCGGGCGCTTCTCGACCGGGTGCTTGTCGACTGGGATCCCGCGGCCGTTGTCGACGACCCGGACGCCTCCGTCGGCGAGGATGGTCACCTCGATGCGGTCGCACTCGCCGGCCAGCGCCTCGTCGACGGCATTGTCGACGACCTCGTAGACGAGGTGGTGCAGGCCGCGCTCGCCGGTGGAGCCGATGTACATGCTGGGCCGTTTGCGCACCGCCTCCAGACCTTCGAGGACGGTGATCGAACTTGCGCTGTAGTCGTTGGGCTGAGCTTTCGGGGCCACGACGCTGCTCTCTCCCGCCGATGCGGGGGTCTCTAGGCAAGGCGCGCCTGTCGGCATTGCCCCTGGAGGGCTCGTAAGCGGCCAGAACGCGCGGTGTCACTGTCATCATAGTGGTGCCGGGCGTCAGAAACCCGCATCTGGGGGGTCTGGGGACGCATCTAATAAGCGAACGCCCACGTGGCCGCATCCCCCTAGCCGGGAGGGGGGTCGGGAACGGGCCTCGGCACGCTCAGCCGTAGGTGTCGCGAGGCCCCCGGCCGCTCACGTGGCGGGGTCCCTTGTGCCAGCTCGGCGCGGCCGGACCATGCACCCTGAGCTTGCTGACCACGCCCGCGCCCAACTCGCGGGACAGCGTGGCGAGGATCCCCGGCGTGAGCAGCCTGAGCT
>JBAVXU010000156.1:0-12673 GCA_049698415.1 Mycobacteriales bacterium
TCCGTACACCCGGGCGCTCCTGTCGGCTGTTCCCGACGTCACCCAGCTGGGTACGGCCGGCCGGATCAGGCTGACCGGTGACGTCCCGACTCCGCTCGACCCGCCGTCGGGTTGCCGGTTCCGAACCCGGTGCTGGAAGGCGCAGGACAAGTGCGCCACCGAGGAGCCGGCGCTGGTCAGCCGCGACGGGGGCGCTCAGCAAGTGGCCTGCCACTTCCCCGAAGCAGGACCGCTGCGATGAGCCTGTCGCCCACCGATCCGGCCGCGACAACCGAGCTCGGCACCGGCAGCGGCCCACTGCCCGGTCCGGCCCGGGAGTTCGTCGGCAAGTCGCCGGGGCAGCTCGCCATGGCCCGGCTCCGGCGCGACCGGACTGCCGTCATCAGCGGCACCGTGATGCTGGTGTTTCTCGTGCTCGCGCTGGCCGCACCGCTCATCGCCAGGGTGTACGGCGTCGGCCCGTACGACCAGTTCCAGGACAAGCTGGATTCCTACGGCATGCCGCTTGGTTATTCCGGCGGCATCTCCGCCGACCATTGGTTCGGCCTGGAGCCACGGCTGGGTCGCGACATCTTCATCCGGCTGATCTACGGCATGCGCACGTCGTTGTTCATCGCCTTCGCCGCTGCCGTAGTCACCTCGACGCTCGGGATCGTCGCCGGGGTCGTCGCCGGCTACGTCGGCGGGTGGGTCGACACCGTCATCGGCTGGCTGACCGACTTCGCCCTCGCGTTGCCGTTCCTCATCTTCGCCCTCGCGGTGGTGCCGACGGTCGAACTGCGCTTCTACGGCCCCCGCGAGGACGTGCCGTCGTCGTTCCGGGTCGCCGTGCTCATCGGGATCTTCGCGGCTTTCGGCTGGACGAGCACCGCGCGGCTGGTCCGCGGTCAGGTGATCTCGTTGCGGGAGCGGGAGTTCGTCGAGGCCGCGCGGGCCAGCGGCGCCGGTCTGGGCCACATGTTGTTCCGCCAGTTGCTGCCCAACATCTGGGCGCCGATCCTGGTGACGTTCTCACTCGCCGTGCCGCAGTACGTCACCGCCGAGGCCGCGCTGTCCTTCCTCAACATCGGCATCGTCGAGCCCACTCCCGACTTCGGCCGGATGATCTTCGACAGCATCGCCTACCTGCAGACCGATGCGGCGTACGTGTTCTTCCCCGGCATCGCGATCTTCGCGCTCGTCCTCGCCTTCAACCTCTTCGGTGACTCGCTGCGCGACGCGCTCGACCCGAAGTCCTCCCGCTAGGAGCGCCGATGCTGAGATTCCTGGCCCGGCGGACGCTGTCGGCGACGCTGGTGCTGTTCGCGGTGAGCGTGCTGAGCTTCCTGATGTTCTTCGCCCTGCCCGCCGACCCGGTCCGCGGGATGTGTCCGAAGAACTGCAATCCGGAGCGGCTCGAACGGGTCCGGGTGGAGTTGGGACTGCGTGACCCCAAGATCAACCAGTACGCCGGCTACATGAAGGGCATCTTCGTCGGGCGCGACCTCAACAGCGCGCAGGGCGGCCACTGTGCCGCGCCCTGCCTGGGCTACTCCTACGTACGAAACGAGCCCGTCTCGTCGACCTTCGCCCGGGTGCTCCCGGTGACCCTGTCGATCGTGCTTCCGGCTGCGATCCTGTGGCTCTGCCTCGGCATCGGGCTGGGCATGCTCTCCGCGCTGCGCCGGGGCAGCGTCTTCGACCGGCTCGCGATCGGATTCGCGCTGACCGGCGCGTCGCTGCAGTTGTACTTCGTGGGCGCAGTGCTACTGCTGATCTTCACGTACACGCTCAAGATCGTCCCGGTCCCGCACTACATCTCCGTCCTGACCAACCCGCTGGGCTGGGCCGCCGGCCTGGTGCTGGCCTGGGTGGCACTGGCCTTCCTGTTCTCGGCGATCTATGCCCGGCTCTCACGCGCGCAGATGCTGGAGACCCTCTCGGAGGACTTCGTACGCACCGCCCGCGCCAAGGGTCTGTCCAAGCCGAAGGTCTACCTCAAGCACGCCCTGCGGGCGGCGATCACGCCACTGGTAACCATCGCCGGGCTCGACGTCGGCTCCGCGCTTGGCGGGACGGTGATTACCGAGACGACGTTCGGGCTGCAGGGCCTGGGGCGCACGGCCGTCGAGGCCGTACGCGCCGGTGACCTGCCCACGATCATGGCCATGGTGCTGATCTCGGCCGCGTTCATCGTCGTCGCCAACATCGCCGTCGACGTGCTTTACGCCGTTATCGACCCGAGGGTCCGATTGGGCTGAGACCGAAATGTCATGCATACACCGCTAGAGATGGATGAGTCACCCAACTAAGGTCACCCGGGTCAGCCGCGGACCCGAGGAGATGACATGGCAGTACGTGCGCACAAGGCGATGGCCGCCACCGGAGCCCTGGCGGTGGTCCTGGCGATGGGCGCCTGCTCCAACAACACGGGCCAGAGCAACGCCAGCGGCTCCGATCGCCAGCAGACCGGCACGATCGCCACCGACCCCAAGGACTCCCAGGGTCCCGCGCCTGCGGTCAGCGGCGCCAAGAGCGGGGGCACGGTCAACGTGATCCGCCAGAGCGAGATCTCGCACCTCGACCCGCAGCGTGTCTACTCCTTCGCCGGGCTGATGAACGCCCAGCTCTACAGCCGCTACCTGACGACGTGGAAGGACGAGGGCAAGGGCCACCTCATCCTCGTCGGCGACCTGGCCGAGACCCCGGGCACGAACGTCAACAACGACTGCAAGACCTGGGAGTTCAAGATCAAGGACGGCGTCAAGTTCGAGGACGGCCGGTCCATCACCTCCAAGGAGATCGCCTACGGCATCGCCCGTTCGTTCGACCCCGACCTCACTGGCGGCCCGACCTATATCCAGGAGTGGCTCGCCGACACTCCGCAGTACGACACGGTGTTCAACTTCAAGGCCAACAAGTCGGCACTCCCGCCCGGGCTGACGACGCCGGATCCCAAGACCCTGCGGTTCGAGTTCAAGAAGCCGCACTGCGACCTGCCGTTCGCGGCGTCGCTTCCGTACACCTCGCCGCTGCCCGCCGACAAGGACACCGGTATCGATCTGGACAAGCAGCCCTTCTCCTCCGGCCCGTACAGGTTCACCAAGCACACCGTGGGCTCGGAGTTCGTCCTGGAGCGCAACACCAACTGGGACCCCAAGACCGACCCGGTGCGCCATCAGTACCCCGACAAGTTCGTCTGGCACTTCGGCCCGGACCCGGATGCACAGACCAACCGGATCATCGCCGACAACGGCGACGACGCGACCACCCTCGGCTGGAACGGTGTGCCGGCCGCGCTGGTGTCCAAGGTCGCCGGCGATCAGGGTCTCAAGAAGCGCGCCGTGCTCTCGCCCACGCCGAGCGCCAACCGCCTGACGATCAACACCCAGCGCGTGACCGACCTCAAGGTGCGGCAGGCGCTGAACTACGCCATCGACCGGGACGGCCTGATCAAGTCCTTGGGCGGCGCGACGGTCGCGTCCCCCATCACCACGCTGATGCCACCGGGCACCCTCGGCTTCAACAAGTACGACGCCTATCCGGCCGGCAAGAGCGGCAACCTGTCCAAGGCCAAGGAGTTGCTCGGCGGCAAGACGCCCTCGCTGGTGCTCGCGGTGGCCGACACCAACACCGATGTGGGCACCCAGCTCAAGGGCAACCTCGAGCGCGCCGGTTTCAAGATCACCGTCAAGACGGTGCCGGCCGACTCGTACCTCGACGAGGTGGGCAAAAAGGACAACCCGTGGGACATCTGGGTCGACAGTTGGGCCTCCGACTGGCCCAGCGGCGCTGCGATCCTGCCGGTGCTGTTCGACGGCCGCACGATCAAGGCCACCAACAACCAGGACACGTCCTACGTCAATGACAACGCGATCAACGCCGACTTCGACCGAGTGCTCAAGCTCGATCCGGCCGATCAGGCCAAGGACTGGGGCAAGCTCGACGAAAAGATCATGAAAGACCTGGCGCCTGCCGTGCCGCTCTACGTCGACGTCGGCTTCTATCTCACCGGGAGCAAGCTGAGCGGCATCTTCCTGTCGAGCATCTTCGGGTATCCGTCCTTCGTGAACGCCAACGTCAAGTCATAAGCTGCTGCCCGCTGCCGCCTCGAGTGGGCGGCAGCGCCGCTGTGGCGCTGGTCTGAGACCATGTGGAGACGTCGTCGGCGGGCAAACCCTGGCCCGCCGTGACACCGGCTCCCGGAAGCGGCGATCCCGCAGCCCGGGCCGACGAGGAGGAGACACGTATGTCCGGTGGTGATCCCGCGCTCAGCGCCGCGGGGGGTGACTTCGCCTATCCGCTCGGCCCGCCCGTCGCCGACACGCATCTGGTGCAACTGCTGACGCCCGAGGGCGAGCGCGTCGACTACCCCGGTTACTCCCTCGATCTCACCGACGACGAATACCGCGACCTCTATCGCGACCTCGTGCTGGTGCGCCGGATCGACATCGAGGCGACGGCGCTCCAGCGGCAGGGTGAGCTCGGGATCTGGGCGTCGTTGCTCGGCCAGGAGGCTGCTCAGGTCGGATCAGGCCGGGCGATGCGCCCCAAGGACATGGCCTTCCCGACCTATCGCGAGCACGGCGTGGCCTGGTGCCGTGACGTCGACCCACTGACCCTGCTGGGTCTCTATCGCGGCGTCAACAACGGCGGCTGGGACCCCGCGGACAAGAACTTCCACCTCTACACGATCGTCATCGGCTCGCAGACGCTGCACGCGACCGGCTACGCCATGGGGATCCAGAAGGACGGCACCGACGACGCGGTGATCGCCTACTTCGGCGACGGCGCCTCCAGCCAGGGTGACGTCAACGAAGCGTTCGTCTTCGCCGCCGTCTACAACGCGCCGATCGTCTTCTTCTGCCAGAACAACCAGTGGGCGATCTCCGAGCCGCTGGACCGGCAGACCCGTATCCCGCTCTATCAGCGAGCCCGCGGCTTCGGCTTCCCCGGCGTACGCGTCGACGGCAACGACGTCCTCGCCACACTGGCCGTCACCCGCAAGGCTCTCGACGACGCGCGCAGCGGCCAGGGCCCGACGCTGGTCGAGGCCTACACCTACCGGATGGGTGCGCACACGACCTCCGACGACCCGACCCGCTACCGGCTGGCCAGCGACCTCGAGGCCTGGAAGCTCAAGGACCCGATCGAGCGGATGAAATCCTTCCTCTACAAGAACCGCCTCGGCGACGCCGACTTCTTCGGGTCGGTCGAGGCCGAGGCCGACAAACTGGCCGCCCACGTACGCAAGGGAACCCTCGAGATGGTCGACCCCGAGCCGCTGACCGCCTTCGATCACGTCTACGCCGACCCGCACCCGCTGGTCGAGGCCGAGCGCGAGGCCTACGCCAGCTATCTCGATTCCTTCGCCGAAGCGAAGGCGGCCCACTGATGGCCGCGATCACACTGGCCAAGGCGCTCAACGAGGGCCTGCGCAAGGCCATGGAGGCAGATCCCAAGGTCTTGATCATGGGTGAGGACGTCGGCAAGCTCGGCGGCGTGTTCCGCGTCACCGACGGCCTGCAGAAGGACTTCGGCGAGAGCCGCGTCATCGACACTCCGCTGGCCGAGTCCGGCATCGTCGGCACCGCGATCGGCATGGCCATCCGTGGCTACCGGCCGGTGTGCGAGATCCAGTTCGACGGCTTCGTCTACCCGGCCTACGACCAGATCGTCAGCCAGTTGGCCAAGATGCACTACCGATCACAGGGCTCGGTCAAGCTGCCCGTGGTGATCAGGATCCCGTTCGGCGGTGGCATCGGGGCGGTCGAGCATCACAGCGAGTCCCCCGAGGCCTACTTCGCGCACACCGCTGGTCTGCGCGTGGTCGCCTGCTCCAACCCGGTCGATGCCTACTTCATGATCCAGCAGGCGATCGCCTCCGACGACCCGGTCATCTTCTTCGAGCCCAAGCGCCGCTACTGGGAGAAGGCCGACCTCGACATGTCGATCGCGCCGAGCCCGTTGTTCACCTCGCGGGTGGTGCGGACCGGCTCGGCAGCGACCGTCGTCGCGTACGGGCCGATGGTCAAGGTCGCGATGGACGCCGCGACGGCGGCCGAGGAGGACGGCAACGAACTCGAGGTGATCGACCTGCGCAGCCTCTCGCCGCTCGACATGGGGCCGGTCTTCGACTCCGTACGCCGCACCGGTCACCTGATCGTCGTGCACGAAGCGCCGGTCAACCTCGGGCTCGGCGCCGAGATCGCCGCCCGGGTGACCGAGGAGTGCTTCTACTCCCTCGAAGCCCCGGTGATGCGGGTCGGCGGGTTCGACACCCCCTATCCGCCCTCGCGGCTCGAAGAGGACTACCTCCCCGATCTTGACCGGGTCCTCGACGCCGTCGACCGTTCATTGGCCTACTGATGTCACGACTTCAGCAGTTCAAGTTGCCCGACCTCGGCGAGGGTCTGACCGAGGGCGAGATCCTCAAGTGGCTGGTGCAGCCGGGCGACGAGGTCAAGCTCAACCAGCCCATCGTCGAGGTCGAGACCGCCAAGGCCGCGGTCGAGGTGCCGTCGCCCTACGCCGGCGTCGTCACCGAGTTGCTGTGCGGCGAGGGTGACACGATCGACGTCGGATCGGCGATCATCACGTTCGACACCGATCCGGGTGCCGGGCCGGTGCCCGAGACCGCCAACCCGGCCGAGTCGGTCGAGCAGGCGGTGGCGCCCGAGACCGTCGTCGGCACGCCACCCGCCGACGCGGCGGTCGAACCCGGCCTGATCGGCGGCCCCGCTCCCGGCGGACGGACCTCCGTCCTCGTCGGCTACGGCCCCAAGTCGGTCACGGCCAAGCGACGCGACCGCAAGGCTCCGGAGACCACCGGCGACGTGGCGAACGAAGCCGTGTCGACCTCCGACCTCGCCGCGCCGCCGGCCCGGGTGTCCGCCGCCGAAGTGGGTGCCGCAGCACAGCGCGCGTCAGCGGTCTCCGTGCTGGCCAAGCCACCGGTCCGCAAGCTCGCCCGCGAGTTGGGCGTTGACCTGCGCATCGTGCAGGCGAGCGGCCCCGGGGGCACGATCACCCGCGCCGACGTCGAGACGGCAGCCGAAGGCGGCGGCGAGGCGGGCCAGACCGACACTGCGGTTCAGCAGGCGCGGCCCGCGCGGCCGGCCTTCGATCCCGCCACCCGCGAGCAGCGGATCCCGATCAAGGGAGTCCGCAAGCACACGGCGGCAGCCATGGTGAGCAGTGCCTTCACCGCACCGCACGTCACGATGTTCGTCAGCGTCGATGTCACTCGCACGATGCGGGCCGTGCAGCGACTCAAGGCGATGGCCGAATTCGAGGGTGTCCGCGTCGGGCCGCTGCTGCTCGTTGCCAAGGCCCTGTTGATGGCCGTGCAACGCCATCCGATGGTCAACTCCTCGTGGGACGAGGCGGCGCAGGAGATCGTCGTCAAGGACTACGTCAACCTCGGCATCGCCGCGGCGACCCCTCGCGGGCTGATCGTGCCCAACATCAAGGATGCCGGAGCCCTGTCCGTACGCGAGTTGGCTGACGCCATGACCGCCCTGGTGACGACGGCCCGCGAGGGCAAGACCGCACCGGCTGACATGCAGGGCGGCACGATCACGATCACCAACGTCGGCGTCTTCGGGATGGACACCGGCACGCCCATCCTCAATCCCGGCGAGTCGGCGATCCTGGCGTTCGGTGCGATCCGGCAGATGCCGTGGGTGCACAAGGGCAAGATCAAGCCGCGCGCGGTCACCCGGTTGGCGATGTCGTTCGACCACCGCATCATCGACGGTGAGCTCGGATCGCGGTTCCTGGCCGACCTGGCCGCGGCGCTCGTCGACCCCGAGGCCGCTCTGCTCGCCTGGACCTGAGCTCCCCCGATCCGGGTCTGTAAGGGGTGTGAGCCAACTCACCCTATTACGAGGAAGGCCATAGGCCGGGCCGTCGTTGAACTGGCTGTCAGCAGTATGGGCACCGACGAAAGGCCAGAACAATGAACGCTCACCGCAACATCACAGCGCGCTGGCGCAATGCGCGCGCCGCGGGCCTGGCGGCCCGTCGCACCCGAGCGATCAACCAGGCACTCATCGGCGCCACCCCGGCCCAGCGCGACGAGCTGCTCCAGATCGCCAGCCGCTACTGAGCACGGCGTGGCGCGAGAGCGCTGTCGCACCTGATGCCCGGCGGGTTCTCCCGCCGGGCTTCTGCGTACCCTGCCGCGGTTAGACGGCTGCCTCCGCGGGCATGGCTGTGCCGAGCAAGCTCGACACCGATATCCGGACATTTCGGAGGCGCACGGATGCGCGTTACTCGCACGGTCAAGACCATCAGTCTGTTCGGGATCCTCGCCCTGCTGGCCAGTGGCTGCCTGAGCGCCAAGGACAACAAGAGCGACACGGCACAGAACTCCAAGGCCAAGAACGTCACCTTGACCATCGCGAGCAACTCCATCAGTGGCGGCAAGAGCTCCGAAGAGGCCGACTGGATCACCAAGTACGTCATCCCCGAGTTCGTCAAGCAGCAGAAGGCCAAGGGCGTCACGGCCAAGGTGACCTTCAACCCCTCCGGGGTCGACGACGAGCAGTACAAGGCCAAGCTGGCGCTCGATCTCAAGACGCGCGGCGGGGCCGATGTCCTGAGCCTCGACGGCATCTGGATCGGTGAGTTCGCCGAGGCCGGCTACATCAAGCCCCTCGACGAGGTCGTGGGAGCCAAAGCCAAGGCTTGGGACGGCTGGAGCCAGATTCCTGAGTCGGTGCAGGAAATCATGAAGTACAACAACAAGAACTACGGCATCCCCGGCGGCACCGACGGCCGGGTGCTCTTCTACAACAAGGCGTTGTTCGCCAAGGCCGGCATCTCTGTGCCGTGGCAACCCAAGAGCTGGGACGAGATCCTGGCCACCGGGCGCGCGCTCAAGAAGGTCAGCGGGGTGACCCCGATCCAGATCAACGCCGGCACGGCGATGGGCGAGGCCACCACCATGCAGGGCGTTCTCCCGCTCCTGGTCGGCACCGGCAAGGGCGTCTATGACCAGGACACCAAGAAGTGGCAAGGTGCCTCGACCAGCGTCAAGAGCGTGCTCAACTTCTACAAGGAGATCTACGGCGGTGGACTGGGCGACCCGATCCTGCAGCAGGAGGCCAAGGGCCGCGACAAGTCCTTCCAGGAATTCGCCGCTGGCAAGATCGGCATCCTGCTCGAGGGCGACTATTTCTGGCGTTCGGTCATCGAGCCCAAGGCCGGGGTCGCCCCGATGAAGAACCGTGACCGCGACGTCGGCTACGCCAAGATCCCCGCCGAAGCGCCGGGCAAGGGCCTCAAGGGCCAGGACTTCGTCACCATGATGGGCGGCGGCGGCCGGGTCATCAACCCGAATACGAAGTACCCCCAGCAGGCCTTCGAACTCCTTGCTTTCATGAACTCCGCCGAGGCCGTCAAGGCGGCGCTGGCCGGAACCACCCGGATCACCCAGCGCACCGATGTCAACGACGAGGTGCTCAAGCGCGATCCGATGCTGCAGTTCGTCGCCTCCGAGGTTGCCCCGCTGGGGTTCGTACGACCCGGGCTCGCGGTCTATCCGCAGGTGTCGAGCCTGCTGCAGCAGGCGACAGGGGACATCGTGTCCGGCAAGAGCCCCGAGGAGGCGGCAGCGGCGTACCAAGTGGCGCTCGAGAAGGCAGTCGGTGGCGCTGACCACGTCGACCGCACCTGATCAGGACGCGCTCGCGCGCGCCCGGGCCGGGACGGACGCGACGAGCGATGCCGCCGGCCTGGGCCGGGCCAGGGCGAGCGCGTTCGTCGCCCCGGCGATGGGGATCATTGCCGTCTTCCTGGTCTTCCCGGCCCTGTGGACGCTCTATCTCGGGCTGACGAACTTCCGGCTCACCGGCGCAGCGGCCAAGGCACCGAGCCTGGTGGGCTTGGACAACTACACGAATGCGCTGACCGACGGCAGGTTCCGGCACTCGCTCGGGCTGACCCTGTTGTTCGTCTTCGGTTCGGCGATCGTCGGCCAGACGGTGTTGGGGTTCTCCCTGGCCTGGACCTTGCGCTCTGCGGGCAAGGTGATCCGCCGGCTCCTCGAGTCGCTGGTGCTGCTGGCCTGGATCATTCCGGGGTCACTGGTGGCATTCCTGTGGATCGCGTTGCTCGACCGCGACCAGGGCACGCTCAACGCGATCCTGCGTACCCCGGGCACAGCGTGGCTGATCGAGCACCCGATGGCGTCGCTGATCGTCTTCAACACCTGGCGCGGTGCGGCCTTCTCGATGCTGCTGTTCTCGGCGGCGCTGGGCAGCGTGCCGCCGTCACAGTTGGAAACGGCTCGGATGTCCGGCGCCAATGTGCTGCAGCAGATCCGCGACGTGATCCTGCCGCACATCCGAGGCCACGTGCTGACAAACACGTTGCTGATCAGCCTGTGGACGTTCAACGACTTCAGTCCGTACCTCATCACCGCCGGCGGGCCGGAGGGACGCTCGGAGGTGCTGCCGGTCTACATCTACAAGGTCGCGATCTTTGACGGTCAGTTGGGATTCGGCTCGGCCATCTCTCTGATCATGCTGATCATCAACCTCGTCCTCGCGCTCCTCTACCTTCGCCTGCTCAGGGAGCGCCGGTCATGACGGCCGTCGCCGAGCGCGAAGCGACACCTCCGCTGCCCTCGGCCGCGATGCCGCCTGATGTGCGCAAGGTGCTGGGTCGGATCGGCTTCTACGTATTCGTCGCGGTGGCCACCGCGTTCTTCGCCCTGCCGATGCTGTGGATCGTGTTCGCGCCGTTCGACCGGGCGCCGACGCTGGCCGTCTCCATCCCGGACTTCACCCTGCGCAACTTCCGCGTGCTGGCGCAGAACCCATATGCGTTGCGGTCGCTGGGCAACTCCATCCTGCTCGCCGGCGCCACGATGGCGATCGTCGTCGCGGCCTCGGCCCTCGCGGCCTACGCGCTGTCTCGGGTGCGCATCCCCGGCCGGGACGCGTTGTTGTACACCCTGCTGCTGTTCTCCTCCATCGTCACCGGCACCGCCGCGATGGTGCCGATCTTCCTGCTGCTCTATCAACTCAACCTGATCGACAGCCAACTCGGCGTCGTGCTGGTGCTGTCCTCGGGCCTGCTACCCGCCGCGATCTTCATCCTCAAGGACTTCATGGACGGCATTCCCCGGTCCTACGAAGAGTCCGCCCGCGTCTTCGGCGCCAGCCCGTTGCAGATCCTCTGGCAGGTCGTCGGACCGCTGGTCCGCCCGGGCTTGGCCACCATCGCGGTCTGGTCGGTCGTGAACGTGTGGGGCAACTTCCTCGTACCCTTCATCCTCCTGCGCAGCCCGGACAAGTCACCGGCCGCTGTGGTGATGTACACCTTCTACACCGAGGGCGGGCAGCCCAACCTCGCGCTCATCTCGACCTTCTCGCTGCTGTACTCCCTTCCCGTGGTCGTGATGTATCTCTTCGTCAATGCCCGCTACGGGTTCCGGTTCCATGGAGGGATCAAGCGCTGATGGCCAGAATCGAGACGCGGGCGCTGACCAAGGTCTATCCCGGCGGCGTGCGTGCCGTCGACGCCCTTGACCTGTCCATTGAGGACGGTGAGTTCTTCGCGCTGCTCGGCCCCTCCGGCTGCGGCAAGACGACACTGCTGCGGACCATCGCCGGCCTCGAGCTCGCGACCTCAGGTGAGGTGCACATCGGCGATCGCAACGTCACCGGCCTGCAGCCCGGCAAGCGAGACATCGCGATGGTCTTCCAGGACTACGCGCTGTTCCCGCATATGACGGTGGTCGACAACATCGCCTACCCGCTGCGCGTGCGCAAGATGGCGAAGGCGCAGCGGCACGCCAAGGCCGAGGAAGCCGGCAACGGCCTCTCACTCGACGGGTTGATGGGCCGCCGGCCCGGGGAGCTGTCCGGCGGTCAGCAGCAGCGGGTGGCGCTGGCCCGGGCGATCGCCTGCCACCCACAGGTGTTCCTGTTCGACGAGCCGCTGTCCAATCTCGATGCCCGGCTGCGACTCGAGGCCCGGACCTTCCTCAAACGACTCCAGCGTGATCTCGGCGTCACGACCGTATTCGTCACGCACGATCAGGCCGAGGCGCTCGCACTCGCCGACCGGATGGCGGTGATGGAGAAGGGCCAGATCCGCCAGCTCGGGACACCGACCGAGGTGTTCCAGCGCCCGGCCAACCTTTTCGTCGCCAACTTCATCGGCTCCACCCCGATGAACCTCCTCACCGGCCGGGTTTCCGGCGATGCGGTGACCGTCGGCCAGGTCCGGCTGCCCCTGCCGGCCGCGATCGCCGAGGCGCTGACCGAAGGTGAGGACGTCGTCTACGGCGTACGCCCGGAGTACTGCGAGTTCTCCGACGAGCCGCGAGAGGGCGGCCTGGCCGGCACGGTCGCGATCGTCGAGAACCTCGGCACCGCGTTCCTCGTCTCACTCGAGGTCGACGACGTCAGCGTGCAGCTCACAGTGCCGGAGGGCCGCGAGCCTGCGGTGGGTACGAAAGGCTGGGCGGTCCCGCAGGCCGACCGGGTGCTGGTCTATCGGGCCTCGGACGGCGAGCTGGCCGCAGCAGGCGCCACCCCGGACAAGGCCGTCGCCGCGACCTGAACCGGCGCGCGCCGGATCACCTGAGCTGAAGGGTCGCGATCTCCCACGGGCGCATCGGCAGGTCGAGCGCGGCGTCACCGACCGCCAAGGGGTCGCCAGGCCGGCCCAGCAGGTC
>JBAVXU010000157.1:0-3074 GCA_049698415.1 Mycobacteriales bacterium
GGTGCTGTCGAACTTCGGCGTGATCTTTAGTCCTGACCCGGTTGCCGCGGCCAAGGAGATGGTCCGGGTGCTGGCGCCGGACGGACGCGTCATCTTCACTGCCTGGCTGCCGGGCGGAGCGGTCGGCCAGATGAACATGGCCGCAAGAGAGATGGTCCGCGCTGCCTTGGGCGCACCAGCGCCGCCGACACCCTTCGCCTGGCACGACCCCACGGCACTCGCGCCGCTCTTCGCAACCCACGACATGACCGCGACGGCGGAACCGCACGAGTTGGCCTTCACTGCACCGTCGCCCCGGGCCTACCTGGACTCCTCCAGCACGCACCCCATGGCTGTGATGGGCATTGGGATGCTTCAGCGACTAGGCCAAGGGGACTTGGCTCGCGCACGGATGCTGCAGATTCTCGAAGACGGTAACGAGTCCAAGGATGCCTTCTTGAGCACCGGCCGCTTCGTCGTGGTCACCGCCATACGCCGCTGAGCCTCCCAGCGTCATCCCGCGCGAGGCAGGTCTGCCTTGGGGCGGGCGGCGTGTCTTGGCCAATCGTCCTTACCGGGCGACATACGGCTCGGTCGGTCTGGCGCTTGCCTCGCCCAGGATCGACTATGAGGGCAACGCGGGAGCAAGTGCTCTGAACGACCGCCGGGGCCGGCCGTTCTCACAGACCCGGCTTGGTGACCGTGCGGCAAGTGTTACAAGCGCTTTACGACGGTCGCGGGCCTGCGAAACATCGGCTTGCCACGCTTTCTCGCGTGACCACGAACCTGACGTCAGGCGCCCCCAAGACCGCGGCGGCACCAGCCAGCCCAGCTGCCACTTCCTCTTCACCGACCCATAGCTCGGGTCGGTGGATCGACCACTGGGACCCGGAGGACCCAACCTTCTGGCGCGGCGGCGCCCGGTCGATCGCGCGACGCAACCTCGGCCTGTCTGTCATCGCTGAGTTCCTCGGCTTCTGCGTCTGGGCCCTATGGAGCGTGGTCGTGCCGCTGCTGCCGGCCGCCGGCTTCAGCCTCACCTTGGACCAGCAGTTCTGGCTCATCGCCGTCCCCAGCCTCGTCGGCGCGACAGTGCGCATCCCCTACACCTTTGCGGTGCCGCGGTTCGGCGGGCGTAACTGGACCATCATCTCTGTCCTCCTCCTGCTCATCCCTTCGACAGCCCTCGCCTGGGTGGTGAGCGACCCGACGTCGTCATTCGGCTTGTTGCTCGCCTGCGCCGCACTGGCGGGTTTCGGGGGCGGCAACTTCGCCTCCTCGATGACAAACATCTCCTTCTTCTTCCCCGAGGCGGAGAAGGGCAAAGCCCTGGGACTCAACGCCGCCGGGGGAAATCTCGGCACCGGTCTCGTGCAGATGGTCGTCCCAGCCGTGATCGCCATCGGAGCGGGTACCCATCTCGAGCGGGCCGGCCTGATGTTCATCCCGCTGGCGCTGCTGGCGGCCGTGCTCGCCTGGCGTGGCATGGACAACCTGACCGGCGTGAGGGCCGACTACGGCAGCTTCGCCGTCGCGACCCGCAACCGGCACACCTGGATCATCTCGTTCCTCTATGTCGGCACATTCGGCTCGTTCATCGGCTACTCGGGCGCCCTTCCGACCCTGCTCAAGACCCAGTTCCCGGAGACGCCGACGACCATCGCGTTCATCGGCGCACTGATCGGTGCGCTCACCCGCCCGCTCGGCGGCATCGTCGCCGACCGGTTCGGTGGCGCCCGGGTGACGATCACCTCGTTCATGCTCCTCGCCGCTGGTGCGCTGGGCGCGATCGAGGGCCTGAGGTCCCACAGCTTTGTGGTCTTCTTCAGCTCCTTCCTCGTGCTGTTCGTCGGTGCGGGCGTCGGCAACGGAGCGACCTACCGGATGATCCCCGCCGTCTTCCGGGCCGGCGTCAGCGGCGAACGTCTTCCCACCGCCCGCAAGACTGCCGCCGGCTGCATCGGGATCGCCGGCGCCGTCGGCGCCTATGGGGGATTCTTCATCCCGCGCGGGTTCGCCATGGCGAAGGAGACCTACGGCTCGCTCATCCCAGCCCTGTGGGTCTTCATCGCCGCCTACCTGCTCATGGCCATGACGACGTATGCCGTGTATGCCCGGCCTGGTTCTCGGCTCGCCGCCGAGACGGTCTGAGCCCGGGGCCATGGTGACCGCCATCCCGCAAGGCGCCGCCACGGCCGCCACCCTCATCGGTAGCAGCGCAGGCGTCGCCACCCACTGCCCGTACTGCGCGCTGCAGTGCGCCCAGACCCTCGCCTTCACATCCGGTCCCGGCGGTGCCGCTGGCGTCACCGCCGAGGGCCGGGCCTTCCCGACGAACCGAGGCGGACTGTGCCAGAAAGGCCGGACCAGTGCCGAGGTTCTGACCGCTCCTGACCGACTCACCACGCCGTTGGTGCGCAACTCTGGCGGCGAGCTGGTGCCGGCCGACTGGGAGCATGTCCTGGATCTCCTCGCCGACCGCCTGCTCAGCATTCGGGCCGACCACGGGGCCGACGCGGTGGCCGTATTCGGCGGGGGCGGGCTCACAAACGAAAAGGCCTACCAGTTGGGCAAGTTCGCCCGCGTGGCCCTCGGCACGGCGAATATCGACTACAACGGCCGTTTCTGCATGAGCAGCGCAGCGGCCGCCGCGAACCGGTCTCTCGGCATCGACCGGGGCCTGCCCTTTCCGTTGACCGACCTCACGGATGCCGACGCAGTGCTCCTGCTTGGCAGCAACCTCGCAGAGACGATGCCACCCTCCGTTGCGCACCTTGCGGACGTCCGTGCGCGCGGTGGCCTCGTGGTCGTCGATCCGCGCCGCAGCCCCACGGCGGCCCTAGCCCTGGACGGCCAGGGGCTGCACCTCCAACCGGTGCCGGGCACCGACCTCGTCGTCCTCCTCGCCCTCGCCCACGTCCTGCTCTCCGAGGGCCTGGCCGACGTCGCCTACCTCGAGGCGCGCACCACCGGTCTGGAAGAGGTGCGTCGGCGGTCGGCTCTGTGGTGGCCCGAGCGGGCCGAGCAGGTCTGTGGCATCCCCGTCGAGACGCTGCGCTCGGCCGCCCGCCTGCTGGCGAAGGCCAGTCCCGCTC
>JBAVXU010000158.1:0-12350 GCA_049698415.1 Mycobacteriales bacterium
GTGAGGCGCTCGACGTCGTGGAGCACGCCGGGCTGCACCCGCAACTGCGGCACGTCGCCAACTCCGCGGTGACCCTCACCCTGCCCGAGGCGCATTTCGACCTGGTCCGGCCGGGGATCGCGGTCTACGGCCTCTCGCCGGTGCCCCAGGTGTCGACGTACGGCCTGCGACCGGCCATGACCCTGCATGGTGCCGTCGCCCTGGCCAAGGACGTGCCCGCGGGAACGGGGGTGTCCTACGGACATCAGTACACGACGGACCGGTCCACACGACTAGCTCTGGTCCCACTGGGGTACGCGGACGGGGTGCCCCGTGCTGCGACGAACCTCGGCGAGATCTGGCTGGCGGGGCGGCGGCGCCGGATCAGCGGCACTGTGTGCATGGACCAGTTCGTCGTCGACGTCGGCGACGACCAGGTGCAGGCCGGCGACGCCTACACCGTGTTCGGCCCGGGCGATCAGGGCGAGCCGACCGCCTACGACTGGGCCGACGCCCTCGGCACGATCTCCTACGAGATCATCACCAGGATCGGCGTCCGCGTCCCGCGCACCTACACCGGAGCCGCCGGGTGAGCACACGCCGGCGTCGGGCAGGTGTGGTCGGGGCAGTGGTGGGGGTGGCTGCCGCCGGCGTGGCGGCCGGGATCGCTGCCGAGCGCGCGGTCGTCGGCCGGGCGCGGGTCGCCGACGACGGGGCGGGCGGCGAACCCTACGGGTTGCTCCCCGCCGATGACGAGTTCAGCGTGATCGCCGACGACGGCGTGCCACTGCACGTCGAGGTGGTCGGCCGGCGACACAACGACCTGACCGTGATCTTCGTACACGGCTTCTGCCTCGACATGGGCACCTGGCACTTCCAGCGACGGGGCCTGGCCGGTCTGCGCGATCCGCGGGTACGCATGGTGTTCTACGACCAGCGCGGGCACGGCCGGTCGGGATGGGGTGAGCCCGACCGGGCCACCATCGACCAGCTCGGGCGCGACCTCGAGGCGGTCATCGAGACCGCGGCCCCCGACGGCAAGCTTGTCCTGTGTGGACACTCAATGGGTGGCATGAGCATCATGGCGTTGGCCGAGCAGCGGCCCGAGGTGTTCGCCGACCGGGTGGTCGGCATCGCCCTCATCTCGACGTCGGCCGGCGACATGGACACGGTGTCCTTCGGGATGCCCCGGCTGGTCGGCGCCCTCCGCAAGCCGCTCATGCCGCTGCTGGCCAGTGGCATGCGCAGCCGCGCACGGCTGCTGGAGCGGGCCCGGCGTACAGGCAGCGATGTCGTGTGGCTGGCCACCCGGCGCTGGGCCTTCGGCACCCGGCACGCCAGCTCGGCACTGGTGGACTACGTCGAGAAGATGAACAGCAGCACGCCGGTCGCGACGATCGCGGCCTTCCTCAGCACCATCGACGAGCATCGGCGCTACGACGCACTCGATGCGATGCAGGGCATCGAGACCATCGTCATCGGCGGGGAAAAAGACGTGATGACGCCGGTGGATCACAGCCGCAAGCTGGCCGAGGCGATCGCCAACAGCCAGTTCGTCGAAGTCAGCGGCGGCGCGCACCTGATGCTCATGGACCACGCCGACGAGGTCAACGTGGAGTTGCGCAACTTCCTCCAGCGGGCCGCGCAGGCGATGCCGGCAAAGGGCAAGCGGCGCCGGGCGTGACGACCGAGTGGCGCCGGCTTGCCGACCTGATCAGCGGCTGCACCGCCTGCTCGGAGCTCGCCACCACCCGAACCACCGTGGTGGTCGGCGAGGCGCCCGACGGCGTGCGGCTGGCTCTCGTCGGTGAGGCCCCCGGCGCGCACGAGGACGTGGCCGGACGACCCTTCGTCGGCAGGGCCGGGCAGTTGCTCGACGAGGTGCTCGCCGGTGCAGGACTGCGCCGCGACCAGGTAGCGGTGCTCAACGTGCTGAAGTGCCGGCCGCCGAACAACCGCCCACCCAGGCCGATCGAGACCGCCAACTGCCGGCCATGGCTCGAGCGTCAACTCGATCTGGTCGCGCCGGTGGTCACCGTCGCCCTCGGCCTGTCCGCCACCCGGTGGTTCCTCGGCCGCACTCCGACGCTCAGCGCCGTACGCGGCACGCAGCAGCTGGCGCTGGGTCGTGTGGTCATCCCGACCTATCACCCGTCGGCCGCGCTGCGGTTCGGACCCCGCGGCGCCCCGCTCGCTGCCCTCCGCAGCGACCTGGCACTGGCAGCCGAACTGGCCGGCGCCGGATGAGGCTGCCCGAAGCGGCCGACACCCGCGAACTCGGCCGGCGCGTCGCCGAGGTGCTCGTTGCGGGTGACCTGGTGCTGCTCACCGGCAGTCTCGGGGCGGGCAAGACCGTCCTGGCGCAGGGCATCGGCGCCGGTCTCGGCGTGAGGGGGCCGGTGACCTCGCCGACGTTCGTCATTGCCCGGATCCACCGCGATGGCCGGCTGCCGATGGTGCACGTCGATGCCTACCGGCTCGGTGGCGTGGCCGAGATCGACGATCTGGACCTCGATGCGACGCTTTCCGATTCGGTCACGGTCGTGGAGTGGGGCAGCGGTCTGGCCGAACGGCTGGCCGACGACCATCTCGAGATCCGGCTCGAACGTGGCGACGACGGTGATGCCCGCACCGGCACGCTGGTGCCTCGGGGGGACAGCTGGCTGCAGCGCGTCGCGGCGCTGACCGGCAGGGAGTCAGACGATGGTTTCCTTGCCGTCGATGGTGATGATGAATGACTCGTACATCTCGGAGTTGTCGGTGAGGCGGAGCCAGCCGCCACCCTCGAGTTCGAGCAGGAGTTGCCGCGACGACTCGACCCGGCCGGCCGTGACGTACTGACCGACGAGCGAGACCAGGCTGGTGCTGGCCAGCGGAGGTGCGTCGACCATCTCGTCGTTGTCGCTGGCGTTGCGGTAGGCGACCGCATCCAGAACGCTCACGCTCAGCTCTTCGTCGAAGTTGAGGTGGATGACGTTCTCGGCGAACGTCACCGAGGTCAGCTGCCGGCCCTCGAAGATCGTCGGCTGGAAGTTGGCCGGCAGCCCGTACATCCGTGCGGCCCTCCCACTCCTCGCTCGCTGTCACCGAAGCTCGTCGGCGGGCAGTTACCGTACCGCCGGCGCCCACAGCTCGTCGTGCTGTTCCCCCGAGCCGGAGGTGCCCGCAGTGCGTCCGCCGCTGCCGGCGGCGGCCGGCCATCTCGGCGTCGGGAGCGGCACGTGCGTGTCGTGGCCGCCGCGGATGTTGCCCGGCTTCGTCGGGGTCACTGACGCCCGGCTGACCTGCGACGGCGGATACGCTGGCCGGTGTGCTGCTGCTGGTGCTCGACACGTCCACACCGGCGGTCACCACCGCGCTCGTCGACGTGACCGGGGACGGCGCGCCCAGCCTCGTCGCTCAGCAGGTCACGATCGACCCGCGCCGCCATGGTGAGGTGCTCGTACCATCCGTGCACGAGGTCCTCGCCCAGGCTGGGCTCACCACAGGCGACGTCGCCGCCGTCGTCGCCGGAGTCGGACCAGGGCCTTACACCGGCCTTCGGGTCGGGCTGGTCACCGCACTCGCCTTGGCCGATGCCCTCGCGGTGCCGGCCTACGGTGCCTGCTCGCTGGACGGACTCGCGGCGCCGCCGCCCGGTGGCCGGTTGCTGGTGGCCACCGATGCCCGCCGCCGCGAGGTCTACTGGGCGGCGTACGACCAGCAGGGGACGCGGACCTCCGGGCCGGCGGTCGACCGACCGGCCGACATCGATGTCACCGGCTGCGATCTCGCCCGCGGCGCCGGAGCGGTGATGTACGCCGACGTCCTCGGCCTGCCGGTCGAGCCTCCCGAATATCCCGCTGCCCTGGCCCTCGCCGGGCTGGCTGCCGACCGCGCTCTCGGTGGCGCACCGTCGGAGCCGCTCGCGCCGATCTATCTGCGCCGCCCGGACACCGCACCGCCGGGCCGACCCAAGGCGGTCCTGCGGTGATCGACCTGCAACGGATGCGGTGGTGGCAGATCGCCTCAATCATGCCGATCGAGATCGACCTGTTCGGGGCCGAACGCTGGACCGTCGGGGTGTTCTGGTCGGAGTTGGCGGAGTACGCCAGCCGGCACTATCTCGTCGCCACCGAGCCGCGCCCCGCAGGTGAGGAGCCCGACGTGGTGGGCTACGCCGGGCTCTCGACGTACGGTCCGGAGTCCTACATCCAGACCCTGGGCGTGCGCCGGGACCGCCAGGGGGCCGGGATCGGGCGCGCGCTGTTGTCGGCGCTGCTCGCCGAGGCGGACCGGCGACGGGCCACCTCGGTAGCCCTGGAGGTGCGCGCTGACAACGCGGTCGCACAACGGCTCTACGCCACCCAGGGATTCGAACCGGTCGGGCTGCGCAAGCGCTACTACCAGCCCAGCGGCACCGACGCTGTCGTGATGGTGCGCCGTGCCGGCTGATCAGCCGCTGGTGCTGGGCATCGAGACCTCGTGCGACGAGACCGGAGTGGGGATCGTCCGCGGTGGTCGGCTGCTCGCCGATGCCGTGGCCTCCAGCGTCGAGGCCCACGCGCGTTTCGGCGGCGTCGTCCCCGAGGTGGCCTCCCGCGCGCACCTGCACGCGATGGTGCCGACGATGCATCGCGCGATGGCCGAGGCCGGGGTCTCGATCGGGGATATCGACGCGATCGCGGTGACCGCTGGCCCGGGTCTGGCCGGTGCGCTCCTGGTCGGCGTCGCGGCCGCCAAGGCCTACGCCCTGGCCCTGGACAAGCCGTTGTACGGCGTCAACCACCTGGCCGCGCACATCGCCGTGGACTCCCTCGAGCACGGCGCACTGCCCGAGCCCTGCATCGCGTTGCTCGTGTCCGGTGGCCACTCGTCGCTGCTGCTGGTCGAGTCGGTGACTCGAGACATCACCCCGCTGGGCGCCACCGTCGACGACGCCGCGGGGGAGGCCTTCGACAAGGTGGCTCGGCTGCTGGGCCTGCCGTTCCCCGGGGGCCCGCACATCGACCGGGTCGCGCGCGATGGGGACGCCGGCGCGATCGCTTTCCCACGTGGCCTGACCGGGCCGCGCGACGCGGCGCACGATTTCTCCTTCTCAGGCTTGAAGACTTCGGTGGCCAGGTGGGTCGAGTCGCGGCAGCGCGACGGTGTGGCGGTGTCGGTGCCCGACGTCGCCGCGTCCTTCCAGGAGGCGGTTGCCGACGTCCTCACCGCCAAAGCCGTGACTGCCTGCCGCGAGTCCGGTGTGGACACCCTGCTGATCGGCGGTGGCGTCGCCGCCAACTCGCGGCTCCGTGCTCTGGCCGAACAACGCTGCGCCGCCGCCGGGATCCGGCTACGCATTCCCAAGCCCTCACTGTGCACCGACAACGGCGCGATGGTGGCCGCCCTGGGCGCCCTGCTGGTGGCCGACGGGATCGCACCGTCGGCGCTCGACCTGCCGACGGACTCGTCGATGCCGGTGACGGCAGTGCTGGCCTGACCCGACGCGGGCCTGAACGGAACCTAGCTAGCTCGGGCCGGCCACGGCAGGTCGCGGTCGCCGGTGCCGGAGGCGGCGGGCAGCAGGTCGTCGTATTCGCAGGCGGCCACCGCGGCGATGCCGCGGGACCACAGCGCCGACAGCAGTCGTGCGGTGACCACGGCGCGCTCCTCGCGCGGAGCCGCCGGGTTGGCGTAGACCTCGATGACGAGGGGGAAATAGAGGAAGCCCCCCGGCCACGCGACGGCGCGATCGCGGTCGGCGTCCTCGTTGACACTCATCAGGACCTCGGCGCGCACCCCGTCCGCGGACCCGCCACCGCCGACGACCTCCCCGACGACGCCGGCGAGGTCGATGTCGCAGTTGAGCGGGTCGACAAAGACTGTCGCGTCAAGGATTTCTACTGCGAGCGCACTGGTCATCGGCTGCCCCTCGTGGCTGGACGCTCTGGACCGATCGGCGGCGTCCCGATCAATCCTGCCATACCCCGTTTTTTGCGCTTTGACGCAGCCGCCGGCCGCATTCGGTTGCCGCGGTCCGCCGGCCCCGCGCCGTCGCCACGTCCTGAGCGCAAACCTCATGACTGGCTGGGCGATTCAGGAGGCCCACGCACCTCGCTGGGATGAGTCGGCGCTCCTCACCCGACCGGTTGCGGCGGTGCGGGCGGCTGGCAGACCAGCACCGTGGGCGTGCCCGCAACCCGGGTGACCACGACCACCACGTGCGCGCTGCCCGTCAGCCGCAACTGCTGGCGCAACGTCTCCGGCTCGACCGGGGAGCCACGCTTCTTCACGGTCACGATCCCCACGCCGCGCTGTCGGAGCAGTTCGCGCAGCCGTTTGACCGAGAAGCGCATGACGTCGGTGACTTCGTAGGCCGTCGCGAACGCGGTCGCCTGGTAGGTGTCGGCGGAGAAGTACGCGATGGTCGGGTCGAGCAGTGCGCCGTCGACCTCGGCGGCCGCCGCGGCCACCAGGTGAGCGCGGATGACGGCGCCGTCCGGTTCGTACAACCAACGGCCCGGGGGTCGGACCGGCGGCCGGTCGAGGTCGGCGCCGACCAGCGTGGCGCCACCGGGGAGCAGGGTGGCGCGCCTGTCGGTCGATCGCAGCGCCCCACCCCACAAGGCGGCTTCCTTGACGTCGCCTGCGTCGGAAACCCATTCGGCCTCGACGCCGGGCGGGATCCGATCGTGCGGGATCCCCGGTGCCACCTTGACGCAGGCGTCGCCGCCCAGCACCCGCGTCACGAACGACCAGGGTGGCGCGTAGGCGTCAGGATTGAACACCCGCCTCCCGCCGGAGCGGCGGGAGGGGTCGAGGAACACCGCGTCGTAGGACCCGATGTCCTGGGCCGTGGCGTCCGCGGGGCTGACCCTGGCCCGCTCCGCCAGCCCCAGCTCCTCGGCGTTGGCGCCGGCGACGGCGGCGGTGACCGGGTCGATTTCGACCCCGTGCACGTCTGCGCCGGCCCGGGCCAGCGCGACCAGGTCCCCGCCGATCCCGCAGCACAGGTCCGCGACCGAGGTCCGGCCGGCGGCGGCGAACCGAGCTGCCCGGTGTTCGGCGACAACGGCGCGGGTCGCCTGTTCGAGGCCGTCGGGGGTGAAGAGCATCCGCTCGGCGTCCGGGCCGAACTTCGCGGCCGCCCGCCCGCGGAGCCGGGCCTGGGTCAGCGCCGTGGCCACCAGATCGGCCGGGTGACCGGCAGAACGCAGCGTGGCGGCGACCCGGATGGCCTCGGCGCTGTCGTACGGGCCGATCTCGGCCAGCACCGCCCGGCCCTCCGTTGAGCGCAACGCGGCCACATCGGCGATCTCCACGCTCACAATGCTGGCACTCGGGTTGACGGAGTGCTAACCCGCGTCCTAATCTCGCAGTTGGCACTCTCCCCGCGAGTGTGCCAGCGCACGTGAGCGCCTGACGCCCGCGACGGCAGGTCGGCTCGGCGCAGCAATCGATCATTGTGACCAATTCAGGAGAGCCTGTGAGCACCGCTACCAAGGTCAATATCAAGCCACTCGAGGACCGGGTCGTCGTTCAGGCCCTCGAGGCCGAGACAACCACGGCTTCCGGTCTCGTCATCCCGGACACCGCCAAGGAGAAGCCCCAGGAGGGCACCGTTCTGGCTGTCGGGCCGGGTCGCGTCGACGACAACGGCCAGCGCATCCCGATCGACGTCCAGGTCGGCGACATCGTTCTCTACTCGAGGTACGGCGGCACCGAGGTCAAGTACCACGGCGAGGAATACCTCGTCCTCTCGGCTCGCGACGTCCTCGCAGTCGTCCAGAAGTAACCTGTCGCGTCTGACCGCCCCGGAGCCGTACGGCCTCGGGGCGGTGGCGCATGGAAGGAAGCACGAATGCCCAAGATCCTCAGCTTCTCCGGCGACGCGCGGAAGTCACTCGAACGCGGCGTCGACGTGCTGGCCAACACGGTCAAGGTGACCCTCGGCCCACGCGGGCGCAACGTCGTGATCGACAAGAAGTACGGCGCTCCCACGATCACCAACGACGGCGTCACGATCGCCCGTGAGGTCGAGCTCGACGACCCGTACGAAAACCTCGGCGCTCAACTGGCCAAGGAGGTCGCCACCAAGACCAATGACATCGCCGGTGACGGCACGACCACGGCCACCGTCCTGGCTCAGGCGATGGTGCACGAAGGCCTGCGCAACGTTGCCGCCGGCGCTGACCCGATGGCGCTCAAGCGCGGCATGGAGGCCGCCGTCACGGCGATCTCCGACGCCCTGCTGGCCGGTGCGATCGAGGTCGACTCACACGAGGCCATCGCGCACGTCGCGACCATCTCGGCGCAGGACGCCGCCATCGGCGAGCTCATCGCCGAGGCGATGGACAAGGTCGGCAAGGACGGCGTCATCACCGTCGAAGAGTCCAACACCATGTCCCTCGAGCTGGAGCTGACCGAGGGCATGCAGTTCGACAAGGGCTACATCTCGCCGTACTTCGTCACCGACCCCGAGTCGATGGAAGCGGTCTACGACAACCCCTACATCCTGATCGTCAACGGCAAGGTGAGCGCTGTCAGCGAGTTGCTGCCGGTGCTCGAGAAGGTGATGCAGGCCAGCCGTCCGCTGGTCCTGATCGCCGAGGACGTCGATGGTGAGGCGCTCTCGACCCTGGTCGTCAACGCGATCCGCAAGACGTTCCCGTCGGTGGCCGTCAAGGCACCGGGATTCGGTGACCGCCGCAAGTCGATGCTGCAGGACATCGCGGTGCTGACCGGCGCCGAGGTCGTTTCGGCAGAGGTCGGGCTCAAGCTCGACCAGGTCGGCCTCGAAGTTCTGGGCGCTGCTCGCCGCGTCACGATCACCAAGGACGACACGACGATCGTCGACGGCTCCGGTGACGCGACCCTGGTCGCCGACCGGGTCCGTCAGCTCAAGGCCGAGATCGAGGCCAGCGACTCCGACTGGGATCGCGAGAAGCTGCAGGAGCGGCTGGCCAAGCTGGCCGGCGGCGTCGCGGTCATCCGCGTCGGCGCGGCCACCGAGGTCGAGCTCAAGGAAAAGAAGCACCGTCTCGAGGACGCCGTGTCGGCGACCCGCGCTGCGGTCGAGGAAGGCATTGTGGCCGGCGGCGGATCCGCGCTGGTGCACGTGGCGCCGATCCTCGACGGCAACCTGGGCAAGACCGGCGACGAGGCGACCGGCGTCAGCGTCGTACGCAAGGCGCTGTCGGAGCCGCTGCGGTGGATCGCCACCAACGCCGGTTTCGAGGGCTACGTCGCCGTCTCCAAGGTGGCCGAGCTCAGCACCGGTCACGGGCTCAACGCCGCGACGGGGGAGTACGGCGACCTGCTCAAGCAGGGCGTCGTCGACCCGGTCAAGGTGACCCGCTCAGCGGTTGCCAACGCGGCATCGATCGCCGGCATGCTGCTCTCGACAGAGAGCCTGGTCGTCGAGAAGCCGCAGGAGGACGAGGAGTCCGCGGGCGCCAACGGCCACGGCCACTCGCACGGGTTCTAGCCCGACCAGCACAGCCTGATCGAGAACGCCCGCCTCATCGAGGCGGGCGTTCTCGTGTCAGCGCGGCGTCACCAGCGACGAGACCTCGAAGTGCATGGGGTCGGTGTAGGCCCAGTCGCCGCCCCACCCGAAGCCCCAGCGTTTGAAGATCGTGACCACCCGGCGGTCCATCTGCCCGGCGGTGCCCCGCTGGTTGCCCGGCACGTTGAGGTCCAGGGCGATGCCCCAGGTGTGCAGTGAGATGGGCTGGCGCGGGTCGCGGTCGATGAACCGCGGGTTGTAGCAGCCGGCGTACTCACCTGGGTGGATCGAGCCGGCCAGTCCCGCTGCGACGACCTCGGTGAGTGCCGCGCGGAGCTGCGGAATGATCAGCCGGTGGCAGCGCACCTGGCCGAGGATGGGCACGTCGGCCAGCACGATGTTGGCGCGTATCCACGCCGGGTCCGGAGCGATCGTGCCGTTGGGGAAGTAGCGGTAGTTGAACGACCCGAGCGACCGGGCGGCAGGTCCGCCGCTGAGCACGGCGATGGTCTGGTGCGACGGCGTGAGTTGCCGGACGGTCGCGGCAGAGCCCACGATCCGGCGCGCGGCCAGAGTCAGCGCCAGCGGATCGCCCTGGCCGGCCGAGAGCAACGCCGTGTTGGCAGCGGGGAAGCCGAGGCTGCTCGCCGCCGCATCCGACACCAGCACCGAGACGCCCGGCAACCCGGTCGTGGCAACCGCACCGAGCCGCAATGGCGAGGTCAACGGGACCCCGTCGCCGTTGATCGACAACTGGCTGCCCAGCGGGAGACCGAGTGCCTTGTCCGTGCTGTGCGACATCACCGCGTTGCCGTCGGCCAGCGACGCCCACACCCCGTCGGACTCGGCCGTCGCCTTCGAGGTGAATCCGCGGAAGGCCGCAGGGTCCACACCCCAGGCGATCAGGTTGGCCGGACCGACCCGCATCGTCGCGGCCCGGATGCTCACGAAGTGCTGCGGCGAGGGTGTGGCTGCCGCCAGCCGGGCCAGGATCGCGGCCGGGAGCGGGCGCGACGAGCTCACGAGGACATCGGGGCGCAGCCGGGTCGCCAACGATGCCGGTTGCGGGTCGACGAGTGGGATGCCCAGCGGTCGTACGCTCGCCTGCGCTGACGGCGTCAGAACGGCGGACAGCGAGGCCGCCCGCGGAGCGTGGTCGGGAAGCAGGACCGAGGCCGCAAACGCGCTCACGATGAGCAGGCAGATGGCGGCACGCAACGTGGCTGGGCGCCGCACTGTCAGTTACCCCCCAAGGTGCGCTGGTGTGCGCCTGCTTCCGGCCCAGCCGGACGCCCTCACACGACGTTGGTCAGCGGCGCGCTTGCAACGATGTGCTCGCGCTCGGCCTCGGACATGCCGCCCCAGACACCGTACGGCTCGCGCAGGGTCAATGCGTGCTCTCGGCATCTTTCGAGGACGGGGCAGCTCAGGCAGACGGCCTTGGCGGCGGCCTCGCGCCGGCTCCGGGCCGGACCCCGCTCGTTCTCGGGGTGGAAGAACAGATCGCTGTCGGCTCCCCGGCAGGCACCCTGCAACTGCCATTCCCAGGCGGCGGCTTGGGGGCGGGGGAGGCGCCTAACGTCGGCCATGACGGGCTCCTATCGTGCGCTGCCGCGGGCTGCTCGAACTCCGCTTGCCTCGCACCTGTGTGCCCGTTCCCCCGCCCTGCACACCTCCATGCGGCAGGAATTAATGCCTCAGAAATTATGAATGTCATAGTCGGATTTGGTCTGAATTCATCCCAAATTCATGGCTTGTTTGAGTGTCAACGGTGCCCCGACAGCCTTGATGTTGGTGCCTGGGCAGCCGGGTCAGCTCGCGCAGGCGTTGACTGTCATCGCGGGGAATTCGTAGCCGTCGGACAGCCGGAACTCCTGGATCGCGCTCTCGGTCGCCTGTCGCACGGCCGCCCGTTGCTCGTCGGAGAAGCTTCGCAACAGGATCGAGACGCCACCTGCGAATTCCAGAATGAACCGCCAGTAGTCGTCGAAGTCTGCGAACCGGAGCTGGAACGGCTGGTTCTCGATGTCGAGGTCGGCGAAGCCGGCCGCCGAGATCAGGCGCCGCAGGTCGTCGTGGTCGGCCAGCGAGAAAAGGCCCCCCCGGTGTCGGGGGTCGGGGGGCGGGATGAGACCCAGCCCCACGATCGACCCCATCAGCCGGAAGCCCCACGGGTTGTCCTGTGGCGTGCCCATCACCGAGAGGGTGTGCTTCCCGCCTTCGCGGAGCACCCGTCGTGTCTCGGCCAAGGCCGCGGCGGGCTCGAGCATGAGGGAGTACCCCCAGCGACAGAGCACGCCGTCGACGCTGTCGGTCTCAAGGTCGTTGCTCTCCGCGTTCAGGACTCTGAACTCCACGTTGGTCACCGCGAGTTCCTTCGCCCGCCTGATCGCCACCTCCACCATGTTTGAGGCGAAGTCGGTAGAGATGAGGTGGCCGGTCGGGCCGATCCTCACGGCAGCCTCGAAGCCGGTGTCGCCCGTGCCGGCGGCCAAGTCGAGAATCGTCTGCCCCGGTTTGGGGTCGAGGCGGTCGATCATCCAGGCGGTGACGTGACCGGAGAACTCCCTGAGGTAGGTCCTGCGTGCCTCCCAGCCCGAAGCCATCTCCTGCCAGATCGCCTGCGGCTGCGTGTGTGCGCCGCGCAGGTCGTTGTCCGTGCCGATGTCCGTCGTCATGCTGCACCTCCAGGTCGCCAGTCGGTCTGACGGTCGGGTGACGACGCTAGGGACCAGGGACGGCCGCGAGCATGGGCAGAACTACCAATCTCTTGGGCCGACGAGGCCGTGCTCCATGGCGAAGAGGGCAGCCGGGGCACGGCTTGAGATGCCGAGCTTGGCGTAGATGTCCTGCACATGGTGCTCGGCTGTGCGGATCGAGATCTGCAGAGTCGAGGCGA